>NZ_CP006951.1:0-340537 GCF_000830885.1 Dehalococcoides mccartyi CG5
ACAACTTTATTTTAATTTATGTATCTAGGAGGGCTAAAAGAGGCTAAAATCAAGCCTGCCAGAGAGATTTGGAGAGTAACAGAGTGTCAAGTGACCTTCTATCCCTATCACAGGCACCTTGCTTGTTGTCAACCGCCATTGTTACTATTTATCTAGTCTTTAACAGATTGGTACTTATTCTTACAGGGGTGGATCATTTTCATGGCAGAGTGTGTACCCCCTTGATTTCAAACACGGTTTAATTACTGGGAGGGATATTTTTGTCTATTCGGCCTGCACAAGAACTATGGGAAACAGCCCTGGGGGAGATTGAACTTCAGGTAAACAAGCCCAATTTCCGTACCTGGTTTGCCAAAACTGTCGGCCTTAAATACGACGGCAGTGAATTTGTTATAGGCGTTCCCAATACTTTTGTGGCCGAATATCTGGAGCTTAATCAGCGTTCGCTGATTGAAAAAACCCTGATAAATACTACCCACAGTCCGGTAGAGCTCTGTTTTCAGCTTATCCAGTCCGGGCAGGTACCGGCTGCTGTTCCTCAGACAAACAAACAGAAACAGGAATCTCCCTTTAATCCCCGTTATACCTTTGAATCTTTCATAGTGGGGTCATGCAACCGCATGGCTCACGCTGCCTCGCTGGCAGCCGCCCAGAATCCCGGAAAGAGTTATAACCCTCTTTATATTTATGCAGAGGCTGGTTTAGGCAAAACCCATCTCCTGCAGGCCATCGGACATCTGGCAAACCTGAACCGCCGCAAGGCTCTGTATGTCAGCGGAGAACAGTTTACCACTGACTTTATATCTTCTATCCGAAACGGCCAAACTGAAGAATTCCGTTCCCGTTACCGGGATGTAGACCTATTGCTTTTGGATGATGTCCAGTTTATTGGCGGTAAGGAACAGACTGAAGAATGTTTATTCCATACCTTTAATGATCTGCATAATTCCAACCGCCAGATAGTTATTTCGGCAGATTCCCCACCCAAGTCACTGCCCCAGCTGGCCGAAAGATTACGGTCACGCTTTGAGTGGGGGCTCACTATTGAGATTGAACCGCCGGATGAAAAAACCCGTCTTGAGCTTCTGCAGCTTAAAGCTGAGCAATCCGGTACAGAACTGAATATGGATACTCTGGAATATCTGGCACAGGCAGTGAAGCACAATATCCGCGAACTGGAAGGCAGCCTTAACCGGGTGCTGGCGTATGCCCGTTTGCTAAGGGCTGCCATTACCCCCGACCTGGCTGCCAGAGCCCTTTCGGACATTGGCTCCCGTCCGGTCAGGGAAAACAGCCCCCTTCGTCCGGGTAATATAATTTCAGCCGTATCCCAGGTATTTCAGATACCGACAACCGAACTTTTGGGTGCCGCCCGTGACAAAGATACTGCTCTGGCCCGCCAGTTTGCCATGTTTATACTCAAACAACAAAATTCTGCCTCTCTGGTAGAGATAGGTCAGTCTTTAGGCGGAAGAAGTGCTTCTACCGTCAGCCATGCCTGTGATAAAATCCAGCTGGAGCTGGAAAACAGCACCTTTCTGCGTCTGAAAATGACCGAGGTTCAAAACCACCTTTCCCAACAGCGCCTTCCCTGATTCCTTTAACTGCCATTTATTCCTGACATTTCCATGGTTGTTGTTTTTTCTGTAATACTTGGTTGCCCACCGGGGGCATTTACAGGTTTTTTCTATTCCTTTTCGACAGTCTTTCTATAACTTCGGTATATTTTTCGATAACCGGACTAAATTTTAGATAACTTTAAGAAATCTCTGCTTTAAAAAATGGCTTCGTGCTTTAAAATAGCGATTTTATTCGTAAAGTCTTATTATTATTATTTCTGATATACTTAAAAATAAACAAGTTAAAGTTTAAGTGATTTCGATAACCTAAGAATTAGATAACTTTTTAGATAAGGTGTTTTAGAGATGTTTGACAGAGTAGAAATTAATATCAAGGCTGGAGACGGCGGTAGTGGCAAGGTGAGCTTCAGGCGTGAAAAATTCGTTCCTTACGGCGGGCCTGACGGGGGCGACGGCGGAGACGGCGGCAACGTATATCTGGAAGCTGATTCCGGGCTTTACAGCCTTTTAAATTTTAAGCATAAAAGAGTTCATAAAGCCTCTAACGGTGAAGGCGGTATGGGCAGCCGTTGCACTGGCCACAACGGGGCAGACCTGGTGATAAAAGTGCCGGTTGGTACGGTGGCTACTATTCTGGAGGAAAACGGCCAGAAAAGGGTTCTGGCTGATTTGGCGGCCGACGGAGACCGCACCCTGGTAGCTCACGGGGGACAGGGAGGGTTGGGTAATACCCATTTTGTTTCCTCTACCAATCAAGCCCCCATGCTGGCTCAAAAAGGCCAGCCGGGCGGCGAATATGACCTGATACTGGAACTGAAACTTATTGCCGATGTGGCTATTATCGGCTATCCGAATGTGGGCAAGTCTTCACTGCTTTCCCTGCTGACAGCGGCTAAACCCAAAGTAGCCAACTATCCTTTTACTACTCTATCACCGGTAATGGGGGTTATCGAACGTCCGGAGGGTGTCTTTGTCATGGCAGAAGTACCCGGACTTATTGAAAATGCCCATCTGGGCAAGGGTCTCGGGCACGATTTCTTACGCCATATTTCCCGCACCCGTATGGTTATCCACCTGCTGGATGGCACTTCAGAAAACCCTATAGACGATATGATAAAGGTCAACAGCGAGCTGTATCTTTACGATGCCTCTTTGTCCGAACGCCCCCAGGTGGTAGCTATAAACAAGATAGATGATGAGCTGGTACAGCTCAGGCGGGAAGAACTTAAGGAGACTTTTAAAGAAGCCGGGCTGGAGGTATTTTTTATTTCCGCCCTGACAGGCGAAGGGGTGGATGTACTGCTGGCTAAAGTAGCGGAAAAGCTGGACATTCTTAAAGCGGCGGATATATCCGAAACAGCTCCCGACCATGAAGTAAAGATTTTCCGGCCTGCCCCCAAGGGTAAAATGGGTTTTCGTATTACCCGTTTGGAAGATGGCTGGCAGGTGGAAGCCCCTGAGATTGAGCGGATTATTGAGCACTCTGATATTGAAGACCCGGAGGTCAGGCGGCAGGTAATGGTGCTTTTGAAACACCGCAGTGTCCAGCAATCTTTGATAAAGTCCGGGGCAGTTATCGGCCAAAAGATTATAACCGGCAGGATGGAATGGTATCTTTAAAAACAGGCATACTGGGGGGAACTTTTGACCCCATTCATACCGGCCACCTGATACTGGCCGATGAGGTAAAAAACAGGCTGGGGCTGGACGAGGTTATTTTTATACCCACCGGTCAGCCCTATTATAAAGCGGATAAAACTATCAGCCCGGCTGAAGACCGCCTGAATATGGTTAAGCTGGCCATATCGGACAAGCCCTATTTCAGGGTTATGGATATTGAAATAAAAAGAAGCGGTCCCACCTATACGGCTGATACCTTAAACGATCTGAAGACTATTTTGCCCGAAAAGACCGAGCTTTACTTTATGCTGGGCTGGGATAATCTGGAGGCTTTGCCGCGCTGGCACAAGGCTTCTGAAATAATACGGCTTTGCCGGCTGGTAGCCGCACCCCGCATAGGGCAGGTGAAACCGGACGTGGACGAACTGGATGATAAATTGCCCGGTTTACAGCAGAGCCTTATCCTGCTTTCCAAGCCGGAGGTTGATATATCTTCTTCTCTGGTACGGGAAAGAGTAGAAAACGGGCAGGGAGTGGAACATCTGGTGCCGGCGGCAGTTGCTTCGTATATCAAAGAGCACAACCTGTACTGCCGTAAATAAATCCGGTATTAAAACTGTCAGATAAAAATTAAGGGGCGTCTTAGACGCCCCTTAGCTGTTTTCTAAGGCTTTAATAAAGGCTTAGATATCCAGGTTCTTGACGGTGCGGGAGTGAGACTGGATAAAGGCCTTGCGGGGAGCTACTTCACCGCCCATCAGCAGGTTAAAAATCTGGTCAGCCTTGGCGGCATCTTCCACTTTTACTTCAAGCAGGGTGCGGCTGGCCGGGTCCATGGTAGTCCTCCAGAGTTGCTCGGCACTCATTTCACCCAGACCTTTATACCGCTGGATATCTACCTTGGTGCTCTTGGTCTGGGCAAGGATAGCCTCTTTTTCAGCATCATTGTATACCCAGTGCTCGGTACTGCCTATTTTTATCTTGTAGAGAGGCGGCTGGGCAATGAATAAATGGCTTTCGGTAATAAGGCGGGGCATATGGCGGAAGAAAAAGGTTAAAAGGAGTGTCCGTATATGAGAGCCGTCCACATCAGCATCTGTCATGAGTACCAGACGGTTGTAGCGCAGTTTAGAGGGGTCAAAATCATTATCTATACCGGCTGCCAGAGCGGTGATGATGGCCCTGATTTCTTCGTGAGCCAGCATCTTGTCAGGTGAAGCCTTTTCTACGTTCAAAATTTTACCCCGTAACGGGAGTATGGCCTGAAAGCGGCGGTTTCGGCCCTGTTTGGCTGAACCACCGGCTGAATCACCCTCTACCAGAAACAGTTCGCACAGCGAAGCATCACGCTCTGAGCAGTCTGCCAGCTTGCCAGGCAGGGTGCCTGTATCCAGAGCACTCTTGCGGATAATCAGGTCACGGGCCTTGCGGGCGGCTTCACGGGCCTTGGCGGCGGTTATACATTTTTCTAATATGCGTTTGGTATCATCCGGATGTTCTTCCAGATAAAGGGAAAGCTGTTCGGCAACGGCACTTTCCACAAAACTCTTTATTTCAATATTGCCCAGCTTGCCCTTGGTCTGTCCCTCAAACTGGGGTTCGGGCAGTTTGACGCTGACGATGGCTACGATGCCTTCACGTACGTCATCACCCATCAGGTTCGGGTCGGTGTCTTTAAGAAATTTGGACTTGTGGGCGTAGTCATTAAAAGCCCGGGTCAGGGCGGAACGAAAACCGGTCAGGTGGGTACCGCCGTCTACGGTATTTACACAGTTGGCAAAGGTAAGGGTGGAATCCGAGTAGCCGTCATTGTACTGGATAGCTACTTCCAGAATAGTGCTGTCGGATTTTTTGGTTATATAAATAGGCTGGCGGTGGCGTACTTCGCGGTTGCGGTTTAGATGGCGTACAAAGCCGGTAATACCACCCTCAAAGTAATAAGTACGTTCCTGATCAGATTTTTCGTCGTAAATATATACCTCAAGCCCCTTGTTGAGATAGGCTATCTCCCGCAGGCGGTCAGTCAGGGTTTCAAAGTCATATTCCGTGGTGGAAAATATTTGTGAATCAGCCATGAATATAGTGGTGGTACCGGAACCTTCTGATACTCCCACTTCTTCCAGCGGGGTGCTGGGCTTGCCGCGCAGGTAGCTTTGCTGGTAAATTTTGCCGTTGCGCCTGACCTTGACTGTAGTCCATTCGGACAGAGCGTTTACCACTGAAGCACCCACACCATGCAGACCGCCGGATACCTGATAGGTCTTGCCGCCGAATTTGGCACCGGCATGCAGGACGGTCATAACCGTTTCAAGGGCGGAAATCTTGGTAGTAGAGTGAATGTCTACCGGGATACCGCGGCCGTTATCCTCAACGCTGACACTGCCGTCTTTAAACATTATGACCTTAATCCGGTCACATACCCCGGCCATGGCTTCATCTACGCTGTTATAAACAATTTCATAAACCAGGTGATGCAACCCCCGCTGGTCTGTAGAGCCGATATACATGCCCGGCCTTTTGCGGACAGCGGCCAGACCTTCCAGTACCTGGATATCACTGGCTGTATAGGTTTCTGAATTGGCACCCGGTTTGGCTTTATTTGCATCTAACATAATTTCATTTCATCCTGCGGCTTAAAATATATAAATGATAAGAGGCTGAGACAAAGGCTCTTTAAAAAGAGACAAAAAAAGAGAGGTTTCAGAGGTAGATTTTGACAGACTCTAAAAGCTTTCATTAGATATCCAATTATAGCACAGAGGGTTAAAGGGGTAAAGAATTTAGCTATACGCCAGCTTTGGCTGGCAGAAGAAGGATTAGCCGGATCTTGAGCCGTCCGCGCCCACCCGGTTTATGCTTATTATTCCGCGTATACCTTCAAGTTTGGCCATCAATCTGGTCAGCTGGGAAAGGCTTTTTATCTGGGTAGTCATGGCCAGTGTGGTGGTTTTATCGTCATTTTCGGTTACAGTCATGGAGAGGATACTGATTTTTTCTTCAGCTACCACGGTGGAAACATCCCGTACCAGACCCACCCTGTCCCATGCCTGAATGCGGATAGATGCCGGGTAAAGTTCTTCTTTTGGCATACCCCAGTCTACGCTCACCAGTCTCTCCCTTTCTTCCTCGTGCAGAATATTGTGGCAGTCTTGGCGGTGTACCGTAACGCCCCGGTTACGGGTGACATAACCTATAATATCGTCCCCGGGTACCGGGTTGCAGCACTTGGCAATATTGGTTAAAAGAGAACCGGTGCCCATCACCGAAACACTGCTCTGGGAGGTAGGTTTGGTGGTTTGAGTGGGGGGAGTGACCACCCGCGGCTGTTCCTGCTGGCTGAGGAGTTTCATGGATACCTGATGAACTGAAACTGCCCCGTAACCTATTGCCATCAGAAATTCATCTGTGTTTTCATATTTAAAGGTTTTGGCCAAAGCATCACGGTCAACTGTTTTGATGCCGATATGCTTAAGCTCTTTTTCAAGCAGTTCCCGTCCGCGGTCCAGATTTTCGGTTCGTTCCTGCTTCTTGAACCAGGCCAGTATCTTTTCGCGGGCGTGATGGGTTTTGATATAACCCATATTGACATTCAGCCAGTCACGGCTGGGCCCGCGGTCTTTCTTGGTGGTGACTATTTCTACCACCTCGCCGTTTTTTAGCTGGTAATCCAGCGGTACCAGCCTGCCGTTAGCTTTTGCACCTATACAGCGGTTGCCCAGTTCGGTATGAATGCGGTAAGCGAAATCTATGGGGGTAGCCCCCTTGGCCAAATCCTTTATTTCTCCTTTGGGGGTAAAGACAAAGACCTGGTCATTGAAAATATCGGTCTTGACAGATTCCAGAAATTCTTCGGCACCGCGCATATCCCGGTGCCACTCTATAAGCTGTCTTAACCAGCCTATGCGGTCTTCAAAGTTTACGTCTTCTTTACCGGCGGTTTTATAACGCCAGTGGGCGGCTACGCCGTATTCGGCAATATGGTGCATCTGGTAGGTGCGTACCTGAACCTCAAGCGGGGTAGTGCCCAAGCTCATAACGGCGGTATGGAGGGATTGGTAGCCGTTTGGTTTGGGGTTGGCGATATAATCATCAAAAGCACCCGGTATGGGGTGCCACAGACTGTGGACAATGCCTACCGCATGGTAACAGTCCGGTATGTCATTTACCAGCACCCTTAGGGCGAGTACGTCATAAATATCTTCAAATTGTTTGCCCTGCGAGGCATACTTTTCCATTTTCTGATAAATGCTGTAAAGGTGTTTGGGGCGGCCGGAGACTTCAACGTTCAGTCCGTTTTTTTCAAATTCACCTTGCAGAATGGCACTTACGTGTTCAAGATAATTCTGGCGTTGGGCAAGTTTTGAATCTACCAGATTGGCTACCTGCCGGTAATGGCGGGGGTCAAGGTAACGGAAGGCCAGGTCTTCCAGTTGCCATTTCAGTTCCCAGATACCCAGACGGTGGGCCAGCGGGGCATATATCTCCATGGTTTCCTTGGCTATACTGCGGCGTTTTTCGGGTGAGAGTGCCTGAAGGGTGCGCATATTGTGAAAGCGGTCTGCCAGCTTTATAAAAACTACCCGCAAATCCTCGGCCATGGCCACCAGCATTTTACGCAGGTTTTCGGCCTGACGGAGGCTGGCATTGCCGCCGGGGCGTCGGGCATCTTCTATGGCCGGACCAAGTGCCAGTTTGCTTAGTTTGGTTACCCCGTCTACCAGTTTGGCCACATCTGCCCCGAATTTTTTGTCTATCTGCTCCAGGCTGATATTGGCATCTTCGGGTACATCATGGAGCAGGGCAGCCGAAAGTGTGGCGGCGTCCAGCTGGAGGTCAGCCAAAGTCATGGCCACGTTTAAGGGGTGTTCAATAAATGGTTCGCCGGATTTTCGCATCTGGCCGGCATGGGCTGCGGCGGCATAGTTATATGCCTCCTCCAGAAGCGTCAGTTTTTCCGGGGGGAGGTATTTGGAGGCCTTTTCTTTAAGATCGGCGAATTCCATTTTGAAATACCGCCCTTGATTTAATAACTAAAAGTATAGCGCACTGACAGCAGTGTGTACAAAATCTGGCGTCAGGCGCAACTAAGGTCTATAATAGAGACCACTTCCAGTTAAAGGAGATACCAGCTTGTACCAGTCACCCAGAGGTACAGAAGATATATTGCCTGAAGACCAGCCTTACTGGCATTTCGTCAGGCAACAAGCCGCCCGTATAGCCGCCCTGTATGGTTACCAGAGAACAGATACCCCTGTATTTGAGGATGCCGGGCTGTTTGTACGCAGTGTGGGTGAAGGGACAGATATTGTCTCCAAAGAAATGTATACGTTTGAAGACCGGGGCGGAGATAAACTGACCTTGCGCCCTGAGGGGACTGCACCTGTCTGCCGGGCGTACCTGGAGCATGGCATGCAGACCCGTACCAAGCCGGTCAAGCTTTATTACCTGAGCTCTATTTTCCGTTATGACCGCCCTCAGGCCGGGCGTTACCGCCAGCACCATCAGTTTGGTTTTGAAGCTATTGGCGAGGCTGATGCTTCGCTGGATGCCGAGATAATAGAAATGGCCTGGAGTTTTTACAATCTGCTGGGCATTACTGACCTTTCGCTGGAATTGAACAGCATAGGTTGCCGGCAGTGCCGCCCGAATTATATTTCGGCACTTAAAGATTACTACCAGCAACATTCGGGCAAACTCTGCCCTGACTGTAATACCCGTCTGGATAAAAATACTCTGCGCCTGCTGGACTGTAAACGGGCGGAATGCCAAGCTGTGGCTGGAAATGCCCCTAGAAGTGCAGATTACCTTTGCCCGGACTGCCTTGCCCACTATAGCCGCCTGAAAGAGTGTCTGACAATTTTAGACCTGCCCTTCCATGAGAATTTCCGTCTGGTAAGGGGTCTTGATTATTACAGCCGCACGGTTTTTGAAATTCAGCCCATGGCAGAGGGTGCCCAGAGCACCATTGGCGGCGGCGGACGCTATGACGGGCTGATAGAACAGCTTGGCGGAGAGGCTACCCCGGCTATGGGGTTTGCTACCGGTATTGAGCGGATTATTTTAAACCTGAAGCGTCAGGGCATTGTGCCTTCTCCCTTGCCGTCTCCCGCTGTTTTTCTGGCCTATATGGGAGAGACAGCGGCTTTGGCTTCATTTGCTTTGGCATCAGACCTGCGTAAAGCAGGCATAGGGATATACCAGACATATGCCCAGAAAAGCATCAAGGCTCAGCTCAGGCAGGCTAACAGTTTGGGGGTAGACTGGGTGGTAATACTGGGTGAAGAAGAACTGAAGCAGGGCTGTGCCGTTCTTCGGAATATGAAGGAAGCCGGGCAGGCAAATATACCTCTTGACCAACTTATATGTGAGATAAAGAAGCAGATATGACAAAAAATATATTGATTATCGGCGGTTATGGCAATGCCGGCAGTTGTATAGCTATGCTGCTGATGCAGGAAACAGATGCCCGTATATTTCTGGGCGGCAGGAGTCTGGAGAAAGCCAAATATGTGGCCGAAGGCTTAAACCGGCTGGAAAATATCCAGCGGGTGGAGGGTGTGCGGCTGAATGTAGAAGACCCCCAGAGCCTGAAAGAAGCTTTTAGCGGCATGGATATAGTAGTGGTGGCTTCCAATACACCTGAATATGCCCGCCAGATTGCCGTTGCCGCTTTGGAAGCCAAAGTGGATTATATTGATATCCAGTATTCAGACCGCAAACTTCATCAGCTGAAACTGCTCTCCCAGAAGATAAATAACGCTAATTTGTGCTTTATAACCGAGGCCGGCTCTTTACCGGGACTGCCTTCGGCGCTGGTTCATTTAGTTCATCAGGATTTCACCACTCTGGAAAGGGTTTCGGTGGGAGCCATTATCTGCCAGAACTGGAAATCAGCCATATCTGAAGAGCGTACCAACGAGGTTATGCGTCAGCTTTCTGATTACCAACCCTATGTTTACAAAAATTATCATTGGAAGCGTCTGGGCTGGTTTCACCCCGGCACTTCGCGCACTTTTAATTTCGGATCTTTCGGCCGTTTATCCTGCGGCCCTATGACCCTTGAAGAGATGCGTCCGCTGCCCGGCATGTATACTACTCTCAAAGAACTGGGTTTTTATATGGGCGGGTTTAACTGGTTTACCAACTGGATAAGCATACCCCTTTTAAACCTTGGGCTGCGCTTTTTTGGTAAAGAAGCCAAACGTTCTTTGGGTAAACTGCTTGTCTGGGGGCTTCGCAATTTTGACAACCAGCCTTATGGAATGGCGATTAAAGTTTCCGCCAGAGGCGAACGGGGTGGGATAAGGGAGAGGCAGGATATACTTCTTTCCCATAAAGATGCTTATATGTTTACGGCTATACCTCTAGTAGCCTGTTTGAAACAGTATTTAGACGGCTCTGCCCGCCGCTCCGGTTTGTATTATATGGGGCATCTGGTAGATTCAAAGCGGCTGGTGGGAGATATGGAAAAAATGGGTATGACCATCCGTTTCCAAACCCAGCTGGTGGATAAACCTCCGGTAGCGCGCCCCCGCATAGAGGATTAGCCCTTATCCGGCCGTTTCCAGTGGTCAACTATCAGGTTGCGTCGGTTAGCCGGGTCACGCAGGCTTTTCCTGTTGTCCAGTACGAACTTGCCCCCTATCATTAAAAAGAGCAAAACTGATATCAGGGTGGCAAATTCGGAATGGCTGCCGTACCAGACTAAAAAGGGCAGGCTGAAAAGGGCAATCCCGGTGGCTAGGGCTATATTTCGGGTAAGGGCTAAAGGTATAAAAACCAGCAGTGCCAGTATACCCAGCTGTTGGGGAAGACCGTAAACAGGCAGCAAGAACAGCATTGCCCCGAATGCCGGCCCCAGCCCTTTGCCGCCTTTGAAATCCAGCCAGACAGACCAGTTATGCCCGATTACGGCCATGAAACCGGTCAGAATAACCCACTGGGCATTTTGGGTAAGCAGATAATAGGAAACAGAAACTGCCAGAGCGCCTTTAACCAGATCTATAAAGGCTACGCTGATGCCTGCCCCCGTACCTACTTCACGGAAGGTATTTAATCCCCCCACATTCCCCCCGCCCATCTGGCGTATGTCCCGCCCGATAAGGCGGCGGGTGACCAGATAAGCTGAGGGGATAGAACCCAGCAAATATCCTGTCAGGAGCGACAGTAAAGTATATATAATGCCCTCCTACGGATCATTTACAGGTTATAAACCGGGGTACACCAGTTTTCATACTTGGTGATGTTGCCTTTGATGGCTTCAAAATACAAATCTTTCAGTTTAGCGGTTAACGGCCCAATCTCGCCGTTGCCCACCTTGCGGTGGTCAATTTCAGAAACAGGAGTCAGATGGGCGGCTGTGCCGGTCAGGAAACATTCTTCGGCCATATAAAGCTCCACCCGGTCAATGCTTCTTTCAACCACCTGCAGGCCAAGCTCTTTTTCGGCCAGCTCCATAACCGAGTTACGGGTAATGCCGTCCAGTATGCTGTCGCAAATGGGAGGGGTAATAAGCTTCCCCTTGCGGACCAAAAACAGGTTTTCACCGCTGCCTTCAGAGACATGCCCGTCCGGGGTCAGCATAATGCCTTCGTCAAAGCCATTTTCAACTGCTTCGGTCTTGGTAAAGGCATTATTCAGGTAAATGCCGGTGGACTTCAGCTGGGGAGGCATAACGTTGTCGTCAGGGCGGCGCCAAGTGGAAACACAGCAGTGGCAGGTATCTTTATCTATATATCTGCCCCAGGGTATGGCCACAATCAGCAAATCACATTCCAGATTGTGCAGTCTGACCCCGAAGCTCTCGGAACTTTTATAAGCTAGGGGTCGGATATATATATCCTCCTTAAAACCGCACTTGCGGACCAGCTCAATTGTAATTTTACAAAGCTCATCCACCGTGTAGGGGAGGTCCATTTTGAGCACTTTGGCACCGGAAAGCAGCCGGGTATAGTGCTCCTTCAGGCGGAATACGTACATCTGCTTCTTTTCATCATTCCAGTTGCCGCGAATGCCTTCAAATACCCCGGTACCATAGTGCAGGGCATGGGTCATTACCCCAATCTTGGCATCCTCCAGCGGTATTATCTGTTTTTTAAAGTAAGCATATGACGTTCCCATCTTGCGGACTCCTTTCTTTGAAGATAGATTATAGTCCGCCGGGTATTAAAGGACAAGCCGAGATTGGGTAGGGGATTAATCTGAAGAAGACTATTTTGGGTTAAGAGGGAGGGGGTAAGAGGTAAATGCCCAATCTTGTAAATAAAATACTGCCTAAAACATATCCTTCAGCCTGTATGTCCGCCCGGTTTGGACTGAACTGAAACCGTACTTCTGGCGGATTTTATCCAGAGAGGCGTCCAGTTTTTCCAGCCGTGCTTTGGCTGGGTCTATTTCCAGCTGTTTTTCCGGGCCGCAGAAATCGCTTATGCCTACCCCCAGCAGTCTGACGGTTTGGCGGTCTGAATCCAGTATGCCGTTCATCAGACTAAGGGCTGTCTGGAATATCTCGCGGTTGCCGGAGGCAGGTTGTCCAAGGTGCTTCTGGCGGGTCAGGGTGGTAAAGTCTGCAAAGCGTATTTTTATCTGGACTACCCGAGCCTGTTTGCCCCGTTTGCGGAGGGTGGCGGTAATTTTTTCGGAGAGATAACTTAGCTTAGCTTCCAGAAAAGTCTGGTTTCGGGTGTCTGTCTCAAAGGTGGTTTCGCGGCTGATAGACTTGGCTTCAGAGGGCATTTCAACCGGGCGGTTGTCTATTCCCATGGCGGCATTTGAAAGGTACGGGGCATATGCCCCCAAACGGCTTTTTAGAAATGAAGCAGGCAGGGCAGCCAGCTTGCCCAGAGTATCTATCCCAAGTGATTTCAGGTGCTGTTCGGTTTTTTTGCCTATACCCGGCATTACGGCTATATCCAAAGGGGCTAAAAAGGAGGCTTCTTCACCCGCAGGTACTTCGCACTGGCCATTGGGTTTGGCCCGTTCGGTAGCTATCTTGGCTGCTACTTTGGAATTGGCAATGCCGATACTGGCGTTTATACCCAGTTCGGCAGTGATGCGGCGGCGGATTTTAGAGGCCATTTCGGCAATGCTGCCGTGCAGGGATTCAAAGCCGGTTACTTCCAGATAGGCTTCATCCAGACCCATGGGTTCAAGGAAGGGTGAGAAATCTGAGAGTATAAGCATAAATTTTTCGGAATACTCACGGTAAAGCTGGTGATTGCCTTCAATAAATATAGCTTGAGGGCAGAGATTTTTGGCGGTGATAAGCGGCATGCCGGAGTGGATACCGAATTTGCGGGCTTCGTATGAGGCGGCGGCTACTACGCCCCGCCGTTCGGGTTTGCCCCCTACTATAACCGGTTTGTCTTTGAGTTCAGGGCGGACTGCCTGTTCTACCGAAACAAAAAAGGCATCCAAGTCTACGTGCATTACCCGTCTGATACTCATTACTCGCCGGGCTTTATCAGGCATTTAACCTTTTTCTCAAACAGGGGTCGGGATAGTAGCAGGTGGTGACCGCAACGCAGGCAGGTAATGCCTATATCTGACCCCGCAAAGTCCACCTTCCAGTCTGTACCGCCGCAGGGGTGGGGTTTACGCAGCTTGTATACATCTCCGGGGTTTATTTCTGGCATTTTACTTCCGTATGGCGTGTGCGTTTATCCGAAATGTGCCGGATATAAAAGCAGCAGCCTTTTCCGTATATTAAAAACGTTTTCGGTAATGGTTTATGGCGTCCCGCATCTGTTCGGCGGCTTCGGCTGCCCCTTGGGCAAATTCACTGCCGCTACGGGCGTAAAGTATGCCGCGGGAAGCGCATATAATAGCCAGTTCACCGTTGGGGTTAGTCCCGTTTTCTATGGTAGCCTTCAGGTCTCCGCCCTGAGCGCCTATACCCGGAATAAGAAAAGGTAGTTTGGGGTAGCTGAGGCGGAGTTTTTTAAGCTCTTCCTGCTGGGTAGCACCCACCACCAGCCCAATATTCTCATAACGGTTCCAAAGGGAAGCCTTGTCTGCCACCACTTCATACAGAAAGCGTTTTTGCCCCAGATATTCGGTCTTCAGCATCTGGAAATCTGTTGAGCCCTGATTGGAGGTGCGGCAGAGGATAAATATACCCTTGTCCTGATACTCAATAAAGGGTTCAAGAGAGTCATAACCCAGATACGGGCTGACAGTTACGCCATCACAATCCAGTTCGTCTAATATGGCTCTGGCATAGGCTTTTGATGTATTGCCTATATCTCCCCTTTTGGCATCCGCTATGGTTATGAGTTCACGGGGAATAAGCTCACAGGTTTCAGATAAAATTTCCCAGCCCTGTTTGCCCAAAGCTTCGTAAAAGGCCAGATTTATTTTGTATCCGCAGACAAAAGGTGCGGTGGCTTCTATAATTTCGCGGTTAAATTCCAGTGCGCTCATGCCCACCAGCATAAGTTTCGGGTCGGGGTCCAGCCCTACGCAAAGCAGGCTTTTGTTTCTGTTGCCGGCCTGTTTTAGTTTTTCTAAAAACTTCATGTGTGTAATCCTCTGGAAAGGATATTAGCAACTGTAATGCCTTCCAGTCAAGAGAATAAAATCAGGAAATATGGAGGGCAGTATATTTAAATGCTTTATTTCAGGTGGTAACATAAAGCGGGAGAATAAACATGGAGGAATGTGTCCATGAAGAAAGAATTTCCGAATAAAAATTTTCAACGGATAGAGGCCGGGCATGGTTTTGAGATAAGCCTGATACGGTCAGATAGTTTTGAAGTAACTGTAGATGCATCTGAAGACGGGTTTAGAAATATTGAAATAAAGCAGGAAGGCGACAAGCTGTGGCTGATGTATAGTCCCAGTATTTTCAGCCTGAAAAACCTGCTGCCGGGCTGGTACTTGCCCAGAGCTACCGTTAAAATGCCCCGGTTGGGCGGACTCTACATAAACGGGGCAACCAGAGCTAAACTGGAAGGTTTTGATTCGAACGGGAAACTGGAAATAAAGCTAAGCGGTGCCAGTCAGCTTGAGGGTGAAGTGAAGGCGGGGGAAGCCGAAATTAAGGCTGAAGCGGCTAGCGAGGTAAGGCTAAAAGGGGTTTTTAAGAAGCTGAAACTGGAACTGGAAAGCGGCAGCAAGGTGCAGTTGGAAGGCTGGACTGAGGAATTGGAAGCCGAGGCAAAAGGCGTAAGCCAGATTGCACTGGATAAAATGGTCTGCAAGCAGGCAAAAGTAAAACTGGAAAATGCCAGTCAGGCGGAACTCCGGGTTGAAGAAGTGCTTAACGTGAAACTGAACGGCGCTTCTGAACTGAAATATGCCGGAAGTCCCTGTTTTAATGAAGTGGAAATAAAAGGTTCTTCCAGCCTGAGCAAAAGCTGATAAAATGGTATAATCAATCCCTTTCAAGGAGGCTTCAGGTGAAAAAGGCAGTTCTTTTGTGTTTATCTATATGCTTTACGGGAATGCTTGTCCTGCTTGGAGGCGGGTGTATCCCGGGGGTTGGCGGGTTTATTACGGGCAGCGGTGAGGTAGAGAGCCAGCCTTTTGATTATGCTGATTTTAACCGGGTGGAGATATCAAATGTTATTACGGCTGACATCTCCCGTGCAGATTCTTTTGAAGTATCTGTTTCTACTAATGAAAATATTTTTGAATATCTGGAACTGGAGAAAAGCGGCCAGACCCTCAAGATTGGGTTAAAAGATAATTACAGCTTTACAAATGTAAAAATAGAGGCCAGTATTCGTCTGCCGGAGCTGGTGGGG
The DNA here is from genome assembly GCF_000830885.1 of Dehalococcoides mccartyi CG5. Classification (NCBI taxonomy): domain Bacteria; kingdom Bacillati; phylum Chloroflexota; class Dehalococcoidia; order Dehalococcoidales; family Dehalococcoidaceae; genus Dehalococcoides; species Dehalococcoides mccartyi. The sequence goes on from NZ_CP006951.1 coordinate 15,947, forward strand.
CTGGATATTTCTGGCGCTTCCAAAGCTACAGTAAGCGGTTTTAACTCGGTAAATGATTTTACGGCTTTGGTGTCCGGTGCCAGCCGCATTACTCTTTTTAACATGAGGGTCGGGCAAACCCGTCTTTATATAAGCGGTGCCAGTTTCGCTAGCGGAGATTTGATCTGCGGAAATGCCAGTCTAGAAGTGTCCGGGGCTTCCCGTCTGGAACTTTCGGGGCAGGGCGTTGATATAGATGTATTGACTGAAGGTGCCAGTACTGTTAATCTGGAAAAGTTTTTGGCGGCAAGTGCTGAAGTTACGGCTACCGGCGTAAGCAATATCCGGGTATATACAAACGGCGATTTGTATATAACAGCCAGCGGTGTCTCTTCCGTAAAATATTTTGGCAACCCGATTATCAAAGATATAAACATTTCGGATATTTCTTCGGCAGGCAAGGGTTAGGGGGATACTCTGGAAGACAGCTACCAGCAGGCTTTAAACTACATATTGGGGCTGACAGATTATGAATCTGCTACCAGCCGGGCGGCTGCCAATTATGATCTCAGGCGGGTAGTGGAGCTTCTGATGAGGCTCAGAAACCCCCACATGGGTATTCCGGCTGTGCATCTGGCCGGTACCAAGGGCAAAGGCAGTACCGCCTCCCTGATTGCTTCGGTTATGTCTGTGGCCGGTTATCGTACCGGTCTTTATACTTCGCCCCATTTGCTGGATTTCCGCGAACGTATTTGTCTGGATGGCAAGATGATTTCCAAAGACCATCTGGTGCGGCTTATGGCTTCTATCAGGCCTTTGGTAGATGAAATGAATGCCCATGCCTATTTGGGCAAGATAACTTCGTTTGAAGTGATGACTGCTCTGGCTTTTGAATTTTTTCACCGCCAGCAGGCCACTTTTCAGGTGATTGAAACCGGGCTGGGCGGACGGCTGGATGCTACCAATGTTATTACCCCCAACCTTTCGGTGCTTACCCCCATCAGTCTGGACCATACGGAGGTCCTGGGTGACAGTCTGGACAAAATAGCCGCTGAAAAAGCCGGCATTATCAAACAGTCTGTGCCGGTGGTATCTGCCGCCCAAAGGCTGGAAGCTATGGCAGTTATCCGCGAACGTTGCCTTAAGACCCAGTCAAGGCTGATTGAGGTGAGTGACGGGTACAAGGCGGAATTTTTAGGTTATTTAGGCAATGGCCAGTTGGTTAAACTTACCGGCAGGCTGGGTGAATACTGTCTTTGTCTGTCCCTTCTGGGGCATTACCAGCGTCAAAATGCCCTTACCGCTCTGGCATCTTTAGAGGTGCTGATAGAAGCTGGTTTTAAAATAAGCCCTGAAGATATCTGTGAGGGTTTCAGGCAGGCCAGATGGCCGGGACGGTTTGAGGTTATAAAGGGGAATCCGCTCCTGGTTATTGACGGTGCCCATAATGAAGAAGCAGTTGCCGAATTGGTGCTTTCACTTGAAGAATATCCCGCTACCGCCAAAATAGAAAAAGGGGAAAGGGTTTTGGTTTTCGGCACTTCCTTTGATAAAGACGCTCAGGCTATGGCGGCATTGCTTGGGGGGTATTTCGGAACAGTGGTGCTTACCCGCTCCGCTCACCCGCGGGCTATGAAAATGGATTTGCTGAAGCAGGCTTTTGAGGGTAGGGGTTTGCAGGTTCTTGAAGCGGATGGAGTGCCTAAGGCTCTGGAACTGGCAGGGGAAATTAGCCCGGCAGACGGCCTCATATGTGCCACCGGTTCTCTCTTTGTAGCCGCCGAGGCCTTAAAAGGGAAGAGCCAGCCCCGGTCAGGAACTGGCTCTTAGTAATTCTATAAGTTTATTTTTCTTGTCCGGGTAGGGGATAACTTCTTCTTTCAGTTTTTTCCAGGTTTCCGGGCAGCTTTTGTATTCTATTCCCAGAAAACGGTGGATTATTTTATCCAGTTCCCGGCGTTTTTCTCCTTGCGGGTCTACCCCGGCGGCCAGAAAAATATCCCCCATATGCCTGAAATAGCAGGACATTTTGTGCTCCTTGTTAAGGCAGTTCGGCAAATACGTTGCTTAGGGCCTCATCCGGCAGCATATTCTCCAGTACTTTTTCCATAGCCATGGTATGGCTGCACATACCCCAAGCAGCAAAGAAATTACAGGTGCAATGCCATTTGCTGTTTATATATTCGGTGGTGTGGATATCATTTTCACCCCGGAACTGGACAGACAGCTGGTTAAATCTTATGCGGTCTTTCTCTTGAGCATAGCGTTTGGCTTTTTCTATTTTGCCTATCAGGCTAGACTGCATTTCGCCACCTCCTAAAATATTAAAGGCACTGGTCAGCTATGACCGGTGCCTTATACCCAAGGTTCAATTGAGTGATAAAAAATGAGAATTTTCAGCATCTGCTCTCACTCTCGCTTTTACTAATTACATTGTAATCCCTGCTTGTGCCAGAAGTCTAGAGGCAACAACACCAGATGCCGTCTTATAGCAAGTTTATTTGTGCCTGATAAATCTCTGGAAGTAGCTGTATCTCTCTTATGCCTCTCATTTCGTTTTTGCCAGCTACTTGGTTTAAAATAAAACGGTATGGAGGTAAGGAAAGTATGAAAGCGGTAGTCCAAAGGGTTAGCCGGGCGTCTGTCAGGGTAAGCGGAGAGACTGTTGGGGAAATAGGGCCTGGCCTTGCGGTTCTGCTGGGAGTGGCGGAAGGGGATACCGAAGAAGATGCTGAATATCTGGCATCCAAAATAATAAATTTGCGTATCTTTTCTGATGCCGAAGGTAAATTTAATCTTTCTTTAAAAGACCTCTGCCGCGAGATGTTGGTGGTCAGCCAGTTTACCCTTATTGCAGATACCCGCAAGGGGCGCCGCCCCAGTTTTATTGAGGCTGCCCAGCCTCAGGAAGCAGACGGGCTGTACAATGTATTTATCCGTCTTTGCCGTGAGGAAGGTACGCAGGTGGCAACCGGACAGTTCGGGGCTATGATGATGCTGGAAATCTATAATGACGGTCCGGTGACTATTATTCTGGACAGTCGTGATCGTTTGAACCCCCGCCTGTAATAGTAGTTGCAACTATTTGCAATAATGAAAGGCAACTGTTAGACTAACTTTATGCACAAACAAAATTCTATAGCCGGTGAACTGGCAGGTGATGGTTTCCGTCTGACTCCACAAAGGGTGCTTATTCTGGAAGCCTTGGATATGGCTGAAGGGCATATAAGTGCAGAGGATATTTATGCTGAGGTTGGGCAGGAATACCCTAATATAAATATATCCACTGTTTACCGTACACTGGAGCTTCTGAAAGGGCAGGGTCTGGTATTGGAAACAGATATGGGTGACGGGCGGTTACGCTATCATAGCGTCAACAAAGGGTCACACCATTATCTGGTTTGCCGAAAATGCGGCCAAGTAACAGACTTGAGTGAAGATATGGTAAAACAGCTGGAACAGAGTATTTTTAAAACATATGGCTTTGCGGCTGATTTTAAGAATCTGGTAATCTACGGGCAATGCCAAAAGTGTGGTGATTCGGCCTGAGAGAAGGATATTTGGTATCGGATATATATTTTTTGAGAACTAGTGATATATGAGTTGCGTAATACTATTTGTGTAACTTATTCTGTTCGCTTATCGCTATTTCCCTCAGTAATTTAATTATTTTATCATCAAGTTCATCTATTTTTCGTTCAAGATTACTAATGTCGTATTTGGTCGCTGTTATATCACGCGAACCCGTAATGATCCAATAAAACATTAATGCTATTGCCATTATCGTAAACACTATGCCTGTTATGACACAAATGTTTATATCTATATCGCTAATTGCAAAAAATAATGCGGCAGTAGCTAATAGGCTAGTAAAAATACCCCATCTACTTGTTGACGGAGTAGTTGCCCCTTTAATAAACGCTTTGATTTTCATAAGTTTATTCGTGTATAACTGGGTTCGGGTTTGCCTGGAAGGGGTGGGTGCGCAGCACCAGTGAGTACAGATGGGGATACTGGGATTTTAAGTGGATAAGGTATTTTATCCACTGGTTCAGCAGCAGGGCATACATGCGCTTTACGTCATTGGCAATATGGGCTTTATCTGTTTCCGGCAGGTTTTCAAGGCTGGGGCGGGCATCCAGCTCTTCTCCCAGATGGAAACTTGCCCAGAGCAGGTCGGTAAAGTCGTCTTTTTCCAGCAGGTTCGGGTTTTCCAGCAGGGTTAGCATGAAGGAACGTTTGGCAGCCAGCAGGTTTTTAAGATGCTGTAAGTCCAACTTGCCGGGGTTTGGCGTGTGATTGAAATGTGACGAATAAACCAGTGCCTGTTTGAATTCGGGACTTGACCAGTTTTTATTTACTCCCATGTGTGAGTCAATCTGTTCGGGGTTATCAAAGCTACCCAGTATTTTACCCAGCAGGGCATTACCCAGTTCGCTGTAAAAAGACCCCACGACCATATTCATTTTTTGGGAAATGGCGTGCTTTTCTCTGCTGGTAAGTATCCTTTCAATAACCACTACCACCAGAAAAACTTCCAACGGAATAAAAGCTAGGTCTCCCAGCATGTAAATAAATATGTGGTGGCTGTCCTGAAAAATATAGTAATGGAGCAAGTACAGAAGGGCCGAAGCCGCTAGGCTGATTATGGCTACGATGATAATAAAACGGCTTAATTTACGGTTTTCCATAGGGTTATTTAACTTTATAATGGCTTGCTTGTCAATATATACAGGATTGACCGCCTTTATCCCCTCAATTTAAAATATTGACAGATCTAAAAAGGAGGCTGATATGGCAAAGTACGCACCGGATATGGTGGCGGACAAAAAAGACCAGCTGGAGCAGATTGAAGGTATTTGCCTGCCTGATGAGCTTATCCACGCAGTTTTTGACCTGAAAGGGCAGGGTACCGGATTTATCGGACTGACCAACAAACGGATAATTTTCTATGACAAGGAGTTTGCCAAAAAGGCCAAGGCTATTGTCAGTATACCCTACAACCGGGGGGCAACAGTGGGCAGTGAAGACAAAGGGGGACTCATATTCCGTAAGGGTTTTATGGTGAGTGACAAACTCTACGTGGGCGTATCCGGCCAGGCGGTCAAAGAATTTGAGTTTCGGGGTGGTGACAAGGCCCATCAGGCTCATGATATTATTATGACCTACGTGCTTAATTAAAAAATATTGGCAGGGTGAACGTTCACCCTGCCATATAATAAACTTGCCCGCATGCAGGACAAGCAGACCAGGCTAAAGCGGTTATCTTAAGCCGTAATAGTCGGCCTGCAGGCTTGCACGGCTTCTGTTCCAGAGGTAGACATATTTTGCCTTCGGGGGCATAAAAAGCCACTTGAACTGGAAAAAGGTGCGGTCAATTTGCTCAGCAATTCTGTTAGCCATTTCTTTTCTCCTTTCCGGTGTTCGTTACTTAATATAACGCAACCGGCGGGGAAAGGTTATGACTGCAAAATATAAAGGCTCTGGCCGTCGGTGGCAAAATCCAGACTGCCCCATATATCTGTGCGGTAGATGCAGTTTTCAGCCATAACCGAAATCAGGCGGGAAAGGGTTTCGGGATGGGGGTGTCCGTAGCGGTTGTCTGCGCCGACTGAAATAAGCCCGAATTCGGGTGAGGTTACATCTAGAAACCATGCACTTGAAGAATATTTTGAGCCGTGGTGGGATACCTTCAGGACGGTAGTATCTGCAAGCAGGCGTTGGGTTATTAACTGGTATTCAACGGTAGTTTCAATATCGGCACAAAAGAGATAGTTTATTTGCCCGCAGCTTAGATTCAGCACTGTGCTGTGGTTATTGTCCGTATCTGCTGCCTTACTTGAAAGCCCCTCAAACGGGCTTATTACCTCAAGTACTGCCCCGTTTGCCATAGTTATTTGCATACCCGTTTCGGCAATTCTGGCCGGTATGGCCTTTTCCGCTATCAGGTTTTGGTAGCTCTGGTAGAGGCTGTCCTGACTCCGGGTTTGGGGCAAAATCACTTCTTTCACTCTGTAACGTTCCAGTACCTCCAAAAGCCCGTTCAAATGGTCTGAATCCGGGTGGGTCAGGATAACCATTTCTATACTGCGGTCAAAAAATGGCAGGTGCTTGTCCAGTTCGCTGCAGAGTGTCTGGGGGCTGGGACCGCCATCTATCAGGATATCCTGGTTCTGGTACTGGATAAGTATGGCATCACCCTGTCCCACGTTCAGAAAATAAACGTGGAGTTTCTGGTCAGTTGATGGGCTCAGGTTGAAAGAAAAAAACAGCACCGGCACGGCAATACCCGCTAGCAGCCAGCGCAGGTTCAGGGTAGAAGCCGGATTGGTATTGGGGCGGGAAGGGGGCATTTTCAGTATATGTTTATACAGCCAGTAGAGCATTCCCAGCAGGAAATAATAAATGCCCATTAGCATGGCACCGGGGCGTAACCCGGACATCAGCACTCCCGGCACAGAAGCAGTCAGGGATACCACCACCAGCATATACCGGCAGGGCAGCCAGGTCAGGTAGCCCATAAATATTGCCCCAGCCGGAAAAACCAGACCCAGCAAGGCGGTTAAAAATGACAGTACAATGATAAACGGCATGGCAGGCATGGCCAGCAGGGTAGCCACCGGTCCTATCAGAGATATATTTTCAAAGTAATATAGAAGTACCGGCCAGATGCCGGCAATGGCGGCCAGAGAAACCGCCAGACCGTCCAGTACCAATCCCAGAGTTGCTCTGAATATTCCTTCGGCAAGGCCTAAGCGGTCAAGCAGCCTGATGTTTATTTCTTTCAGCATGGGGTAAACCAGTATCAGCCCCAGCATGGACATGAAACTGAGCTGGAAAGAGACAGACCACAAGATAGAGGGTGAAAAGGCCACCATGACTGCCGCCGCCAGACACAAAGCCGGCATAGCATTTTTCTGGCGTCCCAGCAGTTCGGCTGAAAGGAATATACTGGCCATAATCACTGCCCTGACCACCGGCGGGTCAAATCCGCTGAGCAGGGAATATCCCCAGATAAGTATCAGGGTTAGGTATATATAAATGTATCCCCCCTTGCCCAGTATCCAGCCCAGAGCCGCCAGAAGTATGCCTGAGAGTATGCTTAGATTGGCACCGGATATAGCCAGCAGGTGGGTAGTGCCGGATAGACTGAACTCCGTCTGAATATCTTCGGGTATGCCGCTTCGTTCACCCAGCAGTATCCCTTTGGCAAGGGAGGCTTCGGGTTCGGGCATAGCCCTGCTCAGGCTTTCGGACAGGATTTGGCGGAAGCTGAAAATAGCCGTCATCACCGGGTTTCCGTTGCCTTCAGAAAGTAGGGTTGTCTCCGGGTATACCATGACAGAGTATATATGCTGGTTTTCCAGATAGGCTTTGTAATCAAACCCGTCAAAGTTTTCCGGAGTTTTTAGGTATCCGCTTATCCGAATCTGGTCACCGTAACTGTACTCAGGATAACTTGGCAGGGTAAGCAGGACATTTCCGGATACTTCTTGCCAGCCGCTTGATGTGGCAATCCCGCTTGCCTCCAGTAATATCAGGCTGGTGCGGTCGCGTTTGTCAGGGTTTTCGGTTATTATGCCCTGAAGTTCCAGTTTGCCGCTGTCATTATAGTAATCTAGCCGGGAAGGGTCTGAATTTATGGTAATCTGGCTGTTTGCCAGCCACAATCCGCCTGAGAGGGCCAAAAAACCCAGACTTAAGCCCAGTAATAAGCGGGTTTTTTTTCTGAAAATAAACCAGAATACGCCTAGTGCCAGTGCCAAAATAATAAATGGCAAAACAGGTAAACCCAGGCGGCTTAATGCCACTCCGGCAATCAGTCCCAGACTGCACAGGCTGATAATCAAGATATATCCGCCGTTTCAGAAACGCATATCATATCTTTTATCTGGTCATACAGGCTCTGGCTGAAGCCGGGTATCAGCATCAGCTCCAGAGTATTCTTAAACCCCCCGTTCTGGTTGCGATAGCTGACAATGTCGCTCGCCCGTGCTTCACCTATGCCGGGCAGGGCAACCAGCAGCCAGATTTCCGCCCGGTTCAGGTCTATTTTCTGGGCTGAAGAGGCTAATGGGGGCGGGTTGAAACTGAGGTAGATAGTTGTCAGTTCAGAGTTGTCTTTTAACCCGCCTGAGGATTCAAGCAGGCTCTGGAGAGTGTCTTGGGTACCGGCAGGATAAATACCCGGCAAGTTTATATTTCCTGAAATATATATCTCAAGTGGTTTTTCGGTAATTTGAGGAGGGGTGTATACCGCAAGTGGTGTAGTTTCCGAACACCCTTGGGCGGTTATGACCGAAAGAGCAAGTCCCAGCAGCAGACCAAACCTTTTGGAAACCTTCATATGTCCTCCCGAAGCTGTAAAAGGGATGTATAAATGTTTCTAGGCTATACCAAAAGGATTTACCCGTCAATATATATTGGATAGAAGGCTGTAAATAGTCTGACGCGGGCTGAGAGATAAATAAAAAGGGGCGATATAAAAATATTTCAGGCATGGGGGCAAGAGGGTTACCGGGCTTTAAGCGGTGGCGGTCAGGATATCACGTATCTCGGCTTCTTTGGCTGCCGAAGTGACTATCATAAACTGGTCACCGACCTGAACAGTGGTTTCGGGGCGGGGCAGTATCGGTTTGCCGTCCTTGCGTACAATGAGGGAGATAATGGTTTGGGGCGGCAGTACCAGCTCGTGTATCTGCTTGCCTACAGTCAGAGCATTTTCAGGAATGCGTATATCTATAATCTCAAGGTCTTTGCCATGTAATGTCAGCAGGTGGGTCATAGCGTGGCTGGGCACTTCGTGTTCAATATGCTCAAGTATAATATTGGTGGAGTTTACGGTGGAGTCTACCCCCAGTTGCCTGAAGACGGATTCGTTCTTGGGGTTTCTGACCCGGGCAATGGTGCGGGGTACGTTAAACTTGTACTTGGCAACCTGACAGGCTACCAGATTATCTTCGTCATCTCCGGTTACGGCAATAAGCAGGTCAGCTCTGGAAGTGCCGGCTTCGGTCAGAACGGCGGTTTCACAGCCGTCACCATGCAGGCAAACACTGCCCATTTCTTTGTTGATGCCGTCACACAGGGAAGAATTTTTTTCAATAAGAAGCACCTCGTGTCCGTCATTGAGAAGGGCTTTGAGGAGGTAATAACCCAAACGTCCGCCGCCAATTACTACAACATACATAGGTTTATTCCTTGCTCTCTATCTTGTCTTTTAGCATTTGGGCAAAGATAGTAGTGGGGCTTATGGCGTCCAGCCCAAGCAGAGTGTAAAGGTCACGGCGGAGGGGGTCATATATGCGGCAGACCACTTTTGGTACGTTGAAAATCTTTTTGGCTATCTGGGCGGCCATAATATTGCGGTTGTCACCTTGGGTAACGGCTACGAAGGCATCTGCGGTTTCAATACCAGCCTTCTTCAGGGACTCTTCGTCCATGCCGTTGCATAAAAGGGCTGTACCTTTAAAATCTGCCGGCAGGCGGCGGAAGCTATACGCATCTATATCCAGAGAGATAACTTCGTTGCCTTCTTTATCCAGCATGGTGGCCAACTGGGCGCCAACTCTCCCGCAACCCATTATGACTACTTTCATCTTTTACACCTTGCGCTGATGATAAACTATTACCCGGCAGGGGGCGTTTTGGAGTATGTAGGGAAGTACGCCACCCATGCAAAACTCTCCGAAACGGGTTTTATAGCTAAGACCTATAAGTATGAGGTCTATTTCTTTTTCTACAGCTTCGTCAATAATGGCGTTGGCTACTTCGCGTGCCTGCAGAAGGTCTGTTTCCAGTTTGACGCCTTGTTTTTCAGCTATTTCTTCAGCTTTGGCCAGAATGCCTTCGGATTTGTTTATAGCAGATGAAAGCTCTGCGTCAAGAGGCAAAGCCCGTTCAACCGGAATGATATGAACAGCAAATACTCTGGTTTTGCCGGAAACTTTAGATATAGTGCAAGCTAGGCTTATAGCCTCTTCGTCAGTTTCCGTGCCGTCTACAGGTACCAGTATACGTTCAAATTCCATAGCTTATCGGATAGCCCCTCATTTCCACAAAGTCCATTATAAACTGCAGTTTAATACTTTACAACTAAGGGGGTGTTTAACGCCAGCGCCAGAAGGCCGGCACGAATAAAACCAGTAAGGTGAAAAGCTCTATTCTGCCTACCAGCATGGCTATAAGGAGTACCAGTTTGCCTATGCCCGGTATGTCCGCATAACTGGACATGGGGCCGACAGTACCCAGAGCCGGGCCTATGTTTCCCAAACAGGAGGTAATGCTGGATAGGGCAGTAACAAAGTCCAGCCCTATGGCACTCATGATTAGAAAACCTGCCCACAGGGCGGCAAAATAGAGTATAGTCAGGCCTACTGAACGCGAGATAAGCTTGTCGGAAATAACGTTGCCGCCTATTTTTATGGGTATAACTGCGTTGGGGTTGAAAGTCAGGAGTATGCGGCGGTAGGTGTATTTAAACAAAACCAGCAGGCGGATTACTTTCAGACCGCCGCCGGTAGAACCGGCAGATGCACCCACTACCATCAGTACCAGTAAAATAGCCTGTGAGAAGTGCGGCCAGGTGGCAAAATCAGCGGTGGCAAAACCGGTGGTAGTCATAACTGAGGTAGTCTGGAAGCTGGCCTGACGCAAACCCTCAAAAATACCTATGCCGGCATTGGCTACCAGATCCCAGTTTATAAGGAGTATACAGCCTGCCAGAATACCTATATATAACTTGAACTCCGGGTTGCCGAAAAATTTGGCGGGACGGCCTTTCCAGAGCAGGTAGTAATAAAGTCCGAAGTTTACCCCGCTGGCCACCATGAAGAAAATAAGAATAAGTTCAACAGCCAGGTTGTTATATACTCCGATACTGCTTACGGGTGCAAAACCGCCGGTAGGGGTAGTAGCCAAAATGACATTAAAGGCATCAAATCCGGGCAGTCCGGCAATAACAAGGGCTATGAAGCCTGCCACTGTAAAACCCAGATACAGTAGCCACAGGGTTCTGGCGGTATCCCGGATACGTGAGGTCAGCCGTTCCTGCTGACCGGGTGTTTCAGCTTCCATAAGCTGGGAAGCACCAATGCCCAGCATGGGCAGGATGGTGACAAACAGCATAATGATACCCAAGCCGCCTATCCACTGGGTCAGGGAGCGCCAGACAAGTATGCCGTGAGGCAGGTTTTCTACACTGCTGAACACACTGGCACCGGTGGTAGTCAAGCCGCTCATAGCTTCAAAGATACAGTCAATAACACTGGGGAGTACCCCTGAAATGATAAAAGGGAGTGAACCGAACAGGGCGGCCATAATCCAGCTTCCGGCTACAATAGCCAGAGATTCGCGCAGGCTGATACGCCTTTCGGTGATGGGGGTGAAACGCCACAGCAGAAAGCCGGCACTTAAGGTGATGACAATGGAAATGCCAAAGGCCATTTGGTCCGGCTCTGCGTTTATCAGGCTGAAGATAAAGGGGATAAGCATAAAGCCACCCACAATGGCAATAACCAGCCCCAGGTAATGGAGAACGTTATTTATTTTCATGGTTTATTTAAACAGCTTCTCCACGTCATGCAGAACGTTTAGCTGGGAGACCACAATAACATGGTCTCCGGCATGGATAACAGCTTCGTCAGGGGGAATAATAACCTGATTATTCTGGACAACAGCCCCTATGGTGGCTTCCTTGGGGATTTCAATCTGGCTAACCTTTTGGTTTATGATACCGGCTTGCGGGTTGACCACAAATTCCACGGCTTCCAGCTGGCCGCTTTCCAGCAAAGTAGCGGCAATAGCTCCGCCGGAAAGCACAAAGTGAGCTATTTTCCGGGCAGTAATAATAGCCGGAGAACCGGCAACATCTATATCTACAGCTTCGGCCAAGGGTATGTAAGAAGGTTTGTTGATAACCGTCAGGCTACGGTCTACCCCCAGATTTTTGGCTACCAGACAACTTAAAATATTGAATTCGTCATTTTCGGTAGTGGCCACAAAAGCATCAGCCGAAGGTACGCCCTGTTCGGTCAGAAAATCCCGGTCGGTAGGGTCTCCTTTGAGTACCACCGCCTTTTCCAGCCTTACAGCCGCCTTCTGGCTTTTTTCTTCGTCAGGTTCTATCAGCTTTACAACAACGTCATGGTCTGCCAGCCCCTCGGCAACTAGCATTCCTATTTGGGTGCCTCCCAGTATAAAAACGCTGCGGGCAGGGCGTTGGATGGCACTGAACATCCGCCCCAGATAGTCCATATTGTCACGTTCGGCCACCAGATAAAGGGCATCTTCGTTTTCCAAAACCAGGTCAGGCCGGGGTACGAGAAGCTCTTCTTTACGGGCAATAGCGGCCACCACGCAGGGTTTGGCAAAATTTAACTCACTCAGGGTCTTGCCGGCCATGGGTGAGCCTTCAATAGTAAAACTCCGTATTTGGACCAGCCCGTTAGCCAGCTGTTCCACCGGGGTGGAATAAAAACTGGACAGAATGCCCAGTATTTCACGAGCCATCTCTACTTCAGGGTTTATAAATACATCAATACCCAGTGATTTGGGGCGGATAATCCGTCTGGCAGATAGAGTGGACTTGGCGGGAGGTATAAAATAACCGGTATATTCGGAATTGCGGATTCGGGCGGCAGTAGTGGCGGCGCCCATTTCTTTGGCAATAAAACAGATAACCATATTGGTTTCATCACGGTCTGTTACTGCTAAAACCAGATCGGCCCGTTGAACTTCGGCATCGCGCAGTATGCGGGGAATGGCGGCATTACCGAAAATAGTTTTAATGTCCAGCTGTTGGTTAAGGTATTCAACAGCCTTTTCAGACTGCTCAACAACTACCACTTCGTGGTCTTCCACGACCAGCATGGAGGCTATATTGTAGCCTACCGTGCCGCCGCCGGCAATCACAATATACATTTTCTAGTCTCGCTGTTTGCTTATAGAGTTTCTGAATTGCTTCAGCTGGCTCAAAAGCGAACTAATCCGGCTTTTCTGTTTTCTCTCTACCCGAAAGACCTTATGATGGCAGTGCTCGTGATGAGAGATGGGTTTAAGTATTTCTTCTTTTAGCATATTCTCAAAAATATATTTCTATCATGGCACCTAGGCCACCCAATGGTCAAGTGTGTTTTTCAGGCTTAGGCATTTTAGGCAGTTGAAGGGCTGCTGTCAAATAATGGGCATATTTAGCTATGATGGATATTTTAGTGGTGTTTATGGGAGTGAGATTGCCGGCCTATTTCCAACTGGCAGAGAATATCGTTTGCCCGGCAAACCCGGCATTCCATCTGAAGGGTGATATGATTTAGAGCAAAGCCTTCTCTGAGGGAGGTTTCTATTTGCTGGCGGATATAATCAGCTTGGCTTACCGGGCAGTCGTCTATCAGCACGTGGGCGGAAAGGGCGTGGATTTCAGGGCTGATACTCCAGATGTGTATATGGTGAAAGTCTTTTACCCCCGGAATGTTTTTAACTGAAGCAGCCAACTGGCTGATGTTTATATCTTTGGGACTGGCTTCCAGTATTACCCGCAGACCCTGGCGGAAAATATTTATGCCTCCCAGACTGATAATAAGGCCGATAATTACACTGACTATTATGTCCGCCAGATAATTGCCGCTATATATTACCACCACTGCGCTTATAATAACCCCGACTGAAGCCAGCGTATCACCGGCGGCATGCCAGAACGCACTTTTGATATTAAGGTTCTCTTTTTGCTCACTGTGCAGTATCAGGGCAACCGCCAGATTGGTTGCCAACCCCAGCAGGGCTACCGGTAAAACCAGCCAGGCATTTATTTCCGGAGGACTCTGAAAACGCTGGAAAGATTCGTAAAAAATAAAGACTGCAATGCCGATAAGGCTTATAGAGTTTAATATGGCAACCAGAACGCCTATCCGATGGTACCCGAAGGTCATTTTAAAATTGGAAGGGCGTTTGGCCTGCATTAAGGCAAAATAGCTCAGAGAAAGGGCTAAAACATCTGTCAGGACATGCCCGGCATCACTTAACAGAGCCAGACTGTTAGATGCCAGTCCGCCGACGAATTCAGCCAGGAGGATGATGCCGGAAAAAAGGATTCCCAGTTTCAGTTTATTGCTGACCGGCATCTGGTTATCGGGGGCAGTTTTTTTACTTGAGATAAGGGACATAAGTTAATGATAGCACAATTATTATAAATTGATTACGTTTGGCAGGGCTTGAGCTTTTTCTTGATTTTGACCACTCAAGACTCTATCATATATATCGTAATGAAAGAAAAAATAAATGAGATGCCGACGGCATAGGAGGACAGTTGCCTAGAATCAGTATTATCCCAAGGGAGGAAAAGTTCTTTGACCTGCTTGAGATGAGTGCGAAGAACATGGTAATTACCGCCCAGGAATTAGACAAGTTAGTTAATAACTGGGTAAATGTGGATGATCAAGTAGCCCGAATTGCAGATTTGGAACATGAGGGTGATAGTATTGCCCACCAGATTATAAACCTTCTCCACCGTACCTTTGTTACCCCTTTTGACCGCGAAGACATTGCTTTGCTTGCCCACACTATGGATGATGTTACCGACTTTATTCATTCAGCTGCAGATTTTATGTTTATTTACAAAACCGGGCGGCCCGGTGAACGTGCCAAAGAACTGGCCGCCATTATTGTGCTGGCTGCCAAGGAAGTTTCGCTGGCGGTGCCCCATCTTCGGCACAAGTCTGAGATGAAACAGGTTATTTCCCATTGCGTAGAGATAAACCGTCTGGAAAATTTGGCGGACGTGGCTTTCAGAGCGGCTCTGGGTGAGCTTTTTACCGATTCGAAAGACATGGCAAACATCATCAAGTGGCGTGAGATATTTGAACATATGGAAACTGCCACTGACAGGTGCGAAGATGTGGCTAATGTTCTTGAGGGGGTTGCCCTGAAGAATGCCTGATGCCTCGTTTTTACCTTATCTTCTTATTATCCTTTTAGCCATAGGTTTTGCCTTTGTAAACGGTACCAACGACACAGCTAATGCCATTGCCACCGTGGTTGGTACGCGTGTTTTGTCTCCCCGCAAGGCTATAATAATGGCGGCGGTTGCCAATCTTGTGGGTGTTTTTACCGGTACGGCTGTGGCCAGGACTATTGGCAAGGGCATACTGGGACCTGAATCACTTACCTATGAAACAGTTATTGCAGGACTTATAGCTGCAGTTATCTGGTCTGTGGTGGCTACCCGTAAGGGGCTTCCCGTAAGTCTGACGCACTGTCTGGTGGCCGGTCTGGCCATGGCCGGTGTGGCTATGGCGGGGTTTGGATCGGTAGATTGGGGTATTCTTTTAAAGATTATTGCGGCTGTAGGTATTGCCCCTATTATGGGTATGGCAGGTGGTTACCTGCTTATGGTTGCCTTGCTTTGGATATTCAGACGGAGTGTTCCCTCCAAGACTAATGGGCTTTTTTCCCACCTTCAAATATTTTCAGCCGCTTTCATGGCTTTCAGCCACGGGCGGAGTGACGGGCAGATGCCTATGGGTATTATTGCTCTGGGTACAGTGCTTTATACCGGTAATGCCGGTCTCTGGGACGCTATACCGCTTTGGATTATTGTTCTTTCGGCTTTGTCTATCAGCGCAGGGACGGCTATCGGCGGTTGGAGGGTTATCCAGACAGTGGGCGTGCGTATGACTAACCTTAGGCCGATAAATGGTTTTGCGGCTGAAACTGCTGCCGCTACAGTTATCCAGATAGCGGCTTCAATAGGTATTCCTGTGTCAAGCACCCATGCCATTTCTTCGGCTATTATGGGGGTGGGAGCTACCCGCAGGCTTTCTGCAGTACGCTGGGGTGTGGCGGGAAATATTGTGGGGGCGTGGCTGCTCACCTTTCCTATATGCGGTGCGCTGGGTTTTTTGGTGGCTGGTTTGTTTAAACTTATTTTCTAAAGTTCAATTAAACGGGGCTGTATGCGGCAGTGTTCGGCCGCAATAATAGACATAATCTCACGGACAGCATTATCAATCTCCCCCTCTGGGTTGACTACCACGTAGTCAAAGTCGGGGAGTTTTTCTATTTCGAGCGGGGCAGTAGCCAGTCGCCGTCTGAGGGATTCGGGTGATTCGGTCAGGCGGTGTTCCAGACGGCGGGTCAGTTCGTCCATATCCGGGGGCATCAGGAAAATAAATACCGCATTCGGCACTATTTTTTTGATGCTGGCCGCACCCTGAACGTCCACTTTTACAATAACATCTGAACCGCGGGATAAGGCTTGCCTGATAGGCGCTTTGGGGACGCCGTAAAAATTTCCGTAAACGTTAGCCCATTCCAGCAGTTCATTCTGGCTGATAAGCTCTTGAAATTCAGCCGGTCTGATAAAATTATAATCAACTCCCTCGGTTTCGGTTTCCCGTTTGGGGCGGGTGGTGGTGGTGACTATATAGGTCAGGGGCAGTTTGCGCTCTTTCATACGGGCCAGAACTGCATCTTTACCTACGCCGGAAGGACCGGAAACAATCAACAGCAGGGGTTTTTCAGTTTTATTAAAGTTCCAGTTTGTCATCAACCAGCTCAGGTTTTACCGCACCGCCGCGGCTAATAGAAAGTCGTCCGGTAATAGTTTCAGGGGCAAGCGCCGCCAGTACGATATGCCCGCTGTCAGTAAATATAACCGCTTTGGTTTTGCGGCCGTTGGTCATGTCTATCAAAAAGCCTTTAGTCCGGCTTTCCTGTATAATACGTTTAATGGGGGCAGAACTGGGCGGAGAAATGGCAATAACCCGGTTCATGGCCAGAATATTGCCGAAACCAATATGGACAAGTTCAATAAACATGTTGTTTCCTTAATGCTTAATAGACAACCAAGCGGGTTAAAACGCTTAATATATTATAACTTTATCAAGCTAAATTCAACTGGTTATGGTTTGAAGTAAGGCGTCATTTAATGATAAATTATCATAGGTTTTTATATTTACCTGTAAATCGGCACTAATACTCATAGATGCTTCTGGGTTTTGTCCAGCAGTATACGCAAGGAGAGGTATGTATACGATTATTGAGCGGCAGGATTTGTTGCCCAAAGTACACTTGCTGAAGATACAGGCACCTAAAGTAGCGGCTGCGGCGGCTGCCGGACAATTCGTTATCCTCAGGGTTGATACTGAGGGAGAGCGTTTCCCTCTGACTATTGCAGACTGGGACGCTCAAGCAGGAACAGTTACTGTTATCTACATGGAAATAGGTGTTTCCACCCGTAAACTGGCCAAGCTGGGCAAGGGTGATGCTATACTGGATTTTGCAGGTCCTTTGGGTAAGCCTACCGAGATTGAAAATTTCGGGACAGTGGTTTGCGTAAGCGGCGGCTTTGCCATGGCTACCATTGTACCCATTGCCAGAGCTATGAAAGAGGCGGGTAACCGGGTAATAAGTATAGTGGGTGCCCGCAGTAAAGATCTTTTCTTCTGGCATGACCGCCTTACGAAATATTCAGATGAAATGATAGTCTGCACTGATGACGGTTCTGCCGGCATCAAAGGGTTAGTTACCGAACCTTTGCGTGACCTGCTTTCTTCAGATACCAAACTAGACCGGGTAATAGTAATAGGCCCCAGTGTTATGATGAAATTCTGCTCAAAAACCACCCAGCCTTTCGGGGTGAAAACAATTGTCAGCCTTAACCCCATAATGATAGACGGAACCGGAATGTGCGGCTGTTGCCGGGTCAGTCTGGACGGGCAGACCCGTTTTGCCTGTGTGGACGGACCGGAGTTTGACGGGCATAAAGTGGATTGGGACGGGTTGCTGGTACGCCAGAAGTCCTATGTGGCTGAAGAGGCTGTGGCCTCCGAGAGATGCCGCTGCAAGGAAGAGGGGTGCGGAAACCATGGCTAAAGCAGGTCTGAATAGAATTGATATGCCCAAACAGGCGGTTGCCAAAAGGATTCAAAATTTTTCCGAAGTGGCCACCGGCTACACCCCTTCTGATGCCCATATTGAGGCTGCCCGCTGTTTGCAGTGCAAAAAGCGTTATTGCGTAGAGGGTTGTCCGGTAAATATAGATATTCCGGAATTTATTTTGGCCTTAAGGGAAGGCGATATGCCTGAAGCCGCCCGCATACTTAAAAAGACCAACAGCTTGCCGGGGGTTTGCGGAAGGGTATGCCCGCAGGAAACCCAGTGTGAACAGGCCTGCATATTAAATAAAAAAGAAGTCCCCATAGCTATTGGGCGTTTGGAACGTTTCGTGGCGGACTGGGAGCGTGAACATTCTGCCGAGGTTAATCTGCCTAAAAGCCTTAAACCCAAGAGCGGGAAAAAAGCGGCGGTGGTTGGGGCAGGGCCGGCTGGATTGACTGCATCTGCCGAACTGGCTCGTTTGGGCCATGATGTCACCTTGTTTGAGTCTCTGCATACAGCCGGCGGGGTGCTGATGTACGGCATACCCGAATTTCGCCTGCCTAAGGATATAGTGCAGGGTGAAGTGGAATACGTAAAATCACTGGGCGTTAAGATTGAACTCAATGCGGTGGCAGGGAGGCTGTTTTCGCTTGATGACCTTTTCAAGCAAGGCTTTCAGGCTGTTTTTCTGGCAACCGGAGCGGGTTTGCCTCTGTTTTTAAATGTGCAGGGTGAAAACTTGAACGGGGTATATTCAGCTAATGAGTTTCTGACTCGGATAAACCTGATGAAAGCTCACAGTTTCCCTGAATATGATACCCCGGTTAAAAAGGGCAAAAAGGTGGCGGTGATTGGAGGCGGTAATGTAGCTATGGATGCCGCCCGCTGTGCTTTGCGTTTAGGTGCCGAAGAAGTCAGTATTATTTACCGCCGTTCCGAGGTTGAACTGCCGGCCCGAAAGGAAGAAGTGGAAAATGCCCGCGAGGAGGGTATCAAATTTCATTTCCTGACAAGTCCTGTGCGTTTTCTGGCAAATGAACAGGGGAAGGTGCGGGCTATGGATTGCCAAAAGATGGAGCTCGGCGAACCTGATGCCAGCGGCCGCCGCCGTCCCATACCGGTGGATGGCAGTGAATTTGAAATGGACATAGATTTAGCTATTATTGCTCTGGGTACCCGCCCCAATCCCTTGGTTATGCAGTCTGCCCCTGATTTGCAGGTAAACCCCAACGGCACGGTGGCGGCCGGTATCAGCGGGCAAACTTCGCATAAAGCGGTTTGGGCTGGCGGGGATATAGTAACCGGCTCTGATACAGTCATAAGCGCTATGGGAGCGGCCAAACGTTCGGCGCTGGTTATGGACGAATATCTGAGGAGCCTTTAATTCCGGCGGTTCAGCAGCAGTATTATAAATACTGCCAGCACCCACTTCCAAACATATTCCAGAGGGTCAGCTATCAGTTTGATAACCAAGCTCAGATTTTGGTCAAGTGAGCCTGTGACCTGACTGATGAAGCTATGCCAGGCCGGTATAAAACACAGCGCCAGCATGGCAAATACATAAAAGAGCAGGGCAGAGCGAAACACGTTCATACCCCAACCGCCTTTCTTTCGGGCAGAGGCTGTCTGCCTGTCTGCCGCACTTGTTTAAAGAAAAACCCCCGCCTTTGCGACGAGGGTTTTGTAGTCTGCAAAGGTTAGTTTACATATAATTCCATTCGGGAGGGGCATCTTCGCCCTGTTCCGGGTTTGGAGCTTTATTTTCAGTTGTGTATTTTGGTTTTTCCGCCGGTTTTTCAGCCTCAGGTGAGGGAGGCGGTCCTTCGGGAAATTCAAGTTCCGAAGGAGCAGACAAATGCATTTGGCTCCAGCGCCACTCGTTCGTAACCTTTTCCATCACTCCGCTCAGGTAAAAATCAAAATCCTTTTGGTTTTCTCCATTTTTACAGGTATAGGTTACATGGGTATCCAGCCAGACAACCGGACCGTTGCCTTTTATGGTGGTAAACCCTAACTTGAATTTTACTGGGGTAGCTTTGTCCAGCAGGGCTTGCATCCAGCGTCTGAAGCCGTTCTGCCCGAGGCCGACATTGTCCGGGCAGGGACCCACGGTGAGTATATTCGGTTCACTGTCTACCAGTCCCACCAGTGCTTCTATATTCTTGGCCTCAACGGCTTCTTTCATTGCATCCAGCACTTGGTTAATCTCTTTGCGGACTTCAGGTTCTATTTTCATGAAAAGCCTCCTTGGATATTATATGGCTCTAATATTCAGCCATTATTTTTATAGCATTTGGCTGTTTCTGTCAACTTACTTTAGCTTTAGTAACAGTTATCAGGCCGTAACTGGTGGTTTGGGTGCCCTCAGGCTTGATGCCAAGTTCTTCAAACAGGGCGGGTACGCCGCCATGTTTCAGGTAATGGCGGAAATTACGGTAGTGTTCACCGCCGGCTAGGCGTTCTATGGTTCTTATTATCCAGCCGGGAAAACTGGCAGGCAGGGGGCAGGTGTAGTCTGCTATAAGGATATAACCTTCCGGTTTGACCACCCGTTTCATTTCCGCCAGTATCTCCAGACAGGTTTGGGCGGGTTTGTCATGGAGTGCCAGAGTGGTAGAGGTATAGTCAAAACTGGCATCTGCAAATGGCAGATGGCGGGCATCTGCTTCGGTAAAATAACTGTCCGAAGGTAAGGCGGGGTCATACAGGCGGCGGGAGAGGCTGAGCATATCCGGGCTGAGGTCCAGCCCGAAACCCAGAATACCCCGTTTGCGGTATTCGCCTACTTGAGCCCCTGAACCTGAACAGACGTCCAGTACCCGTTCACCCGGTTTTATTCCGCCGAAATCTGGTATAAAACTTCTGATATTCCGCAGAAAAGGGTCTATAGCAGTTGAGTAGTTTATTTCCAGCATAAAGGCAGGGTTACTTTTTCACTGACCAGACAAGAGCGACTACCCAGCCGATAAAAGTCCAGCCGAGGAAGAAGTTCAGCAGGAAAATGGCCAGGGTATTGCGGCGGTGCTTAGCCAGGGCGATTATGGTGGGCAGGAAATAAAATGCCAGGCTAATTGCAAAAGAGATAAGCCCCAAAATTCCGCCAAAGAAAAAGTCAAACACTTTAATACTCCTTGATAATATAAAATAGCTATTATGAAAAGATTAGCCTAAAGACGGGTTATTTACAAGGCAGGGATTTATTGGCAGGCGGGGGATATGTTCGGGCTGTTATTCCGGGCAGATTGGGGATATTATAAAAATATGGATATTGAACAGTTCAAGCAATTAGTGGGAGAGGCGGTGGACAGCCTGCCGGAGGAATTTTTAGCCCTGCTGGATAATGTGGAAATACTGGTGGCTGACCGCCCCAGCCGCGTCCAGCGCCGCAATCTGGATATGCAAGCGGGCGAAGATCTGCTGGGGCTTTACGAAGGTGTTCCCCTGACTGAACGCCATGCTTCTTATGGTATGGTTACTCCTGACCGTATAACTATATTCCGTTTGGCCATACTGGATACGGTTAAGTCTGAAGATGACATAAAAGACGAAGTCCGGCGGGTAGTCAAGCACGAAGTTGCCCACCATTTCGGCATAAGTGATGAACGGCTGGAGGAAATGGGCGGGCCTGTTTAAGTTTCAGCCGGTTGCAAGTACAATAATGCGGTTTAAACCTGCCCGAAGAAGGCGGGTTTTTTAATTTACCTCAAAAATAAGGTATATTTATACTTTAGGCCTCCTTCAGATATATATTTCAGGAGAATGAAATCCATGAGTGATATAGCCGTTTCAGCCCAAATCCTTCATGAGAAGGGTTTCAACTGTGCCCAGTCTTTGCTTGCGGCCTTTGCCCCATCTCTGGGTATTGAAACCGGGACAGCCCTTAAACTGGCTTCAGCTTTTGGCGGAGGCATGGCGGCGCGGGGTGACACTTGCGGGGTAATCAGCGGCGGGTTGATGGTGATAGGTTTGAAATTCGGGCAGGCTTCGGTTGAAGATAAAGCGGCCAGAGAAAAGTGTAACCGCCTTGGCCGCGAGTTTCTAAAGCAGTTTGAAGCTGAATTCGGGGCTACGGCCTGCCGTGACCTAATCAAATGCAATATAGGCACTCCGGAGGGGGCTAAACTGGTAAAAGAAAAAGGTCTCCGGGAAGGCCTTTGTTCAAAACTGGTTTACCGCGGGGCGGAGATACTTTCCGCCCTTATAGAGCAGATTTAGACGTTAAACAGGAAGTTGGCGGTATCTCCGTCCTGTACTATATAGGTTTTGCCTTCCAGCCTCAGCTGACCGCGTTTTCTGACTTCCGCCAGTGAACCGGCGGTAAGCAGGTCACCGACGTGGACAATCTCTGCCCGTATATATCCCCGTTCTATATCGGAGTGGATTTTGCCGGCTGCTTTCTGGGATATAGTACCGCGGGTAATAGTCCAAGCCCGCACTTCGTCCGGCCCTACGGTAAAGAATGAGATAAGGTCTAAAAGGTCATAGGAAGCTCTTATGGTGCGGTCAAGTCCGGTTTCTTTAAGCCCGTAACTTGAGCGGAATTCGGTGGCTTCAGCCTCGTCCATATTTATCAGTTCGGCTTCCAGTTTGCCGCACATTACAATCACCCTGTAGTTTTTGCCGCCGTAGCGGGTATTGAGTTCGGCTTCCATCTCGGCGGCCTTGGGCAGGTCATCTTCGCCGATGTTTATAACCATAAGCACCGGTTTGTTGCTCAGAAACTGGTAACCGGACAGTATTTTGGCCTCTTCCTCATCCACTTCCATATCACGGACGGGAATATCTTTCTCCATGGCTTCTTTGATTCGGGCCATGAGTTCTTTTTCACGTTCCAGAGCGGCTCTCTCCGGGGGTTTGGCACTCTTCATCTGGCTGCCGATGCGGTTAAGCCTTTTTTCAATAATAGTCAGGTCTGAAAAAATAAGCTCGGCATTCATGGTGGTCAGGTCACGTTCGGCGTTGATGCCGCCGGCAGGCAGAGGGATGGCGGTATCTTCAAATGCCCGGATAACATTAAGCAGGGCATCTACGTTTTGCAGTTGGGTCAAAAGTTCACCTGAAAAAGAGCTGTCTTTAGTGCCGCCTTTGAGAGATGCCCCCACGTCAAAATATTTTATTTCGGCCGGGGTGAGTTTCTTGGGGTGGAACATTTCTTCCAGGGGACTCAAACGGGCATCAGGCACCTTTACAATGCCTACGTTGGCCGAACTACTCTGTGAATAAGAGCCGGTGGCGGCGTTACTGCGGGTAGCGGCGTTGAAAATGGTGGTGCGTCCGCTTTTAGCCAGACCTATTATACCTATTGTTACTGCCATATATTACTTTCGCTTTTGCTCCTAGATATCGTTTTTGCGGCTGTTTTTGAGTACGTCTCTGGATACCTTGAGAGCCAGATCACGTTCACCGTAATTTGCCTTGGTATTGCAGGCAATGTCCAGCAGGGCACACAGTGCCTCGTAGGAACCAAAGCGGGCAATATGTTTAATG
Source organism: Dehalococcoides mccartyi CG5 (assembly GCF_000830885.1). NCBI lineage: Bacteria > Bacillati > Chloroflexota > Dehalococcoidia > Dehalococcoidales > Dehalococcoidaceae > Dehalococcoides > Dehalococcoides mccartyi. The sequence continues at coordinate 39,287 of NZ_CP006951.1, forward strand.
GTCTTTTCCCTTATTTCAGGGGCTATTTCCATGTCATTGGCAATGGCAATATGTTTGCGGAGTTCGTAGGGCATCACAACTTCTTCGGGCATTGTTTCAAATCCTCCAAGTGTAGCTTACGGGCAGATTGTAACATACTGTAAGGCATTTTTGCACTAAACTTCAAAGGTTACGTACCCGCTTTCTTATGCTACAATATCAGCCGAAGGTGGCTTGAATTTGCTGTATATTTTTACCGGCAGTGATGATTTTTCCCTGAAAGAACGCTTGAAGCAGATAAAACAGGCTTTGGGTGATGAGTCTTTGGCTTCGGCCAATACCACTCTGCTGGAAGCTAAAAACCTGACGGCTGCCGAACTTTTAAATTACGTACAGACTATTCCCTTTTTAGCTCCTGCCCGGCTGGTTATAGTGAACGGACTGCTGGAGAGGTTTGAGGGTGCAAAGGGCAAAACTGCCGCCAAGGATACCGCAAACAAAAACAGCCCTGATGAGTTTGCCCGGGCACTGGATAATCTGCCTCCGACAACTCTGGCGGTGCTTTTGGACTATACTACTGCCAAAGATGGTGACTACCGCGAAAAAGAAAAAGTGTCCGTTTTGGCAACCAACCCCCTTTTCAAAATAATAGGCAGCCGTGCCGAGGTTAAGCATTTTGCACCTCTTTCTGCCCAAAACCTGCCCGGTTGGGTAATGCAGCGTGCCAAACAATCTTCTATCCAGATGTCTGTTCCGGCTGCCCGTTTGCTGGGCCGCTTGGCGGGGCCCGATTTGTGGGCACTTTCTACCGAGATTGAAAAACTGGGATTGTATGCACAGGGGCGGGTGATAGAGGAAGCAGATGTGCAGGCTATGGTGGGCTATGCTCAGGAAGTAAATATATTCTCTCTGGTGGATGCTATACTGGACTGTAAGGTTAAAGAAGCCCAGCAGTCTCTGGCGGCTTTTACTGCTGGCGGCGGGTCACCCGGTTTTCTGCTCTTCATGCTGGTACGCCAGCTTCGGCTGATGGTGCGTTATACTGCCCTTAAAAAACGGGGATTGAAGGAAGCAGAGGTTTTCAAGGTTATGGGCGGTTCGGAATACGCCCTCAGGAAAACGGCCTCTCAGGCTGTATGCCAGAATATGGACAGCCTTAAAAATATTTACACTAAACTGCTTGAGACAGACCTCTATATAAAAACCGGCCGCTTTGAACCGGAGCTGGCCTTGAGTTTGCTGGTTGCCGAACTTTGCGGGAGAAAATAGCTTGGAAGAAAAACAAAAACAGTCTCTCAGGGAACAACTGAAAACAGTAAAATGGGGCAGTCTTTTATTAACCTTTGGGGCTCTTATAGCACTCAGTTTTCTGTTGGCCTGGGGACTTAATTCGCTGGTAGACAGTCTGGATATACCCCTTGATGAATATGCCTGGCTGACGTACCTGCTGGTTTTTGTTATGTCTATACTGGCTAATGCCACGGTTATAGCCCCGGTGCCTTTTGCTATTTCCATTATGGTTGCTGCCGCAACCAATTTTAATCCGGTGCTGGTAGCTCTGTTCGGTGCTCTGGGCGGCAGTCTGGGTGAAATGAGCGGTTATTTTGCCGGCCGGTTAGGTAAAAAACTGGCCATTCCCGAAGGTCTGGTGGGTTACAACCGGGTGGAAATCTGGATACAGAAATACGGTGCTTGGGCTATCGCCTTTCTGGCTGCCCAGCCGATAGTGCCTTTTGATGTGGGAGGGCTGATTGCCGGATTGGCACGCATGCCTGTTCACAAGTTTTTGCCGGCGCTGTTCCTAGGCAAATTCCCCAAATATATTATTCTGATATATGCCGGAATTGGTTTGATGGACTGGCTGCCATTCCTGAAGGCCTAGGGTTATTCACTTTAACTAAAAATAGGGGGCTTTATTGAACCGTAGTAATTCAGAGGTTATGAGCAAGCCCTGTTTGTGTCTGGATATAGGCGGCAGTAAAATCCGTTCGGCGGTGGTCACCCATGACGGACGGGTGGTGGCTTGGGAACAGGAGCCTACCTGTGCCCTCAACGGGGTAACGGGTGTATTTGAGAGCATCTGCCTGGTGCTTGACCGCTTGCTTGAGCGTAACAACCTGAATACCTCACAGTTTGAGGCACTTGCTGCGGCGGTTGCCGGGGGTATAGATATGCCAAACGGGCTGGTTACCCAGTCTCCCCATTTGCCCGACTGGCGGGACGTGCCCCTCAGGGATATGCTTACAGAACGTTATCTCAAGACCTTTATTATAAATGATGCTTCGGCTGCGGCACTGGGTGAACACCGTCTGGGAGTGGGGCTGGGAGTTAAAAATCTGGTTTACCTGACCGTTTCCACCGGTATCGGGGGCGGTATTATTATAAATAACGAGCTGTATCTGGGGCAGAGCGGCTGTGCCGGTGAAATAGGGCATATGTGTCTGGATATAAACGGTAAGGAAGATGTCTGCGGCAACAAAGGCTGTTTAGAAACACTGGCTTCGGGTACGGCTATTGTCAGCAGGGTTCAGACCGAACTTGCTGGGGGTGAATTTTCCATACTGGTAGAACGCTTCAAGGCGGATTATTCGGCTTTGACCGCAGAGGATATAGGCAGGGCGGCTTCAGAGGGTGACAGGCTGTGTCTGGGGATTATCCGTCAGGCAGGGGAATATCTGGGAATCGGGCTGGTGAATATTGCCAATATATTTAACCCGGAGCTTATTATACTGGGGGGCGGGGTTTCCAAGCTGGGAGAGATATTTATTGAGCCTGCCCGCCAAGTGCTTTATAAACGGGCTTTCCGTCTGGCGGGGGATGATGTCCGCCTGATAGTTTCTGTTCTGGGGGATAATGCCGGGGTGATTGGGGCAGCTCTGTATGCCTATGCCTGTCTGGATAGTGCGAACAACCAGCCTCAGTGAACCCTATATATAATATAGAAGACCCGCTGTGGATTATTAAAATTGACAGCTTGATGAGCTTAAACTAAAATCGTATTTATCTTATCTATCTACTTGAAATGGCAGGTGCGGCTTTGTTTAGCAGTGATGAATTACGCGAAAATTATCTGAAATTTTTTGAGGAGAAGGGGCATAAGCGGATTGCCAGTTCTTCCCTGATACCCCACAATGACCCCACCCTTCTTTTAACTACCGCCGGCATGGTGCAGTTCAAGCCCTATTATCTGGGGGTGGCCAAGCCTGAAAATCCTCGTATGGCCTCCTGCCAGAAATGTTTCCGCACTACCGACATTGAATCAGTGGGCGACGCCAGCCACCTGACCTTGTTTGAAATGCTGGGCAACTTCAGCATCGGCAACTACTTTAAAAAAGAAGCTATTGCCTGGGCTTGGGAATATGTAACCCAAAGGCTAAATATACCTGCCGAAAGGCTCTGGATAACAGTCTATCTGGATGATGACGAGGCTATTGCCCTCTGGAAGGAACAGGGAGTACCCGAAAACCGGATAGTCCGGCTGGATGCGGCTGACAACTTCTGGGGACCGGCCGGGGATTCAGGTCCCTGCGGCCCTTGCAGTGAAATCCACTATGATTTCGGGCAGGAAACGGGCTGCGGCAAGGCGGATTGCAACCCCTCCTGCAAGTGCGGCCGTTTCTGTGAAATATGGAATCTGGTATTTGTCCAGTTTAATCAGGACAAGAGCGGCAAGCGTCAAAACCTGCCTGCCCCCAGCATTGATACCGGCATGGGGCTGGAACGCCTGACTATACTGATGCAGTCCAAGAAAAACGTATACGAAACCGATATATTTGCCCCAATTGTGGAAAAAGCCTGCCTGCTTTCGGGCAGGAAATACGGGTGTGATGCCGCAACTGACAGAGCCCTGCGGATAGTATCCGAACACAGCCGGGGCATTACCTTTCTGATTGCTGACGGGGTTATTCCGGACAAGGCGGGGCGGGGCTATGTGCTTCGCCGTCTGCTTCGGCGGGCAGTCCTTTTCGGGCGCAGGCTGGGATTGGAAAGACCCTTCTTGGTGGATATGGCCGGGGCGGTTATTAACCGTATGAGCGGCATTTATCCTGAACTTAAAAAACGGCAAACCTATGTACTGGAGATGATAGCCAGTGAGGAAGCCCGTTTTTCGGAAACGCTGGCTACCGGTCTGGAGCTTCTGGAAGAGATAGTCCGCCAGACCAAAGGAGGGCGGATTTCCGGGCAGGATGCCTTTAAACTGTACGATACTTACGGCTTTCCGGTGGAGATGACTACCGAAATAGCCGCCGAAAAGGGCTTGAGTGTAGACCTTGATGGATTTGAATCCGAAATGGAAATCCAGCGTACCAAAGCCCGTTCCAGCCGTAAGTTCAGCTTTGATGCGGCGGCTACCGCTGAGGCAGTCAAGAATATGCGCCATGCCGAAAAAACCTGTTTTGTGGGATACGAACTTGCCATTCAGAAATCAACTATTAAAGATATTCTGACCGAGGGCGGCACAGTTGACAGTATAGAAGAGGGTGACGAGGCCAGCATAGTGCTGGATGAGAGCCCTTTTTATGCCGAAATGGGCGGACAGGTGGGCGATACCGGTGAGATTATAACCGATGCAGGGCGTTTTGAGGTTAAAAATACCCTCCACCTGCCCAACGGGGTTTTTCTGCATCAGGGGCGAGTGATAAATGGCTGCCTGAAGATATCTGAAGCGGCTACTGCCCATATAAATGAAGAACGCCGGCGGGATATTGCCCGCAACCATACCGCTACCCATATACTCCAGACGGCTCTCAGGGAAGTGCTGGGTGAGCAGGTTCAGCAGAGGGGTTCGGTGGTAACGCCTGACCGCCTCCGATTTGACTTTTCCCATCTGAAACCTATGAGTAAAGATGAAATGCGGCGGGTAGAGGAATTTGTGAATGACAAAATCCGCCGCAATCTGCCGGTTTATGCCGAAGAAATGCCCTACCGCCACGCTCTGGAGGAGGGTGTAACTGCCCTTTTTGGGGAAAAATACGGTGACAGGGTACGGGTGCTCAGGGTGGGGCGTCCAGCGGTTTCAGCTGAACTTTGCGGCGGTACCCATGTGACCGCCAGCGGTGAAATAGCCTTGTTCAAGATAATGAGTGAAAGCAGTGTGGGGGCAGGTCTTCGGCGTATTGAAGCTGTAACCGGGCGGGAGGCTGAGGCTTTCATTAATCTCCAGCAGGACAGTTTGTCCGAACTTTCGGGCATGCTGGAATCTACTGCGGAAGAATCACCGCGCAAACTGGCTGAACTGAAAGAAGAAATAGATACGCTTAAGAAAGCAGTCCAAAATCTGGAACGCCAGATGTCCCGGGGTGAGGCGGAAGAGCTGCTTTCCAAAGCTGAAGATTACAAAGGGGTCAAACTGCTGGTCAGCCGTATGACCTCGGTCAATGCTGATACCCTGCGTGAGACGGCTGATTTCCTGCGGGACAAACTGGGCAGCGGGGTAATAGTGCTGGGTACGGTTACCGAAGACAAGCCGTTCTTCCTGTGCATGGTAACCCCTGATCTGATTGCCAAAGGATATCATGCCGGTAATATTGTTAAGAAACTTTCCCAGATAGCCGGCGGCGGCGGTGGCGGCAAGCCGAATATGGCTCAGGGCGGCGGGCGTGACAAGTCCAAACTGGACGAAGCTCTTCAGGCTGTAAAGGGAATGATATAAAGAACCGTTTTGGAGGGGTAAAATAGGCCGTATACTGGCGCTGGACGTGGGTGACAAGTGGATAGGGGCGGCTTTGAGCGACCCCTTAAGGATACTGGCTTCCCCTTTGGTTATACTTCGGCGTGACGATGATACCAAGACACTGGAAAATATTGAAAGTCTGGTCAAAACCCATCAGCCTGATCTGCTTATTATCGGTCTGCCTATATCTCTAAATGGTACTATCGGCCCGCAGGCGGAGAAGGTTAAAAGTTTCAGTGAACTACTTTCAAGGCATTTAAATATAGAAATTATTTACCGGGATGAACGCTTTTCTACCGACGAAGCCCGCCGCAAAATGAATGACAGCGGTAAGAATAATAAAACCGTCCGGGATGATGCAGCAGCGGCAGCGGTTATTCTGCAGGACTATCTGGACGAAACCAATCCGCCTTGTTGCCAGCCTTAAATATCACAGGAGCATAATCTTTTGGATAAATCTTTCATATTAAACAAAACCAGTTCTCGAAGTTTGGCCCGCCGCGGTCAGCTTTTTACGGCCCATGGCAAAGTTGAAACACCTGTTTTCTGCCCGGTCGGCAGTCAGGCTACGGTTAAAACCCTTACCCCCGAAGACCTAAAATCCGTAAATATAAATATGATACTCTCCAACACCTATCACCTGTACCTTCGCCCTGGCATACCTATCATCAAAGAGATGGGTGGCCTGCACAAATTTATGAACTGGGACGGGGTTATCCTGACTGATAGCGGTGGATACCAGATATTTTCGCTGGCCAATTTGCGCAAGCTGGATGAGGGCGGGGTTAGTTTCCGTTCCCATATAGACGGCAGTACCCGCTATATTACCCCTGAAGATGCGGTCAGCTTCCAGCAGGACCTGGGGTCTGATATTGCCATGGTGCTGGATGAATGCCCCCATTCCGAAGCCTCTGAGAATGAGGTTTTGGCGGCTATGGAACGCACCCATCAGTGGGCAAAACGCTGTCTTGCTGCCCATACCCTAAAAAGCCAGCACCTTTTTGCTATTGTTCAGGGCGGGCTTTCCCCCGAGCTGAGGCGGCAGTCAGCCGAGTATCTGGCTTCACTGGATTTCCCCGGTTATGCGCTGGGCGGACTTTCACTGGGTGAACCAAAGGATATTACATTTGAAACCGTCCGCCATACCCTGCGTTTTCTGCCCGAAAACAAGCCCCGCTACCTGATGGGAGTGGGTGCGCCCGAAGACCTGCTGGAAGGGGTAAGCTGCGGGGTGGATATATTTGACTGCGTATTGCCAACCAGAGTGGCCCGCAACGGGGCTTTTTTCAGCCGCTTGGGCAGGCTTAATATCCGCAATGCCGCTTTTGCCACTCAGAAAGGGCCTATTGACCCGGAGTGTAACTGCTATACCTGCCGCAACTATTCAGCGGCCTACCTGCACCACCTGTTCCGATGTGAAGAAATACTGGCCTACCGGCTGGCTACCATACATAATATAGCCTTCCTGAGCAACTTTATGCAGGAAATACGCACCTCCATAGAAAAAGACTGTTTTGAAGAATTTAAAGCAGATTTTCTGTCCCGCTACCAGCCTACCAATGAAGCTATCCGTATTGAGCAGAAACAGAAGTGGCTCTTTGGCAGGAATGGTGAACCCCCCTCCTAGTTATCACCTGACGAATGTCTGGCGGCTGAAGGTAAAAGACTGGAAGTAAGCAGGGGGCTGTTTTAAAGGCTATGTCTTCTGTTATGATGTGTTTATGATAACAACATTTGACCTTTCTACCCGTATTATATTCGGGGTGGGCAGTATAAGCAGCCTGAATCACGAAGCCTCACTGCTGGGCAGGCATGCTTTGCTGGTCACGGGGAAAGATGCAGTACGCCGTTTAGGCATACTGGAGAGGGCCTTGTTCCTGCTTAAAGAGGCTTGTATACAAACCACTCTGTTTGACCATGTAGAGCCGAATCCCCGTTCATCTACAGTAGATGAGGGTATTAAACTGGCCAGAGCAAAAGGGGTAGACCTGATTATTGCTCTGGGGGGTGGGAGTGCCATGGATGCCGCCAAGGCAATTGCCTTTGGGCTAGCTTGTAACGGACCTGTTTGGGACTATATACAACAGGAAGAATACCCTGAGGGTGATTTATTACCCCTTATAATGATACCTACAGTTGCTGCCAGCGGCTCTGAAGCTAATGGGAATGCAGTCATCTCCAACTGGGAAAAGCATGAGAAAAGGGTTATTTCCGACAACCGCCTTCAGCCCAAAGTGTCTTTGGTAGACCCCTTGCTGACACTCAGCCTGCCTCCCCGCCAGACAGCTCAGGGCGGAGTGGATATTTTCTGCCATATAGCAGAGCCTTATCTGACCGTCGCAGACACCTCTCCTTTGCGGGATGGAATGGCCGAGCTGGCCATGCGGCTGGTGGTGGAGTATTTGCCCAAAGCTGTTCAAACCCCGCATGACCTTCAGTCCCGTACCCAGCTTAGCTGGCTTTCAACTATTGCCTGTTCCCAGTTTATGTCACTGGGAGGCAAGAGCGGCAATATGACTATGCACGGCTTGGAGCATGCCTTAAGCGGTTACTATGATATTGCCCACGCTGATGGTCTGGCCGCCCTTCTACCGGCTTACATGCGAAACCTTTACCCGGTGCGCCGCCATCGGATAGAAATGCTGGGGGAAAAAGTATTCGGGCAGACAGACGGGATTTTGGCAGTAGAAAACTGGCTCAAAAAAAATAATATAAATTTCAGCCTAAAAGACCTTGGGGTTGCTGAAGCTAAAATTGAAGAAATAGCGGCTGCGGCAATCGTAATGTCCCCTTGGGTAAAAAACCACCCCGGCGTTCTTGACAAGAGGGTAGCCACAAGTCTATACTCTACTGCTTTTAATTAAGCACCTTTAAATAGCTTAAAAATCTGAAAAAATCTCCAAGGTTTTTCCCGCTGAACGTGGGGTCGCCCTTGACAGCGGTTGAAGCAATGGGATATAATACCCTTCGCCTCTGAATGAGGCAGAGAGATAAATGATAACAGTAGCCACATAAAAATTCGTTTAAGGTGAATCCAAGCTCGCGGCTTGGTAATGTTACCAAGCCGCTTTATATTTGTTACGCACTTTAAAAACTGAATACTACGGGTTAATATCAATTCCGAAGCAGGTCAAGCAGGTAAGGGCACATGGTGGATGCCTTGGTATCAAGAGCCGATGAAGGACGTGGTAAGACTGCGATAAGCCTCGGTCAGCTGCCTAACAAGCTAAGCCGGGGATTTCCGAATGGGGCAACCCGCTCAGGCAAAACCTGAGTACTCCCAGCTCAACACATAGGCTGGGTAGAGGTAAGTGGGGGAAGTGAAACATCTCAGTACCCCGAGGAAAAGAAATTATTCTCCTAGTAGCGGCGAGCGAACGGGGATGAGCCTAAACCTTGTAATCTTAGTGGTTCTGTAGCCTATGTTTACAAGGGGTTGTAAGAAGAATTTGGTTTGTGCAGAGCAAACCGAGAAGTTACAAACCTAACCCTATTAGAAGGTCCCTGGAACGGGCAACCACAGAGGGTGAGAGTCCCGTAAATTAAAGGGTATAGGCTTCTGATTCTTTCTTAAGTACCACGAGACTCGTGGAATCTCGTGGGAATCCGCCGTGACCACATGGCAAGGCTAAATACTCTTGATGACCGATAGTGAACTAGTACCGTGAGGGAAAGGTGAAAAGCACCCCGAGAGGGGAGTGAAATAGAACTGAAACCGTGTGCCTACAAGCAGTCAGAGGAGCGTAAGCTCTGATGGCGTGACTATTGAAGAATTATCCGACGAGTTACTAAGTGCAGCTGGTTAAGCAATTAAGTTGCGCAGCCGAAGCGAAAGCGAGTCTGAATAGGGCGTTTTAGTTGCACTGAGTAGACCCGAAGCCGGGTGATCTATCCATGGCCAGGGTGAAGTGAAGGTAATACTTCGCGGAGGCCCGAACCAGTCAACGTGGCAAAGTTGTTGGATGAGCTGTGGATAGCGGTTATATGCCAAACGAACCCGGGGATAGCTGGTTCTCCTCGAAATGCATTTAGGTGCAGCCTCAGGTGTTCATTAATGGAGGTAGTGCACTGGATAGACTAGGTGGGAGAGATCCTGTCAACTCTAACCAAACATCGAATGCCATTAATCAAAGCCTGGGAGTGAGACTATGGGGGCTAAGCTCCGTAGTCAAAAGGGAAACAGCCCAGACCATCAGCTAAGGTCCCTAAGCGCAGGCTAAGTGGGAAAGGAAGTAGCATTGCCTAGACATCCAGTAGGTTGGCTTAGAAGCAGCCATCCTTTAAAGAGTGCGTAATAGCTCACTGGTTGAGTGGTGTTGCGCCGACAATCCAACGGGGCTTAAGCCTGTCACCGAAGCTATGGATCTACCTATATGGTAGATGGTAGAGGAGCGTTCCCTCGGCAGTGAAGCAGGAGTGTAAACAACTGTGGAGCTTAGGGAAGTGAGAATGTCGGAATGAGTAGCGCAAGGCGTGTGAGAAACACGCCCACCGTAAACCTAAGGTTTCCTACGCAAGGTTAATCCGCGTAGGGTTAGTCGGACCTAAGCCGAGGCCGAAAGGCGTAGAGCGATGGACAGCAGGTTATTATTCCTGCACCACCGTTGTGGAGGTAAAGGGGGGACACAGGAGGATAGATCAGGCATGCCCATTGGACATGGCGTGTCGCTAAACCCTAGACGTTTCAGGATAGGCAAATCCGTCCTGGAGTTAAGTTGAAGTTTGGTGGAAGGTGCGGAGAGATCCAAGCCAATCTGGTTGAGTCCAAGCTGTCGAGAAAAGCCTCGTTACTGTTGAAGCAATGGTGCCCGTACCGCAAACCGACACTGGTAGGTGGGGGTAAATGTCCCAAGGTGATCGAGATAACCCTCGTTAAGGAACTCGGCAATCTAGCCCCGTAACTTCGGGAGAAGGGGTGCCCTCGCGAGAGGGTTACAATAAAGTGGCTCGAGTGACTGTTTAACAAAGACACAGGTCTCTGCAAAAGCGAAAGCTGAAGTATAGGGGCTGACACCTGCCCAGTGCTGGAAGGTTAAGGGGAGGAGTTAGGGTAACCGAAGCTCTGAACCGAAGCCCCAGTGAACGGCGGCCGTAACTATAACGGTCCTAAGGTAGCGAAATCCCTTGTCGGGTAAGTTCCGACCCGCACGAAAGGTATAACAACTTGAGCGCTGTCTTAACGAGGGACTCGGTGAAATTGAATTACCCGTGAAGATGCGGGTTTCCCGCGACTGGACAAAAAGACCCCGTGGAGCTTTACTATAACTTGCCATTGAGTCTGGGTTTATCATGTGTAGGATAGGTGGGAGGCTGAGAAGCCAGGGCGCTAGCCTTGGTGGAGCCAACGTTGAAATACCACTCTTGATGGATCTAGCCTCTAACTCTAGAACAAGCTAGTGGACAGTGGCTGGTGGATAGTTTGACTGGGGCGGTCGCCTCCTAAATTGTAACGGAGGCGCCCAAAGGTTCCCTCAGGGTGGATGGAAATCACCCTAAGAGTGCATTGGCATAAGGGAGCTTGACTGCGAGACATACAAGTCGAGCAGGGACGAAAGTCGGGCAAAGTGATCCTACGGCACCGAGTGGAAGGGCCGTGGCTTATCGGATAAAAGCTACCCCGGGGATAACAGGCTTATCTTGCCCAAGAGTTCACATCGACGGCAAGGTTTGGCACCTCTATGTCGGCTCGTCGCATCCTGGGGCTGGAGTAGGTCCCAAGGGTCCGGCTGTTCGCCGGTTAAAGCGGCACGCGAGCTGGGTTCAGACCGTCGTGAGACAGGTCGGTCTCTATCCGTCGTGGGCGTCTGGAGATTTGCGAGGGTCTTTCCATAGTACGAGAGGACCTGGAAGGACAGACCAATGGTGTGTCAGTTGTTCTGCCAAGGGCATTGCTGAGTAGCCAAGTCTGGTTTGGATAAGCGCTGAAAGCATCTAAGTGCGAAGCCGGCCTCAAGATTAGATCTCCCATCCCGGGCAACCGGGGGTAAGACCGCAGGTAGACTACCTGCTTGATAGGCTGCGTGTGTAAGTACCGTAAGGTATTAAGCTTAGCAGTACTAATGGTCGAGGGCTTGACCTGTTTCTGAATTGATATAAACCCATGTATTCAGTTAATATAGTGTAAACAAATATCGCTTGGATCAAAGTTAACAAGTGAATTACTAATGTGCATCCGCTCCCCTGGTGGTTAGAGCGGGGTGGTACCACCCGTTCCCGTCCCGAACACGGTCGTGAAACGCCCCAGCGCAGACGATACTTAGGAGGCAACTCCTTGTGGAAAATATGCCACTGCCCGGGGAGCTTTGCTTTTTCATTCACTTGAAAGCAGAGCTCCATTTTCCCTCTGATATTTAATTAAAAACAAGGCCCGTTAAGGGTCTTTTTTTATTTCAAAGCTAATGCCCCCTATTTGCCTTTACACTTTCTTTTTGGCTGAGCTATAATAAGAGTACTAACCGAGTGAAAGTAAAAAAATTATGTCTAGCAGATTTGATAAATTTTCCGAAAGAGCGCGCCGGGTTCTTACCTATGCACAGGAAGAAGCCCAGAGCCTTAACCATAACTACATCGGCACTGAGCATATACTGCTGGGGCTGGTGAGAGAAGAAGAAGGCGTGGCCGCCCGGGTGCTGGTGAATATGGACGTAAACCTGGCCAAGGTACGTTCGACTGTTGAATTTATACTGGGACGGGGTGAACACCCTGCTACCTCTGAAACCGGTCTTACCTCCAGAGCCAAAAAGGTAATCGAGCTGGGTATTGATGAAGCCAGAAATCTGGGCCATAACTACATTGGCACTGAGCATTTGCTTTTAGGCCTTCTGCGTGAAGGTGAAGGGGCGGCTGCCGGTGTGCTTGAGAGTTTTGGGGTTACAGTTGAAAAGGTGCGCACCGAAGTAGGGCGTATCTTGAATCAGGGTTTAAACAAACCTAAAACCAGCCGGACAACCCCCAGCCGAACCCCCCAGCTGGACCAGTTAGGTTTTGACCTGACGGCCGCAGCCAAGGCTGGTAAGCTTGACCCGGTTATCGGGCGTTCCAAAGAAATAGAACGGGTAGTCCAGATTCTTTCCCGCCGTACCAAAAATAACCCTGCGCTTATAGGCGAACCTGGCGTAGGAAAAACCTCCATTGTGGAGGGGCTGGCCCAGCGCATTGTTTCGGGTGACGTACCGGAAACTCTGGAACAGAAGCATATAATCTCACTGGACGTGGCCTCACTGGTGGCCGGTACCAAATACCGGGGTGAATTTGAGGAACGGCTTAAGAAGGTTATTGAGGAGATTAAAAATGCAGGAAACATAATCCTGTTTATAGACGAATTCCACACCATGGTGGGAGCCGGTGCTGCCGAGGGGGCAGTAGATGCCGCCAATATCCTCAAGCCTTCACTGGCCAGAGGTGAGGTGCAGGTTATCGGTGCGACCACTCTGGATGATTTCCGTAAGTATGTTGAGCGTGATGCCGCACTTGAGAGACGCTTCCAGCCGGTACTGGTTGAAGAACCGGCCATAGAAGATACACTGAGCATTCTCAGGGGTATAAAAGAACGCTATGAGGAGCATCATAAGCTTATCATCAGCGATGAAGCTATTATCGCTGCTGCCAATATGGCTGCCAGATATATACCTGACCGCTTTTTGCCGGACAAGGCTATAGATTTGGTTGACGAAGCTGCATCACGGGTGCGGATAAAGAAACGCACCAAGCCGGTCTCTTTGAAAGAGATGAAAGCTATAGAAGACAGCTACCGCCGGGATAAAGAAGCCGCTCTGGCTACCCAGCAGTACGACTATGCTTCCGAACTCCGCGAGCGTGAGCTTCAGATAGCTGAAAAGATACGCCGCATGGAAGATGAATGGCAGACCGAACAGGCTATGGACAAGCCGGTGGTGGGCGAAGAAGATATTGCTCAGGTAGTCAGTATGTGGACAGGTGTCCCTCTGGTACAGCTTACCGGTGACGAAACCGAACGCCTTCTCCATATGGAAGATGCTTTGCACGAGCGGATTATCGGCCAGGAAGAGGCTATTGTTACCATATCCAAGGCTGTCAGGCGGGCACGGGCCGGTCTTAAAGATCCCCGTCACCCCATTGGCAACTTTGTTTTCCTTGGACCTACCGGCGTGGGTAAAACCGAATTGGCACGGGCGCTTGCCCAGTTTATGTTCGGTTCGGAAGACTCTTTGGTTCGGCTGGATATGTCCGAATTTATGGAAAAATTCGCTGTATCCCGTCTGGTGGGTGCACCCCCCGGATATGTGGGCTATGATGAGGGCGGCCAGCTGACGGAAGCTGTTCGCCGCAAGTCATATTGCCTGATACTGCTGGACGAAATAGAAAAAGCTCATCCTGACGTTTTTAATATTCTCCTTCAGATATTTGATGACGGCCACCTGACAGATGCCAAGGGCAGGCGGGTGGACTTCAGGAATACCATTATCATCATGACCTCAAACATTGGGGCTGAACTTATCCGCAAGGGTAGCGGGACTATCGGATTTGCCACTCAGACAGACGAATCAAAGGCCCAGCAGACCAATTTTGAGCACATGAAAGACAAGCTGCTGGGTGAGCTTAAAAAGAGTTTCCGTCCGGAGTTTTTAAACCGTATTGACAGTGTGGTGGTCTTCCACTCGCTAAATAAAGAGCAGATTCGCAGTATTGTTGACCTGATGCTCAAGAGTGTGGTCAAGCAGATGGCTGAAAAGGGCATCGGGCTTGAGGTGACCGAATCTGCTAAGGACTTGCTGGGCAAGAAGGGTTATGATGAGGTTTATGGTGCCAGGCCTCTGCGCCGCACTATCCAGACCATGATAGAAGACCGCTTGTCTGAAGACTTGCTGCGGGCTAAATTTAAAGCCGGGGATAAAGTAATAGTGGATACTGCCGAAGACGAAATAATTGTCCGGCTGGCCGAACCGGCTGAGCTTAGTCAGGCTACTCCTTAAGGGCGGGTACCGGTAACGGATTAGTTTAAGGGGAGTTTTAAGACTCCCCTTTTTGTTTAGGGTAAAATAAAAATGATTAGCTGGGTAAGCCTGTCCTGCCGGGTAAGTAGCAAACGCTGGTTTGTCCGTTAAGCGAAGAGCTAAAAAACAAACTCCGAAATAGTTTACTCCTTATGGGGTGGGCATAGGGGTTACTGTCAGCCTTAGCCTGACGCATGGGCTTATGCTGCCTGCCAGCCTTTGAAAGCGGTCCGCCTATTACCTTTTGCGGGGGGGGTGCTGGCAGCGCCTAGGCAGAGCTTTTACCGGGCGGCATATTTTATCAAGGCGGTTGTCTGGCAGTAATCCTTTTTTACAAAGTGTATATTCGCCGGAATATCTGAGGTAAACTAAGGGGCAGGTACGCCCTTGCTTTAGCGGATTAAATTGTGTAAAGTCTTCTGTATATGGATAAAAGCCGTAATGTTTATATCTGTTCCAACTGCGGACATGAGAGCCTGAAGTGGCTGGGGCGTTGCCCCGGCTGTCAGGAATGGAATACTCTTGAAGAAACAACAATTGCTGCACCTCTCGGGCGTAAAAATGCACCTGCCCGGGTTATCAGCCCGGCAGCCGAGCTTTCCAGTCTGAATGCATCAGATACTACCCGCCGGAGTCTATCTATTTCAGAGTTCAACCGGGTTTTGGGCGGTGGAATAGTGCCGGGTTCACTGATGCTTTTAGGGGGTGAACCGGGTATCGGCAAATCCACGCTCCTTCTTCAGGTGGCTGCCTCGGTAGCCCAGAGCGGCGGCAAAGTGGTATATGTTTCCGGGGAAGAGAACCCCGCCCAGATAAAAATGCGCGCTCAGCGTCTGGGTATCAGCGGCGAGGGGCTTTTCCTTATGGCTGAGACAGACCTTAATGCCATTCTAGCCCAGCTTTCAGTCCTCTGCCCGTCATTGGTTGTTATAGACTCTATCCAGACTGTATTCCTGCCTGAGCTTGAGGCCGCACCCGGTGCTATAAATCAGGTGCGTGAATCAGCCCTCCGCCTGATGCAGTGGGCTAAGAACAGCGGTGCCAGCGTATTTATTGCCGCCCATGTTACCAAAGAGGGCAACATCGCCGGGCCGCGCATACTGGAACATATAGTAGATGTGGTCATGTACTTTGAGGGCGAGTCCCAGAGTGCTTACCGTTTGATACGTTCGGTCAAAAACCGCTTCGGTTCTACCAACGAAGTAGGCATATTTGAAATGAAAAGTGAAGGATTGGTGGAAGTAGCCAATCCCTCGCAGATATTTTTATCTAATCGGCAGGCAAACACTGTTGGTTCAGCTGTAACAGCAGTGCTGGAGGGTAGCCGCCCTTTACTGGTAGAGGTGCAGGCACTCACCAATACCACCAGTTTCGGCCAGCCGCGCCGCACGGCCAACGGGGTAGATTTTAACCGTACTATTATGATAGCCGCTGTTCTTTCCAAACGCCTTTCCATGCGGCTGGGTACCCAGGACATAATAGTAAATGCCACCGGCGGTATTCGTCTGGACGAGCCGGCCGCAGATTTGGCTATTGCTTTGGCCATTGCCTCCAGTTACCGTGATATCGGGGTCTGCCCGGAAACCATAGCACTGGGTGAGATTGGCCTTTCAGGGGAACTGAGGACAATCCCTCATTTGGAAAGACGTCTTTCCGAGGCCAGCCGTTTGGGTTTTACGAGGGCTTTGGTACCTGCCGGTGCTAATTGCCAGAATATAAATATAAATGGTATCCAGATTATTGCGGTTTCAACTGTCAAAGAGGCTATTAAACTGGCGCTTACCGGGGTAAAAACGGAGACCGAAGATGTTTTTGAATGAAAAAGTAGGGGCAGTTATTGTAGCTGCCGGTCAGAGCCGCCGAATGGAGGGGCAGGACAAGATTTTTGCCCTTCTGGCGGGTAAACCTGTTTTGGCTCACACGCTTTCGGTTTTTCAAGAATCCCCGCAGGTAGATGATATTGCTCTGGTTATGGCAGAACACAATATTGAAAAAGCCAAAGAGCTGGTTAAGGAATATAATTTCAGCAAGGTTATAGCCATTTGCTCCGGCGGGACACTCCGCCAGGACTCTGTCCGCTCAGGGCTGTCAGCCCTGTGTGACTGCGGCTGGATACTCATTCATGACGGGGCGCGCCCCCTGCTTGAGCCTGACTCTATACCCGAAGGGTTGGAAGCGGCTAAACTCTGCGGTTCGGCCATCGCGGCAGTACCCCTTAAAGATACCATTAAAGAAATATCCCCGGAAGGGCTGGTGGAAAAAACCCTGCCCAGAGAGAGGCTGATATCCGTCCAGACACCTCAGGTGTTTCGGGCAGATATTATCCAAAAAGCCTACCAGCGGGTGGGTATAATCGCCACTGACGATGCCCAACTGGTAGAAAAACTGAAGCTCCCAGTCAGGATATTCTCCGGCGCATGTGCTAATATAAAGATAACCACACCTGAAGACCTGCTTATGGCAGAAATACTGCTGAAGAAAGGACGGTGAGCATAATGCGTATTGGAAACGGTTATGATGTCCATCGTCTGGCACCGGGGCAGAAACTGGTGCTGGGCGGGGTGGAAATCCCCTTTGAATGCGGGCTTATCGGCTGGAGTGATGCAGATGTGCTTACCCATGCCATTATGGATTCGCTTCTGGGAGCGGCGGCACTGGGGGATATAGGACTCTACTTCCCGCCGGGAGACCCAAAGTACAAAGGCATATCTTCACTCAAACTTCTTGAACAGGTGACAGACTTGCTGGCTAAAAAAGGTTTTGGCATAATAAATGTAGATTCAGTTATAGTAGCGGAGGAACCAAAGCTACGCGGCCATATAGATACCATGCGCAAACACCTTGCCAAGGCCATGGGCATAGACCCCGGGCGGGTGGGGATTAAAGCCAGTACCTCGGAGCAACTCGGCTTTGTCGGCCGGCAGGAGGGAATGGTAGCTTGGGCGGTGGCCCTCGTAGATGAAAAATAGACTATGAAAATATATAACACTTTATCCGGCAAGCTGGAAAAATTCGTCCCTCTGGAAAACGGCAAAGTCAAAATGTATGTCTGCGGCATTACCCCGCAGTCAGAGCCGCATATCGGCCACGCCATGAGCTATATAAACTTTGACGTAATCCGCCGCTACCTTACCTATAAAGGTTATCGGGTAAAATATATCCAGAACTTTACCGATATAGATGATAAAATAATAGCCAAGGCCAATGCCCAAGGCATAGAGCCGTCTACTCTGGCAGAGCGTAATATCGGGGTGTTTCTGGACGCCATGGCTGCACTTAATATAACCCCGGCAGATTATTATCCCAGAGCCACTCAGGAAGTGCCCAAGATAATAGAAATGGTCTCCGGCCTTATAGAAAAAGGCTATGCTTATGCGGTAGGCGGCAGTGTCTACCTGCGGGTGCAGAAGGTGGACGGTTACGGCAAACTGTCCCATCGTACTCTGGAGCAGATGATGGCCGGTGCCCGGGTTGAAATTGATGAAGAAAAAGAATACCCCATGGATTTTGCCCTTTGGAAGGCCACCAAACCCGGCGAACCGTCTTGGGAAAGCCCTTGGGGACTGGGACGCCCCGGCTGGCATATTGAATGTTCTGCCATGTCTCTTCGTTATCTGGGCGAGCAGATAGATATACACGGCGGCGGGCAGGATCTTATATTCCCCCATCATGAAAATGAAATAGCCCAGTCCGAGTGCTTCAGCGGGGTCAAACCCTTTGTTAAGTACTGGCTGCACAACGGACTTTTAAAACTCGGCGAAGAGAAAATGAGCAAATCACTGGGCAATCTGGTTACTATAAAAGAAGCCCTCAGCCGTTACTCGGCAGATGCTCTGCGGATTTTTGTGCTCAGTTCCAGCTACCGTAATCCGCTTACTTACTCTGAAGAAGCTCTGGAAGCGGCTGAAAAAGGGGCGGAACGTCTGCGTCAGACAGCTGCCCGTAAGGATAATCCCCAGTTTAAAGAAACCGCGGTGGATACCAAGGCATATCGTGAGCGTTTTACCCAGTATATGGACAATGACTTTAATACTTCGGCTGCTCTGGCTACTATCTTTGACCTTAGCCGCGAATTAAACCGTATAGAGGGCGAGGCTGGTAAAAGCACTGACGGCCAAAAGCTATTTAAAGAACTGGCGGATATACTTGGACTTAGTCTGATAGTAGCAGAGTCCAAAACCGGTACAGACGTTGCTCCTTTTATAGAGCTGCTGATAGAACTCAGAAAAGACCTGCGGGTGGCAAAGCAGTACCAGCTGGCAGACAAAATCCGTACCAGTCTGGATACAGCCGGGATACTTCTGGAAGACTCTGCTGGTGGCACTGTTTGGAAAGTAAAAAAATAAAATAACCGGGAAATTCAGGGTTAAATACTCGCCCTGTATTTTTATTATAAAGCTAAAAAAAGTTGCACTTAGTGACCATTTATGATAGATTATCTATCTGTTGCTGGGGCCGTAGTTCACTTGGGAGAACGTTTGACTGGCAGTCAAAAGGTAGAGGGTTCGAATCCCTCCGGCTCCACCAAAGGTATCAATAGGTAGAACTTCCCTTCTTCTGTTAGTTCCCGGTAGCGGCAGGGTATATTTCAAGCTCACATTACGGCTATCTGTTTCAATCTTCTTAACAAAAGTCTTTAAGAAAGTCTTGCAGTCGGTTATCTCCGATTCGTTAAGCAGCTGTTTAAGGTCATTTGCATAGGCTTTAACCATCCCAAGATTAAAATTGTCGTCACTATCAGCTACCATCTCAGCTTCAGCTAATACCCTGGACTTTTCAAGTTTAGACTGCCGTTCCCTAAGCTCTCTTATCCGGGGCGCCAGATCGTCATAATTTAACTTGCCGCTTTCAATAGCCTCATACAGGCGGTTTAACCTCTGTCTGATATCATCCAGTTCGGCATCCAAAACGGCCAGCTTTTCCTTATGATGGCTGGAAGTTGATTCAAGTTCCTCATTGACCTGTTTTACTAGTTCCTCCAGATTTTCTTCGGTTAATACCTTGGACTTTATTTGCTTAATAACAGCTGATTCCAATTTTGTTTTAGGTATTGCCTGGCAGTTACAGACCCCGTTTCCCTGTTTAAACTTCCGGTTACACTGATAGTACGCATACTGGCCTGATTTGGCACTGTGCCCGGTCAGAGCCGCACCACAGGAGCAAAAAGCCATTCCGCTTAACAGGTACTGGCTGGGTACTGTCCGGGGGTGGGTATTTTTAGGCTGGCGGGAGACCATGCTCTGCTGGATACGCTGGAAAGTTTCCTTGTCTATAATACCCGGCCAGGCATTTTCTAACCGCACTGCCTCTTCATTTTTAGCCAGACCTTGGCTGGGTCTGGCTCCCCATACCAGAGTGCCTGTATAGGCTTCATTGCAGAGTATCTTATGAACCGTCGTCCTGCCCCAGGGTTTACCTGCCTTAGTTATATATTCTTCCCGGTTGAGAATATTGGCTATTTCTTTACAGCCCTTGCCTTTATCCGCCAGAGCAAATATGTATCTTACGGTTTTAACTCCCGGAGAGGTATCCGCTTCGGGGGCAAGTTTATTCCGTTGCTTTGGGCCATCCTTCACTTTTACAAGTTCATATCCTAAAGGCGGCTGGCTTCCGTTATAAAATCCCCTGAGGGCATTTTCTTTCATTCCCCGCTTTATATCCTGCCCTAAGTTGGCTGAATAAAATTCGTCCAGAGACTCTATTATTCCTTCCATCAGCTTGCCGGTGGGTGAATCGTCAAGGGGTTCGTTTATGGAGATGACTTTAATGCCCTTTTTCTGAAGCAGTAGTTTATAGGTAATAGAGTCAGCCCGGTTACGGGCAAAGCGATTAAGTTTCCAGACTAATATAGCTTCGAAAGGTGGTATGGATGACTTGGACATGGCTATCATCCGTTTAAATTCAGGTCTGGCGGCAGTCCGCCCGCTTTCAGCCTCATCTATAAATTCATAAGTAATCTGATAGTTATTTTTTCCGGCATAATCCCTAAGTGCCCTTAACTGGGCGGCAATGGATAATTCTACGTCCTGAGCTTCGCTGGATACCCTGGCGTAAAGTGCGACTTTCATTTCCCGCTCCTTTGGCCTTTTAAGCGACGGCAAACATCGCATTCCCCTGGCAGAAAATTGGTTAAAATCAGAGTTTGAATATCTCTCTTAAGGGTTTGTGTTTCCATTCCAAGTTGTTTATAGGCTTCCCGTATGTATGTGAATTTTTTCAAATTATCGATGCTTAATAATTTGGTTATTGCTTCCAGACATGCCTCTTCAGCGCCTGGGCAGCTTAATAAAGTGGTACCCGGTTTTATTATTATTTCCCCCCGGTTCTTATTAATTTGTAACCTTTCAACTGCTTTTTCAAGTATTGTGCGATCATTTAGAAGTATGAATTTAAAGCTGTTTTTACATATAAAATCAAGCAAAATACCCTTCTCATCCCTTGCTTCTGCGCATACTTCTATCCCTACTTCTCTCCCCATTCTATCCATACCTTCTACTAATTCTTTTCGGAAGAAGATACACCTATTTATATAGTTCTCGCATGCTGCTTTCCAACCTTTTAATGAAAAGAAGGTAAGGTTATGGTTTAAATGCTGTTCAACAAGGGTGAAAAGAAGACTGTTTTCAAGTTCTAAATTAACGATAATATCTGTGGACGACTCAGGTTGCGTGGCAACTACTTTCCCTGCATTAAATTCAATTTTATAAGTATCTTGGTCAAAATAAAACCGGGTATCGGGCTCCGGCAGGGCAATAGCCGCATCAAGTTCGTTTAAGGTGGCAAGGAGTTGTTCTTGGTGCTTGGTCAGTGCTGTTTTTAGTACCTCAAGTTCGGCTTGGTCAAAACGGCGTTCCGCTTGAGCTTCGGTTATATATTTGCGGATAGTCCTGATATCCCTACCTTTCCGTTGGGCTAAATGGGCTTCTGACCAGCCGCTCTCATATAAGTCAAGCCATTCGCGGGTTTCCTTAATAGACGGAGCCTTTTTTCTTGGCATATTTTACCCCCTTGACAGCCTGATAAGTCTGCCTGTGATTCGTTATAACATAATTATATGCTCTTACCAATGCTAATTACAACTAATATATGTATTTTGCGGTTTGTTATTATGAATATATGGGCAGGAAAAAGAC
The DNA here is from genome assembly GCF_000830885.1 of Dehalococcoides mccartyi CG5. NCBI lineage: Bacteria > Bacillati > Chloroflexota > Dehalococcoidia > Dehalococcoidales > Dehalococcoidaceae > Dehalococcoides > Dehalococcoides mccartyi. The sequence goes on from NZ_CP006951.1 coordinate 61,045, forward strand.
AGCCAAGGCAAATTCTATAGACCCCCAGACGATGAAGGGGCTAAAAATCCTTGCCCGGATAATTGTTCGACAGTACTTGATAGATAAAGGAAAAGCCCGCTCAAATGATTAAATCCAGAGCGGGCTTTTTAGCTGGACATTTGCTACTCGAAATAGAATACGATTGCGCACCTTTTAGATGCCGTCTTATCCTGATGCCAAAGTCTGAACTGATATGTGCCGGATTCGGTAGCATGGCAGCTAAGCACTGCCCGATAGCCATTTTCATATCGCTCAACATTATATGAAGGTGTAACGCCAACCGGGCCTTTGTTTGTGTATTTGGATATTTCACAATTTAAATCTTGGCCTAAAGGTACATCACTATAGATAACAATTTTCAGGTTGTCTCCGGGAACCAGATAAAATACATCCGAAAAGTACATGCCGTATCTTGAGCCGGCATTATAAGGTTGATGAGTTTCTGAATAATCATACTTATTCAGGTAATTGACTAATCTGTATGAATCATAAAAATCAAGAAAGACATACCCAGCCGCATACCGCCCGGATGTTTTAAGACCATCGAGTGTAAGGGGGGATTGGAGGATAGATTGCTTGGTCGGTATAGATCTGACAGCAGGGGCTGAATCATCTGAATCAGCCGAGTTTACAAAATAAGCGACTGCATTCCATGCAAAAATCAACATGATAACCAGTAAAACAGCTTGGATTAATCTTGCGAGTGTTTTCATTAAACTCCCCTAATACTTATAAATGATACTTATAGTCTGTAGACCTATAGTCTACATCACCATATCATGTTGGTCAATAGGAATTTATATGATGACTGAAAAGACTATTGAACAACGATTCGGTGAACGCATACGCGATTTAAGGAAGAAAGCCGGAGTCTCGCAAGAGGAGTTGGCTGATCGGGCAGGTGTTCACAGGACATATTTAGGTGGTATCGAACGGGGCGAGAGGAATCCTTCGCTCAAGAATATTTATGCCATTTCCAGGGCCCTCAAAGTGCCAGTTTCAGATCTCTTTAAGACCTAACCAGCCTCTAAAGCTTATTCAATTCTCACCCTTAGCGCTGCAAATTGCCCTTTATTATGACCATACAAAAGGTTCTTTTGTAAACTATCAAACGGTAATTACTGTTTGATAAAATGCCCAGATAGACGTGTCAAACCCAATTACTTAGGCTAAAATAGAAATTGAGGGGGTTATTTTTTGAGGGGGTAGGTGATATCCTAGTTTCAAAATCCCTATGTATAACTTGGTAAGGCATCTAGATCTTGTTAAAGGATTATCACAGGACAAAATATATCGATAATAATAACGGTAGTAATATGAGAAAGAATAGCGCTTTTATATGAGTGACTGTTTTCATAATGGTATCGATATTAATTACTGATGCAAGAGGAGAATACAATGAGTATTGAACCTAGTGAAGAGGATAAGAAAGCAATTGAAATTGCACGTAAATTTAATATTAGACTTGGTACTCTAAAATGCACCGTATTTGATTTATTTGAACATGGTTACTTGTGTCATGAGGTTAAGTTTATTCTAAATAATAGTATTGGTGACCCGTATGACAAAATCATATACAAACGGGAGACTATCAGGATGTATTATTCTGAGTGGAAATCTAAAAAGCAGCAGATGCATTAGTTAATTAAGGTTTAATTCATTGGATAATACATCAAATACCCCTAGTACCCCCGGCAGTTCCTGATAGCCTGTTTGACGGCTCTGGTGGTTGCTCTGGCCATCATCTCCCCCAGTTTGGTATGCCCGCCTACATAAGTGTATTTTCCACCTGTGCCTGATACAGTAATTATCTGGTCTGTACCCGTACCGGTTGCCTGCCACTCTGGATGTGCCGCACTCCGTATATCCAGCTCCTGCAAGGCTACGTTCTTGGCTTCGGTCAGGGTAATGTATGAAGATGCCAGGGTGGGTGTCTCAAGGCTTGAGCCGGTCAGCAGGATAACATTAATCGTGCCTATCTTCTCAAACTTGCCGTTACGCTCTATGCCGCTGGCTTCATCACAGCCTATCCGCATGGCATTGGTCTTAACTCCGGCGGTGGCAAAGGCCAACACCCAGAATTCCTCATAGGTTTCTTCCGCCCAGGCTATATTGTCCTGGTCTACCCCGGTAGATAGGAATGAGACATTATCCAGGTCTGTATCGTATCTTTTGAGGACTTCTTCCAGTACTACCGAGTAGGCTGTTTGCCAGTCTGCCGAGTTGTCATGCATAAAGTCCCAGAGTTCGGGGGGGATATGGGTATTGAGTATATATTTGGCTTTGCCCAATCCGGTGCGGGTGGAGAGTATATTCCTTTCCTCCGGCAGTTCTATAACCAGAGTATTGGTGGATACTCCCAGAGCTTTATGATAGGCAATGCCTGCTCTTACCCCGTGGAAACAGCCCAGCTCTTTGTAAGTATCTATTTTAAGTTCTTGTAACACCTTGTTCCTCCAAATTATGCTTGATTCTTCAGCCAACTAAAAAACAGTCCCCTCCTAAAAACAAGTGATACAAGCTTCAATTTATCGTAAAATATTCAGTCACTAATTCGCGGAATCCCAAATACATTGTTACCCTGTAATCACCTTTGGCAAAACCACCAGCCGGTTTATCCAGAGAGAGAGTCTGAGGTATGAGATTACCTATGCCGACGCCTTCCCAAGTACCGATAATTTCTTCTCCGTAAAACCATCTAACAAACAGTGTCGTGCAACAAATGTCCGGCACTATAAAAGTGCAATAGATTTTAGGTGTTTCGACCGTAAATTCATGAGTAAGCTGAATTGGATTACCATTTTCGTCAATAGCAGCGGATAAAACTGCTTCGTCAATTTGTACCAAAGTATCCGGGCAAACTTCAGGTATCTGTTCAGGTTGCTCAATTATATTCTTACTATTTGCACAGGCAGCTAATAACCCTATTGAGAATATACTGATGAAAGTGAGCGCAAATCTAATCAATCTATGCATTCTTTATCCTTACAATATGCCAATATATGTAATCTGGAAATTTGGGCATCAGAAGTTTTCTGGCTTGTTTCTGTTGATAGTATTAACAATATTATTTGGGAATCACCTAAATTACCTTGGAGATTAAGCAATTTTACGTTAGCTTACAATTGTAAGTGTTGAATCATAGTATACCCCTTGTATTAAATAAGCGGGGGAAACTACTCCCCCGCTTGGATAAGTACAGGAAATCTGGCTTAGGCTTTTTTGATTCTTCTGGCAGCTAATTGCCAAGTTAATGCCAGCAAAATCAGAGATGGTAAACCAGTCACCAGCAGAAACATGGTGGCGGCTTTGGGTTCTATTTCAACATAACTGCCCAAATAATTCTGGACAGTAAAAAGCAACAATGCCAATCCTGCAATCCCCAATAGCCATTCGTACCAGGTAAGCTTGAAGTTACGGCGTTTCTGTAGCCACATAAAACCTAAAAATAAAGCTCCAACTAACAGCCCGATAATAAACCACATAATTTTTTACCTTCCGAAGATATTTTTCCTGATTAATTGTAATAGGCGTCATTATCGTAATGAATGCCATTTACAGGGAATGAATTTGTCCACCATTCTTCAATGGTATCTTCAGGTTTAAGACCATAACCAAATCCTTTGTCCATATTTACAAAAAAGCTATTAAGCATTGTAGTTTTGGCAAGAGTAGCTTTAACAATTTCGTGGACACTGGAAGCATCATCCTTGCTGAAGACACAAACCGCTTGGCAAACGCCGCAATAGGTATCTGATTCATTCCAATAGCGATTACATTTGAAATGGTCAAATGGCCAGTTATTTAAACCGGGATTATTGAAAAGGTTTGGTTTGACCGAATCATAAGGTTTAACTATATCCCATGTTAGTTCTGTCTCTTTTGACAATGCACCGGAAGGGCAAAGATCAGCGCATTTTTTGCAGGTAATACAAAACTTCTTGGCACCGAAATCTATAGGCTTTTTGGGGGCTACCGGCAGATTTACAATATTCATAGTTGACTGGCGAATCATAGGTCCCCAACCCGGAGTTATCAAATGTGCCAAACGGCCTAGTTCGCCAAGCCCAGACATAACGCCCCAACCAACAATCGGGCCGTTGCCCAGTAGATTCTGGCTGACAGAAAAATAGCCCAGCACTTTAAGGAATGCCTGTAAACGCCACTGTGCTATATCACAGTTGTCATAAGCTTGTCCGGCTGCTCCATCAGAAAGGTACCCGACCCTACTGGAAGTATCCAATGATTGTCTTACAGTATGCACTACTGCATAAATACCAGTATCCGGAATAATTACCTTGTTTGAAGCACTGTTGAAAGAAGGCTTTGGTGCTTCTTCAAAGATTATGTCGGGGTATGTTCCTTGAGGCATCTGTGCCCATATCATCTTGCGGGTGTTTTCATTTATCTCGGCAAAACTAACACTAGATGCGCCAAAGAAGCGCAATGCCTGAGTGATCATATTGGAAGCTTCCTCGGGTGTGCCTTGCCATTTGGGAACCCCCAACATTTCAGGGGTAGGAACAGTATCCCAACCTTCCACCAGATCCTTGGTCAGGTTTGGTTGTGCCATCCGGTACCACACACCAGCCCAACCACCCTCTTTAATTGCCTTATCGCGAAGGGTTTGCCCAGGCTTGGAAGAACTGGTCATTCGTGCAATAGCTTCTTGTTTTGTCTTGGCTTGAATAGCCTTTACTTCTTCAGTTGTCAAATGGGCGGTAAAGTTGTTATAACTGCCGTTCTGGAATCTTTGCAATATATTCCAGTCAATTTCGGTAGTTGGTTGGTCTACTTCTTTTACCCACCAGGGATTAGCATAATCACTTTCAGCTGAGGTAGATATTACTTCATCCAGATCACGAAACACCGGGGCTACAGCCGCAGTTGTCCCAACTCCGGCTCCTGCCAGACCAAGGGCTTTCATAAAATCCCTTCTGCTTACTATTGAGTGAAAACTAGACATTTACTCCTCCGATATGAATTTGCTTTTGAGATACAGTTTTGAGTTTCATGGAGTTAATTTCTGCTGTCCACCTCCTGCACTTTTACAATAGATATTAAATTCAATAAGCATATTAATCATCGTACCAAAGTATTAACGAGTATAAGCAATTGAGAGTCTTGGTAGCCTCCTTAAAGGAGGCTACCAAAGGTGTATTTTAAGAATGAAATCCTAGACTGAGCAGTAATTAGTCTAAAATAGTCTTAGCCTAGAGCTGTATTTTGTATGTTATAATCCGAGTATGAGTAGAAAAGTGCTTGGCGAAAAACAATTACCAACGCAAGAAGTTTTGCCCGCAAATGATTTGATGATAAGCGGTATCAGAGATTCGGTATTTATTGCGGATCTAAATGGCAAAATAGTATTTGCTAATGATCAGGCTTGTAAAGTTCACGGATATACAAAAGGCGAATTTAAAGGCCTGAATGTCATAGATATAGTCCCACCCGAGCGGGTTAAAGAGGTTATGCCACACATCAACAAAGTCAAAGCACAGGGATATTCTATTCATAATTCAATTCACCGATGTAAAAATGGTGAAATAAAAATATCAGAGATTTCCTTAAGGCTTATTGAGATGGACAACCATGAATATATCCTGGCATTGTTTAAGGATATATCTGAGTTCCAAACAAAAATTCAGACTTATGTTGCAGCACAAGAAAAAGAACGGGAGTGGGTTTCAATTGAGATTCACGACAGGATTGTCCAGAATCTGTCTGGGATTTTGCATCAAATAAATGCTTTGACCCTCTGCAAGAAACCTTTTAATAAGGATAAAAGAGATAAACTGGATGAATTATCGGGGCAATTGAATAATACTATAATTGAAGCTCGAAGTATTATGCGGGAACTTTACCCAAGCACACTCACTGGGTATGGACTTATCAGGCTAATCCAAGAAGAATCAATTCATCTGCAAGATGAAATGCATTGTGAGATAAAGTTTAATCATTCACTGACAAAAGCAGTGCCGCCGTATTTAGAGACAACAATATACCGGATTGTCCATGAGGCTTTATTAAATGCTAAGAAGTATTCTCAGGCATCACAAATAGTTGTTGATCTTAATAGGACTGATAAAAATATTTCGCTTGACATATGTGATAACGGAATCGGTTTTTGCTTAAAAAACGTCGATTGGATACGGCCGAGTGGGTTACAAAGTATGCGCCAAAGAGCAGAGATTGTCAGCGGAACATTTTGTATTAGAAGTGGGGTAAAGGGTACCTGTATTCATGTTTTGCTGCCTATAATTAATCACATAATGCCTACATTATCACTTTAACGATATCCGAGGTTAAAATGGGGAATTTATCAGACAATATACGTAACCCAATCAGAATATTTATTGTTGATGACCATGAAATAGTGAGACAAGGCCTTAAAGTCATTATTAATCAAGAACAGGACTTTGAATTAGTAGGTGAATCAAATGGACAAAAAGGACTCCTGAAGGAAATTGCTGAAGCTCATCCGGATGTATTATTACTGGACATAAGGATTAGTGGTTCAGATGGATTTGATATTGCTTCACAGCTTAATGAAAAGTTTCCTTCCATAAAAATTCTGATAATTTCCGGATATGAAAGTGAATTGTATTTAGTTGAGGCATTAGATCATAAGGTTAGCGGATTTATACCGAAGGGGTCTTCGCGAGATTATGTTTGTTCAGCGATTCGCATGGTTGCTCTTGGTGGTACAGTTTGGCACGGAGAGCTATTGTACAGAGTTATCAGGGGGTTGAGTAGACTAGGGAATGAACCTAATGATACAAAAGTACAAATAGGGAAAAGCCATTTAAAACCTCGCGAATTAAAAGTACTATCATTATTGGCCAAAGGGAAGTTAAACAAAGAAATATGCTTCGAACTACAGATATCGATGGATACTGTTAAAAAAGATATACATCAGTTAAAAAGTAAATACGGAGTGTTTAATCGTACTCAACTTGCTATTATAGCAACTGAGATGCAATTAAAGTAAGTGACTTATCATCAGCAAATATAAATTATTGAGGTCAATTTTATTGGGAGCATAGGGCTCAAACAGCACCCAATTTATGACGTCTTTAACTAATTAGAAATATGAATTGAAAAGTTCTACCTACTGCCACCTCAGCTCCACCAAGAGTCTCAATAGGTAGAACTTCTTTTCCGTTTTTTAACCCTGGCAGCGGCAATCTGTACTTCAAAGTAGCCTCATTGCCGTTTATCTCTATCTTCTTAACAAATGTTTTCAGGAAGGCTTTGCACTCACTGATTTCAGCTTCTGCCAGTAGTTGCTTAAGATCACCTGCATAGGCTTTTACTTGTTCAATTTTAATGCTTTCACTGCCGCTAGCTAATAACTCAGCCTCAGCCACAATCTTGGATTTCTCAAGGTCAGATTGGCGAGACCTTAAATCCTTGATTCGAGGTGATAGATCACTGTAATCAAGTTTGCCGCTCTCAATCGCCTCATACAAACGATTTAACCTCTGCCGAATATCCTCCAGCTCAGTATCAATGACCGCAAGCCTCTCGTTATATTGAACTGAAGCTAATTCCAGGTCTTTATTTACCAAAGACACCAGGTTTTCAAGGTTTTCTTCGGTCAATATCCTGGATTTTATCTGGGTAATAACTGCTGATTCCAGTTTTGATTTGGGTATAGCTTGTCCATTACAGACCTCGTTCCCCTGTTTAAACTTACGGTTACACTGATAATAGAAATGCCGGCCTGATTTAGCACTGTGCCCGGTTAGGGACGCACCGCAACCGCAAAAGGCCAGCCCGCTTAAGAGATACTGGCTGGGTATTGTCCGGGGGTGGATATTCCCGGGCTGGCGGGCAGTCATATTCTGCTGTACCCGCTGGAAAACTTCTTTATCTATTATGCCCGGGAAGGCATTTCCCAGTTTGACCCCTTCTCCATTTTTAGAGGCCGGACGACCCGCCCTGGCTCCCCAAACCAGAGTTCCGATATAAGCTTCATTAGTTAAAATCTTGTGGACAGTCGTCCTGCCCCAGCGCTCTCCTGCCTTGGTACGATATCCCTCGCGGTTAAGAGTAACAGCAATTTCCTTGCATCCTTGGCCTTTATCCGCCAAACCGAAAATGTGCCTGACCGTTTTCTGTCCAGGGAAGGAACATCACAGTCTGTTCAGGCGACAATCCGTCGAATTGACCGCGTATGCGAAAGGAGACTGCTTGTTCCTTTGGTTTATCGAATGGTCGGTTAAAGTCAGTGTCTGACATAGGACTTCTGCCGTATTCGTCTTCCAGAAGCAACTGGCGAATGGCGTCAATGACAGCACTCTTGCCTGAGCCATTTTCACCTACCATGACGTTCAACCTAGGCGAGAAATTGACTTTGAACTTGGAGCGGAAGTTCTTATATCCTTCAATCTCAAGGTGTTGTAAATACATTATTTCTCCTCCTACTACGGAGACTAACGTGTTCAAACACGGTATTTAAGGGAATAGTAGCACTTTTGAAAGCATAATCAAAGAAAAATCTTAATTCTGGTCGGATTCCCATCCGGAATGACGTTGGGTTGAGGGCGTTCGACGCCAAACATTCTGATGGAATATGACTTTATTATCTAACGTAAACCTTAGCCTAGCCAGTGTTTCATAGCCTTCTTTTCTAATACTTGAAAGTTGTTGTCAATATTTTGCCATATTTAAATCACTAGTATATAATCGGCTAACAGCTACTTTGCGTCAGTACAATTATCGCTAGGATTACTTCACGGACATTTAGCTCGATTATTTATCACATCCTCGCAGATTGTTGCGAATAGTTCTTAAAGGAGTTGCAAATGGAAGGGATCATCCTTCCTCCATACGCACCAGTACTAATGGAGTCTACTAGAGCTCTAGGCTATTCTCTAGAATCGGCTGTGGCTGATTTACTGGATAATAGTATATCGGCCAATGCTACAAATATTGAAATCGAGTATCGACCGTGGGATGATCCTTATTTGTACATTATAGATAATGGTGATGGTATGCTCCCCGATGAGATTACCGCAGCTATGCGTTATGGTAGTAGTAATCCTCTGGATATAAGAGATAAAAACGACTTGGGACGATTCGGACTCGGGTTAAAAACCGCATCTCTTTCGCAATGTAGATGCCTAACAGTAATATCGAAAAAGGATGGCATTATATCCGGACGTCGATGGGATTTGGACATTATTAGCCAACGCCAAGATTGGGTATTACTTAAGCTAGACCAATCACAAATGGATCAAATACCAGGAATGGTTGATTTAGCAGCATTAGACCATGGTACGCTAGTCATATGGCATAAACTTGATCGTCTAACTTCTGGGGTTGCGTCTATTGAGGACTTTTTCCCAACCAAAATGGATGATGTTCGTAGCCACCTTTCACTAGTGTTTCACAGATATTTAACTGGAGAAACAGGCCAAAAGCGTGTAGAGATATCGATTAACAAACAGCCGATTAAACCGCTGGATCCCTTTTTAAGTGGAAAAAGTGAGCAAGTGATGGATGTAGAGCCTATCATCATCGATGGGCAAAAAATAACAGCTACACCGTATATTCTCCCCCATACAAGTCGACTATCAAGTGAGGAGTTAAAATTACTTGGTGGTGAAGATGGACTCAGACGTAAACAAGGATTCTATGTATACCGTAATCGTCGCTTATTGGTGTGGGGGACTTGGTTCCGCTTACTACGCCAAGATGAACTTTATAAACTTGCCCGTGTAAAAGTGGACATCCCAAATTCTTTAGACCATTTATGGACTTTAGATATTCGTAAGTCTACTGCTTCACCACCAGAGGTTGTGCGTAAAAACTTAGATCGTATTGTAAAACGTATAGCAGACAATAGTAGGCGTACATGGACATTTCGTGGGCGTAAAGAAACAACTGATCGTATAAACCACGTATGGAATCGAAATAAAACACGAGAAGGAATCCGATACTCTATTAATCGAGATCATCTATTGGTAAAAACACTTGCTTCTGATATCGATAAATCAGCGAATGCTTGTTTTGAGAAGATACTACTTACTATCGAATCATCGATCCCTTTAAATCAGCTTTATGTTGACCTTACCGAGGATGAGCACTTTGCACCAGAAACAGATGCGACAACATCCATTCGAGCAACAATATTAGAAGTCATTGATAGAACCGATAAAAAAACAGAAACGATAAACAGCATGTTTTCTATGTTTGAATTAACCGAGCCATTCTGCAATTATCCTGACGTTTTAAACCTGTTAAAAAAAGAGGTTTTATCAAATGAATAATTCTCCAGATAACATTAATAAGCTTGAAAATCTGGCACACTTCTTAGTCTTACAACGCTTCCCTGCAGAAGTTCCAACTGAAGCAGGGATAAAAGAATGTCTTGCCCAAGCAAGAATCCTTACTCCGGTAACTGATGAAGAATGTGATAAAGTGCTAAAGCTTCTGTACGCTCATTTACAAGTTACTATGGAAATAGGTGTTGCAGTTGTTGATGAATCAACTTATAAACCTTGGTTAAACGAACGTAAACAGGATATCACTTTTTATTACTGGGACAGGTATCGTAAGTACTTAGAAAGATCCAAGAATTGGAATGGGGTAGTAATAGAAACACTCGGGAGAGTGTCAGACGAAATACTTGATCTTCTTGGAAACCCTGCAAACGAGACTTCATGGCAACGATGCGGGCTTATAATGGGTGACGTTCAATCCGGTAAAACGGCCAATTATGCTACCCTTTGTAATAAAGCTATGGACGCAGGATATAGAGTGCTCATTATCCTTGCTGGAACTCAAGAAAATTTACGTCGGCAAACTCAAGAACGATTGGATTTAGAGTTGGTTGGTTTAGATAGTCAATTGATTCTGGATAGAGTAGGACGTAAACTACCTGTTGGAGTTGGGCGGATTGATGGGAATCATTTTGTTGCTACCTTCACGTCAAAAAATAATGACTTCGATCAAAAATTACTAAATAATTTAAATATGAGAATTACAACCTGTCTGGAACCAGTTGTATTCGTAATAAAAAAGCAAAAGCATCGCCTGACCTACTTAGAAAAATGGCTACGGATTTACAACGCTGGGCCTGATGGGAAAATAGATTCTCCTATGCTGCTGATTGACGATGAAGCTGATAATGCATCTGTCAATACAAAAGATGATGATGATCCTACGACTATAAACGAATGCATCCGCAAATTACTCATATTGTTTAAGCGGGCATCCTATGTAGGTGTAACAGCCACACCTTACGCTAATATATTTATTAATCCAGATAATGAAAAGGAGATGCTAGGTAACGATCTATTCCCGAGGGACTTCATTTATTCATTAGCTCCTCCTACAAATTATATAGGAAACACAGCCATTTTCGGCGACGAATCTTCTCATGAATATGTTGTTCAAGATATTGGAGATGATGCAGAGCATACTATCCCAATAAAGCATGGAAGCCAGTTCAACGTAGAAGATCTTCCAGAAAGTTTGTACACTGCACTAAATTATTTCGTATTGATCAATGTTATCAGAGACATACGTGGACCAATACATAGCCACCGCTCTATGCTCGTTAATATTAGTCGATTCACGAATGTGCAATCACAGACACGAAATATTATTCATGCATGGATTGAACGTATCAAGAGTGCTGCTATAAATTTTGGAAGTCTTGAACCGCAAGAGGCCATGCGCAATAGTTCGATCAAATCATTGTACGATACATGGCAGGCTTTTCATTTGTCGCTCTTATGCGAAAAGGACTGGCGTACAGTCCAGCAGCATTGGCTTTGTTATGCAGTCAATCGCCTTACAGTGGTAGAAGTTAATCAGAGAACAAGTAGCGCAATACTTGATTACGATGCATATAAGGACAATGGGTTTCGAGTAATAGCGGTCGGTGGGAATAGCTTGACCCGCGGGCTTACTCTTGAAGGATTATGTGTCAGTTATTTCTATCGCAATTCCCAAGCTTATGATACTCTTCTACAAATGGGTCGATGGTTTGGCTATCGTATTGGGTACGAAGACCTTTGCAGAGTCTGGATGACTGATGAAGCTCGAGAGTGCTATTCGCATATTACAAAAGCAACTAACGAATTACGAGATGAAATCTATTCTATGCGTTATTATGGAATGACTCCTAGAGAATTCGGATTGAAAGTACGATCTTCTCCAGGTAGCACAGAAAGAATGGTTAGCAAATTACTTATTACTGCTCGGAATAAGATGCGACACGCAACTGATTATATTCATACGGTCTCTGTTAGTGCCGAGCTACTTGAAACACCAAAAATTATAATTGATACTGACCGGATTATTGGTAATTTCAACTTGGCCAAACAGTTTGTAGCGTACCTTGAAGCTACGCATAAGAAAGCCGACGATTCTGTGTTTCATTCTACACATAATGTGTGGGTAGATGTACCAAGAGAAAAAGTTGCCTCTTTTATCCGAAGTTATATCGCAGACCCTCTTTATTTGCATTTTCAGACAGACGGTCTGGCAGATTTCATTGCACAAGCCAATCATCTGGAGTCATGGGATATTGCTTTACCAGAAGGTGACACCAAGGAAGAATACTGCATTACAAACAAGACTGTAATCAAACGCCAAGAGCGTTCAGTGGATATTTCACCAAATAAGAAAAGTATACGTATCAATGGGGCAAAGCTCCGTGTAGGCTCACGTCCTTGCACGAGATATGGGCTTGACAACTCAATTGTAGAAGAAATAACGCAAAGAAGAAAACAGAATAAGCAGCAAGTTCCTGATAAAGACTTCCTGATGAAACCAGATAGGAAGCCTTTACTTTTAATCCACTTCATTAACATAAAACCCCATACCAACCTTGAAAAACCTGAAAGGGTAGAGGATAGAACTTTAGTTGTCCAAGTCATGGATAGGTTGAATGGGAAAAAAGCCTGCGTCGTAGCTTTAAGTGTTGGTTTTCCTCTAGCAACAAAAGATAACACGATGTATGTAAAATACAAGATTAATCTTGTACAGCAAGAGCTGCTTTTAGAAGCAGCAACCGAGGCACAAAATGCAGACGATTGATGTATTAATTCAAAGATGGCAAGATTTGAGAATTAATGGTGAAGTTAATGCGCACCAGCTCTATGATGCATCTCATCCCCTGCAGTTATTTTTTGGGTATGATGTCTCTGGGGCAAGAATATTATTTTTAATTACACCCACTGCCCCAAAACATCTTCCTGTACAAAGCGAGTCCATTGAACTCAAGCTACTACAAAGGCATGATGGTTTATTTACTCTCATGATTAGATTATTAAAACCTGACCAAGATTCAGTGTTCAACCACCTTTGCTGGGACTTAGCAGAATTCACTCGTACATGTCACGATAATGCTACAGGATCCACTATGTTCTTAGAAAGGTATAGAAAATGGCAACGGCTTCTAGAACGTGGGCGGTTAGGAATTTTATCAGAAGCAGAAATAAAAGGTCTTATAGGAGAGCTACTGTTTCTTGAGAAGTATTTATTCAAACGTTATGGAATGACTTCAGCATTAAAGGGATGGCTTGGCCCGAGTGGAGCAGATCAGGATTTTAGGTTTGAAGACTTTTGGTATGAAATTAAGACAACAGATCCCGGCGCATTGACTGTTAGAATTTCATCTCTTGAACAACTGGATATTGATAAACTAGGACAATTATGTATTGTTCTATTGGATAAAGCAGGAAATGAAATCAATGATGCGATTTCTTTAAACTCAGTTGTAGCTAATATCCGTAATCTAATTTCAGCGGATCTAGAAGCTATACATATTTTCGAACAACGTTTAGATGCAATAGGCTATATTGACAGTAGAGAGTATTCTGAAGATATATTCGTATTAAGAAATATACGACGTTTTCTCGTTGATTATCCATTTCCACGTATTCGACGATCAATGATTGCTTCATCAATATCAAGGGTGACTTATGATGTGAATGTTGATGACTTGGCACCCTTCGAAATACACTAAGAGGAAGAATAAGTATGGCTATAGAACTTTCCGAATATAGAAAGAGTTTTCTTGAATCTGCAAAAGCAAGAGCAGCAGGCAAAGAAGACGGAGCCATTGCATCTTTTATAGATGAAGCTGCCTCATCGTTACTGGAAATAGGAGCAATCCCTGATTATGAATTAGCATTTTATACGGGTACTGGGCAGAAGAACAGAAAGCTCAGAGTAGACGGTTATGCATTGGATGAATATGATTGGACAGCCTCTCTCTTCATTGCTGATTTTAGTGGAGAAGAAGAGTCTGATACTCTTACACGTACTCAGGCTGTGCAGGTTTTAACGCGATTAGAAGCTTTCATTGAAGAAGCAGTGTATGGCAATCTATCTAACCAAATGGAGATTAGTCGTCCAGCTTATGATATATTGGATATGCTTCGTATTCATAGAACTGAGATACGAAAGATAAGACTATTTTTATTAACGGATAAAATAGCTAGCGAAAGAATTGAGAGCTTACCACAAAATGATTTTCATGGTATCCCGTTAGAATATCATATCTGGGATATGGCACGGTTTCATCGCATTTATGTTTCAACATCTGGCCGTGATGAGTTGGATATCAACCTATGTGAATATTTGCCTCAAGGAGTCCCATGTCTTGAAGCTCATAGTGCTAGGACTGAAACATATCGTAGTTATCTCTGTGTTATTCCAGGTATAGTCTTAGCAGATATATATGACAAATACGGAAGTCGTTTACTTGAAGGAAATGTAAGATCATTTCTTAATACAAAGGTTGCTGTAAATAAAAAGATTCGCGAAACCATCCTTCGATATCCTGAAATGTTCTTTGCATATAACAACGGAATTGCCGCTACGGCAACTGATGTTGAAGTGAAAGATGGGAATGAGGGCTTGTTTGTCACTCGAGTTAAAGATTTACAGATTGTGAACGGTGGTCAAACAACTGCATCAATTTCTACCGCTCGTTATCGTGATAAGGTTGACATTAGCAAAATATTTGTTCAGATGAAGTTAACAAAAATAGATCCTGAAAAAGCGGATAAAATTATACCTAATATTTCACGCTCTTCCAATAGCCAGAACCGTGTCAGTGAAGCAGATTTCTTTGCTAATTCTCCTTTCCACATTCGCATGGAGCAAATCTCCAGACGAATGTTTGCTCCGGCAGTTGGTGGAGCTCAATATGAAACTCACTGGTTTTACGAGAGAGCTCGCGGTCAATATCTTCAGGAACAGTCTCGAAAGACTAGTACTGAAAAAAGCAAGTTTCAGATACAGAATCCAAAAGTACAATTAATAACTAAAACTGATCTCGCAAAGTATCATAATTCGTGGTTTGGTGTCCCTCATAAAGTAAGTATGGGTGCTCAGAAGAATTTTCTTGTTTTTGCCGAACGTATTACAGATGCTTGGGATAAGAATGACATTGATTTCAACGACATTTATTTTCAAGAGTCAGTTGCGTTAGCTATCCTGTTCCGTCAAACAGAAAAATTAGTTAGCATTCAATCTTGGTATGAAAAGGGCTATAGGGCAAACATTGTAACCTATTCGATTGCATTACTTGCTTATTTAATAAAGAAAGGATTTCCTGATCGAAGTTTTGATTTTCACTCTGTTTGGGAAAAACAGATAATAGACGGTTATTTGGAACGTCAGATGACTATTCTCGCTAAAAGTGTATTCGATGTACTTACTGCAGAGAATAGAGGGATACAAAATGTAACTGAGTGGAGTAAGCGGGAAGCTTGTTGGGAACGTGTAAAAGGTCTACAAATACAACTCCTTCCGGAAGCTGAAAACTGGCTTGCTGATAAAGAAGACGTTCGTAGCTTGTCTCGCTCGGCTAAAAAAGAACAGAAAGTGATGAACGGAATTGAAGCACAGATTTTCGTAGTTAATCTGGGTGCACAATACTGGCAGGATATGTTGCAGTGGGCATCCCTAAAAGGGCTTATAGCATCCCAGGAAGAACAAGACATGCTGACCGTAGCCACAAAGATGCGACCTAATTCACTACCTAATTCACTACCTAATTCGTACCAATGCAGGAGACTACAGGAAATTCGTAATAAAATGCTGTCAGAAGGGTTTAAAGAATCGTAGATGCTTTTGAATTGCTCTAAACCGGAATGATTCGGATGCAAATATTTCTTGAACTTCATGGATCAGAAACAGTACTTAAACATATCAATACCCCAATAATATAGATATTTTAGGAAATTTTAAAGTGCTAGATAGGTCACAAGAAATTAGAGTTATAGATCTCTTTGCTGGGCCAGGTGGATTAGGAGAAGGCTTTGCTTCCTTTAAAAACGGTAATTACGATCCGTTTAAAATCGTACTTTCGATAGAAAAAGATCCTATCGCATTCAAAACACTACAATTACGTAGCTTTTTCCGTCAATTCAAGAAAGGTGATGTCCCAGACGAGTATTACCAATATCTACGTGGTGAGATAAAAGGAAGCACTCTCTTTAAACGATATCCTGCGGAATACAAAAGAGCGAAGCAAGCAACATGGCTTTTAGAATTAGGTAGCAGTAATGCGTCACCGAAAAAGGTAAACGAGCGTATCAATGCTGCACTCGATGGTTCAAATAATTGGGTTTTAATAGGTGGGCCTCCTTGTCAAGCATTCTCCCTGATAGGGAGAGTGAAAATAAAGAGCGACAGTGAAAAGAAACAGAAGGACTTTGACAAAGACCACCGCCACTTTCTTTATAGAGAATACTTGAAAATAATTGCTACGCATAAGCCTTCGGTCTTTGTCATGGAGAACGTGCCGGGTATCCTGTCTTCCAAAGTTAATGGTACTAACACTTTCGAAAGAATACTCAGCGACCTCAAAAATCCAGACAAGGCTATATCCGTATTGAACGGATATCCTACACAGAACAATAAAGAGTCCCTGACATACAATATCTATTCTCTGGTGAGACCGTCCGAAAACGCAAACGAACTGCAACCGGCAGATTATATCATCAAATCAGAGAGTTATGGTATACCCCAAGCCAGACATCGGGTCATCCTGCTTGGAATCCGTTCTGATATTCAGACCAGACCGGGCCAGCTTGCTCAATCCAGTTTACCTATTTCAATGTGGGAAGCAATCTCAGGTTTAGCAAAAATACGCAGTAAGTTATCGAAAGAGCCTGATTCTAATGATTTGTGGAAGTCAGTTCTCCATTCTATTCCCCAGTACAAATGGTTTGATGATTCAAAGTTAGAAGAGCCACTAAAGGAAATGCTGAAAAAGGCTTGTATAAATGACGAAACTCCAAATAACACTGGAGCTGAATTCATACCCGGTGCGGTGCAAGTCAAGTTTCGGCCTGAGTGGTTTGGTGACAGGCGAATTAAAGGACAATGTAATCATTCATCTCGAAGTCACATTAGGGGAGATCTACAACGTTATTTCTTCGCAAGTTGCTTCGCCGAAGTTTATGGTCGTTCTCCCAAAATTGGTGATTTTCCGAAAGAGCTACTACCGAAACATGCGAACGTTCAAAAGGCAATAGAAGAGAGCCTATTTTCTGACCGGTTTCGAGTGCAGGTTAGATACAAACCATCGACCACTATAACATCGCATATCTCGAAAGACGGCCATTATTACATCCATCCTGATGTTCAACAATGCCGAAGCTTGACGGTAAGAGAAGCTGCAAGATTGCAGACATTTCCCGACAACTACCTTTTTGAAGGTCCGAGAACTGAGCAATACCACCAAGTTGGTAATGCAGTCCCTCCGTTATTAGCCAATCAAATAGCCAAAGTAGTATATCGTCTTTTCACAAAGTATCAGAAAGAATAATGGACAAACTTTCGCCAGCTAGACGTAGTTGGAATATGTCTAGGATTCAGTCACGGAACACCAAACCAGAAATATTGGTGCGGTCAATGCTACATCGGCTTGGGTATCGATTCAGAATTCATATGCAGGGTCTACCCGGCCAACCCGATATTGTTCTTCGACGACATCTTGCGATCATATTGGTCCATGGGTGCTTCTGGCATCGACACAAAGGATGTAAATTAGCATACACACCAAAGTCACGCTTGGAATTCTGGGAACGTAAATTTGATGAGAACATCCGTCGGGATGAAGAAGTTATGAGGGAACTTGTCAAAATGGGTTGGAGAGTCTTAACCATTTGGGAATGCCAAATAACTGACCCCAAGGAACTTCAAGACAGACTTATTCACTTCATGAAAGAAGAACAAGAATAAGCCATCTTTCATCTGCCCACAGCATCATCTTATTCAGCGAGGGCGATTGCTGCTCTTGACCTGCCCCCGATAGTGATACCACTTTTTAAGTAGTTACCGTTGCTATTGGTCTGCTCCCCGAAAATTGATCCAGGCAAAGTGAGACTTTTATGGGATAATCACACAATGATTGGAGGAGTATTCAATGAAGAGTTCACGGTATTCGGCGGAGCAAGTAGCCTTCTCCATGAGGCAGGCTGAAACGGGGACGCCAGTTCTTGAGATCTGCCGTAAGATGGGCATTGTTGAACAGACCTTCTACCGCTGGAAGAAGAAATATACCGGCATGGGCGTGGCCGAGGTAAGGAAACTGCGGGTCTTAGAAGAAGAGAACCGCAAATTGAAACAGTTGGTAGCTGATCTTTCCTTGGACAAACAGATGCTCCAGGACGTACTAAGAAAAAAAGCTTAAAGCCTGCCGAACTACGAACACAGTGCGAAGTACTTGAGGTATGCTACGAGGTTAGTGAGCGCCGGGTGTGCCAGGTGCTCCAGTTTAGCCGGTCAAGTTATCGTTATGAAAGTGTCGCTGACGAGCAGGCTCTACTGAGACTCAGGATCAGGGATTTGGCTTATGCCCGTGTAAGTTATGGCTATCGGCGGCTTCATGTGCTTTTGCAAAGAGAAGGCTGGAAAATCAATCATAAGCGGGTTTATCGTCTCTACAAAGAAGCGGGGTTGATGATGCGACCGAAGAGGCACAGGAGGCATGTTTCCTGCTGCCGGCGAATGGAAAGGCTGAAGTCCATGGCGCCCAATGATGGTTGGAGTATGGATTTCATGAGCGATGAACTGTATGACGGACGTCGTATCCGGCTCTTAACGTTAGTCGATAACTTTACCCGTGAGAATCTGGCTATAGAGGTTGATGTGCACCTTAGTGGGCACCGGGTGGCCGAGGTTTTGATGCGTCTGGGTGAAGAGCGGACGCTACCTAAAACCATCAGGGTGGACAATGGTCCGGAGTTTATCAGTAAATCACTCGATCAATGGGCTTACCTTAACGGCGTGGCGTTGGACTTCAGTCGACCTGGCAAACCTACTGACAATGCCTTTATCGAAGCCTTCAATGGACTGCTCAGGCAAGAATGCCTGAACGAGAATTGGTTTATGTCCCTGGAAGATGCCAGGGGGAAAGTAGAGGTTTGGCGTCAGGAGTATAATAGTCACAGACCACATGGGGCACTTGGCAACTTAAGCCCTCTGGAGTTTGCCAGAGTCAAGGAGTCGGTCGCTTAGAAACCATAAAAGTCTCTCTATACTTGGTACTGAAAGTGGGGCAAGACCAAATGAGCGCTGTACTAACTTAAAAAATGGTATCACTATCGGGGGCAGGTCATGGCCGATCTTTCACTCGATAAGGCCATATTGAAGGAGGCGTCCCGGGGAAACTCCTAAGCCCGTCCCAAAGGCGACAAGTGATAGCCAAAGTGCGTATCAGCCTTGGAATCTCTGAAAGACGGGCTTGTCAGGTGCTGGGTCAAGCCAGATCAACACAGCGCCGTAAAGAATCGATTACCGACGACGAAGCGAAGCTTACGCTACGAATAATTGAACTGGCCAGCAAATACGGACGATACGGGTATCGGAGAATCACGGCGATTTTGCAAATAGCTGGTTGGAGAGTGAATCACAAAAGAGTCGAACGGATCTGGAGAAAGGAAGGGCTGAAGGTGCCCCAGAAGCAACCCAAGCGCGGTAGACTATGGCTAAATGATGGTTCCTGCATCAGGTTGCGCCCCGAGCATAAGGATCATGTTTGGAGCTACGATTTCGTGGCCGAGAGGACGGTAAACGGCCGGGCGTTCCGGATATTGAATATCATTGATGAGTACACTCGCGAGTGCCTGGCGATGAAGATTGGCCGGCGGATCACCTCCCAGGAGGTCATTGATAAGCTGTTCGAGCTATTCCTCTTGAGAGGCATCCCGGAAAACATCAGGTCGGACAACGGCCCGGAATTCACGGCCAAGCAAATCAGGAAATGGCTGAATAGGATCGGTGTAAATACTTTGTTCATTGAGCCGGGAAGCCCCTGGGAGAACGGTTACATAGAATCATTCAACGGGAAACTGAGAGACGAACTGCTCAACCGGGAAATATTTTTTACCCTTACCGAGGCAAAAGTATTGATTGAAGAATGGAGGAAAGACTACAATCAAATACGCCCGCACAGCGCATTGGGTTACAGACCACCGGCTCCAGAGGCCGTAATGAGCGCTGTACTAACTTAACAAGTGGTACAACTAATGGGGGCAGGTCACACCCTAAGACAACACCTCGCATTATCAAGCTCATCACCCCATATTTCATTCGCTAAGTTAGAATAAGTAACCGGATGCTTGAATTCATCCATCAGCTTACCTAATATCTGGCATTCAGTATGGGTCAGGGGTATATTTTTACGATTGTATTTTAAGCTGAGTTTAGATGTTTCCAGATAAAATGGACCGGCACTTAAGATAATATCATTATTATTATTTTGCTGATTACGAATGATAGCCCTTGTACGTGCAATCAACTCAAGTGGTCGTACTGGTTTAACCAAATATTCATCAGCCCCCAGCATTAGTGCTTTAATGATAGAAGATTCATCATGAATCAAGGTCAATATAATAATGGGAATATGTGAAAAAAGCCTTACTTGCTTAATTAGCTGAAAACCATCCATATCACTGAGTGTTAATTCGCTTATTAGTAAATCAGGGAATTGATTCTCTAGCACATCCAGAGCTTCATTACCAGTGCCGACAGATAGTACGGTATCTTCCGGATTTGATGCCTTAAGGGATAGCTTGAAATATTCAGTAGCATTTTGATCAGGATCAACAAAAACTAACTTCATATCTATATATCTCCCCGTACATAAACATATTTTAAGATGAGATTTATGATATTGCGGCTGTGTATAATTGGAAATTCGAATAAAAGTAGAGGGGGAAGCTAGCTTCCCCCTCTTTTCGTATGACTTTTGCAGTCCAAATTACAGTTATTTGACTCTTCTAATTACCAATTGCCATGTAAGTGCAAGCAATATTACCGCTGGCAAACCAGTAACCAGAAGGAAGAAATATGCCGCCTTTGGCTCTAGTTCGGTGAAGCTTCCCAGAAAATTTTGTAATGTGAATACGAGCAAAAACAGACCGATTATTCCGATTACCCATTCATACCAATTCAAGGCTAATCCTTTATTCTTGGTCCAATTAACTAGCCAATAGGATAATATACCCAAAACAAACCCAATGATTACCCACATATAAATATCTCCTTAAATATTTGTTAAAAATCTAGTAACGCCTAAGATTTCCTGGTCGTTCTTCGTCCCACCATGAGTCCATATCATCTCGCATCCCATACCCGAAGAAATCATCCATAGTGCGGAAGAATCCGTTAAACAAAGGAGTGCTTGCCACAGTGGCCTTAACAACCTCATGGATAGCCGCATCATCAAATTTTGTGAAAACACAAGAACCCTGGCATATACCACAGCCAAACGTATCACCTTGTAACCAGTACTTAAAACACGATGCATAGTTGTTCTTGAAACCTTTTATACCAGGATTATTCCAAGGGCCTGTCACGCAATCCCAAGAAGGTTCGGATGCTTTGTTTATCGAAGATGAGGGGCAAACTTCAGCACATTTCTTACAAGTGCTGCAAAATTTAAACATACCCGCATCTATAGGATTTGTAGGTGCTAATGGCAAATCAGTAAAGACCACAGTTGACTGTCTTACTGTTGCACCATATTCCGGCGATATCATAAAACTGGCACGGGAAGATTCACCAAGTCCACTGAGAACCCCAAATCCAGTAACCATTGCATTAAATGTATTTCCGGCTAACCCCTGATAGCCGAGGCCTTTCAAAAATTGCTGGGTAAAGCCTTCCATGATAATTAAGTCAGAGTATCCTCTCGCAAAACCAGCAACTCCTAAGGGTGTAGTCGTGCGTCTTGAAAGTTCATTTGATTGTGCAACTGTATAGACAATAGCCCATTTACATTTGTTAGGGATAACTATTTTAGTAGTAGTTTCGTAACCTTTATCTACATCTTCGAATACTATTTCCCTGGCACCAGATTGTAAGATTGGTGTAGACATTGTGCCATAAGACAGTATAAGCTTTTTGGTTTTTGCATCAAGCGGCAGGAAAGCCACCTGATAAGCGCCAAGATGTACTAAAGCGGCACGAAGTGTTTTACTGTTTTCCTCTGGTGTAGCTTCCCATTTGGGTAGGGCTGCCCATCTCGCATCAGATTCAAATTCTCTATAAAACAACGCATTCATTACCGGACCGGTCCAGCTGCTATAGGTTAAACTGCCGCCTTGATAAAGCCAACAAGTTTGACTAAGGGATCTATCCCGCATCCGATATCCAGGTTTATTATCTAATGTGCCTTGATCCCAACGGTTCCATTGCGCTTGTTGTAATTGCTGTGCCTCTTGCGGATCGATAACAATAGATTTGCGTACATCGTATCGCTCAAGCTTATCCCAATCAATCTCCATCGTAGGTTCATCTGTTTGCTTGACATACCAAGGGCGCTTCCATGTTGCGGGTGCACTGCTTGAGACTTCATCCAGATCATGAAAAACAGGACTAACAGCACTTGCTACTCCAATGCTTGCACCTGCTAGACCCACCGCTTTCATAAAATCTCGGCGTGAAATGGTAGAATGAAATTCAGACATAACTCCTCCTCCTGATTATTTCTTAAACGATATC
Source organism: Dehalococcoides mccartyi CG5 (assembly GCF_000830885.1). Lineage (NCBI taxonomy): Bacteria > Bacillati > Chloroflexota > Dehalococcoidia > Dehalococcoidales > Dehalococcoidaceae > Dehalococcoides > Dehalococcoides mccartyi. Next base: position 84,055 of record NZ_CP006951.1, read on the forward strand.
AGATAGGGGATTACATTCTGCTAACTTATAACGCCGAATACATTACAAAATGGTAATACGATTTAGTAATTCTTTGGTATATAATATATTTTAGTTATACTTTCCAGATAATTTATACCAATCAAGCGAATATAAACGCTGAATGCAATTAACTGTAAAAACCAATAATTTTCAGGGATAACTTTTTGTTAGGTCCATACCTTGAGGCTATTTAATACAACGGCTGTGTCTTAGTTAGTTCATTCCAGAATAAACTTAAAATCATTATGAGAATATTTGTTATGAAAATTGAAAATCGTAAAGATAAGCAAAAAGATCCCTTCCAATACTTTTTTGATCATTGCATTGATGGATTGGCAATAGTTGATTGTTCTTGTATACCAATTGAATCAGGGAAATACCTCTTGGTGAATAAAAGTTTATGTAAAATGTTAGGATATACTAAAGCAGAACTTCTAAAAATGTCACCTGCCGAAATCGCAGCACCTGACCAAATGACGAAGCATATAGAACGTGTGAAAACCCTGAACACAAATTCAAAACTGTGTTTTGAAACAGTCTGTATCACGAAATTTGGTGAAAGGTATCCAACAGAGTTAACCGTAAGTCTGAGTAAATATAACAAAAAAGTTTCTGCTTTCAGCGTGTACAGGAATATCAGTGAAAGAAAATCCCTGGAAAGTCACTTAAAACAGCAATACAATGAAGCCAAACAAAGACTTCAAACTAATAAGGCATTTGTCCGAGGCATGATACATGAATTGAAAACACCCATAACATCTCTCTTGGGGCTTAGCGAAATCCTCTCAAAATCTTTAGTTAATGATCCTAAATTAAAGGTATTAGCAAGGAATTGTTTACTAAGTACAAAAAAACTCGATAAAAGAATTTCGGATTTAATCGATCTTGTCAAAGGTGAGATCGGAATACTTCAAATTAAGCCAAAAGCTGTTGATATATCTGGTCTACTGCAAGATATTGTTTCCCAAAGGCAACTTGAAGCGAAGAAACATGGTCTTGAAATCGAATTGGAAATAAAATCCGCCCCCAGCATTTTATGGGCAGATGAAGACCGATTGATACAAATAATTGATAATTTGCTTAGCAATTCAATAAAATTCACTAAACCCAACGGACAAATACGAATAACAAGTGATGTTATTGGCACTACAGAAATAATCACGGTTGAGGATAATGGTTGCGGTATCCCTATGAAAGATCAAAAGGTAATTTTTGAACCATACAGTGTTAATCTGCGGAGTAAAGATAATCTCAGCGGGTTTGGAATGGGTTTATCTCTGACAAAAATGCTGGTTAATCTACATGGCGGTACGATTTCTCTTTCAAGCAGAGTCCATAAAGGTACCCGTGTTTCATTCACGCTACCATTTCAAGTAGGATAGGTGTATGAAAGTACTTTTAGTAGAAGATGACTCCGGGATTATCGAATACATTTGCTTTGCTTTTGGCATAGGCTGGCCTAATTGTCAGATTATAACAACCAGCACAGGAGAACAGGCTATAGACTTAGCAGAACAAGAAACTCCCGATATTGTAATATTGGACATAGGGCTACCAGATATTTCTGGATTCGATGTTATAAAAGAAATCAGGAAATTTTCCGATGTCCCCATTCTCATAACATCTGTGCGAGACAGTGAGCAGGATATTGTGAAAGGCATTCAGCTCGGAGCAGATGAATATGTTGTAAAACCGTTCGGTCAGCTCGAACTTATTGCTCGAGTTAAGGCACTGATACGCAGAAACTCACATAATCTTGGATCTCCGATCGTAAAGGGAACACTCTCCTTCAATCCAATATCTGGTGAATTATTTAATAAATCAAAAAGGATTATTTTAACTAAAACGGAAAGTATCATTATAGGAATTCTCCTTAAGAATTCACCAGAACTAGCCACTTTCTCAGAGCTATCAGAGGCGATTTGGGGGGAAGAATACGATGGTGCAATTGAAGCATTGAGGGTATACATTAATCGTTTACGCTCAAAGATCGAAACAGACCATCAAAATCCTGTTGTTATTGTCACAAAACTTGGCAAAGGTTATTGCCTTGAAAATGTTTCTTCAAAAATCTAGTCTCATAACAAGCTCTATTCTATTAATAAATGCGCTTTTACTTGGCTAATACCGCTGCAGATTGATGCTAAAAGTAAGAACAAATTCCTTAAGAGTTCTATCTACTGCCACCCCAGCTCCACCATAAAGCTAAAAGCGCTGTCGGTAGCCAAAAATGAATGCTTTCTTACCATTTAACTACATCGGGTTCTCACGAACAGCCCCAAGCTAAAACCTACCATTTAACTAATTTCAAAAACCTTTCCGGAAGGCTGAATGCCAATGGTTCAGGTTTTAACTTGATTTAATGGAGAGAGTTGTTGATAAGGCTGCAGACTGTGGAGTATATAAATGGGTGGAGTTTTGATTTCTACCCATTTATATATTCCGGGTGCTTAAAAGCAATAATTTATGTTCACTACAGTACACCGCACCCCAGCATATACTGAATGAAGGCCTTAAAACCTGTCAGTAGTGAAGCTATTGACTAACTCACACAGAAACAAATTATTACTGCACAAGGTCAGTTATTTGTTCTTGCGTTTCTCTATTTCCTCTTCGACTTCCTTTGCTCCATCAGCGTAAAAATTCTCTTCGTCAGGGGCAAGTTCCTTTAAGAGTCTGAGAAATTCACCGGCGTGCACCTTTTCTTCATTGGCAATATCCCGGAGTACTTCTATGGCTAGCCTGTTGGTAGTGGATTCGGCTAGTTGCATATAAAGCTGTATCGCTTCATATTCGGCTGCTACCATAAATCTTATCGCCCGTATAAGCTCTTCGTTACTTAGGGGTTGGCCTTTAGCCATTCCGGAAAAGGGTGATCCAAACTCTGGCATTGTATCCTCCTGTGCACAATATTTTTATAACCATCTAATTATAATATATTCTTGTGCTCAATGGGACGGCTCTTTAGATTAAAAGTTGCATAGGCGAATCGCAATTGAATTTGGTTGGCGGGAGTAGCGGGATTACTTTCGGTAAGGGGACGGCAGGTTTTGAAGAATCAGGTTTTAGCTAAATACGGCTATATAGATTTGGTTTCTGCTATATTTCTGGCTTTTTCCAGATCTTCCGGGCGGTTTATATTGAAAAAGCTGCGGTGTTCAGGGTCAAAGCGGTTTATCTCAGCTTCTTCTATATATCTTGTTTTCAGGCAAGCCAGCAGGTCACTTACTGCAAATTTGCCCTCATTTATTAGCCCAAGGGCTTTTTCACCGGCTGATTTGGAGTAGATTGCATGGAGGGGTTCGGGTCTTTGCGCCAGTCTGGGTACTACAGCTTCGTAACCTTCAGCCTGTGCTCTCATGTATTCAAGGAGTGGCCGGTTAATAAAGGGCATGTCACAGGCTATTACCAAATTTAGCGGGGAATTTGACGCCATGAGACCGCTATAAATACCGGCTAGCGGCCCTTTATCCGGCAGGATATCCTGTATTATTTTGATACCGGCAAGCTGCCGGGTTTTGTCATCTGTTTTGCTGTAAGCAGTAACCACCAAAATTTCATCTCCGTAACCGGCAAGGTTGGCTATAGCCCTTTCAAGCAGAGTTTGCGAGTTTAAGGTGGCGGTTACTTTATTGCTGCCCAAACGGGTGCTTTTACCACCTGCCAGTATAATGCAGCTGATATCAACTGTGTCAGCCCTATTTTCAAAATAATGTGTGTGTATATCTGTGTCAGTCTGAGTGTCCTGTATTACAAAAATGTTGTTGGACTTGTCTGGTGCAAAGGCTGCCAGAAACTTTGAAAGCAGAGACTTGCGGACTACAGATATGGTATGAGGTGCCTTTTGGTAAGCTAGACGGGCGTGTTCAGCCAGCCCTTTGCCGGCTATCTCCAAGTGACCTATTTCATCAAGGAATATAACCGTGCAACCGGTTTGGATAGCCTCCTGTATGGCTTTGCCGGCAAAAGAAAGGCCGCTTTGGCAGATAGAGTACTTGCCAACCTTTTCTCCCGTGAATTCAGCCGGGGGGTGGGTAAGGCTGAAAATAGTCTCTGCAGAAGTGCGGATATCGGTAACCTTGTAACCGGTTTTGGTTGTTTCCTGAAACACAGGCCGGCAAATCACACCACCGGTTTTAAAACCGCACTCCTGCAGGTGTTTAGCATATCTTTGGCAATGTGAGCTTTTACCGCTGCCCACCTCTCCGGTGATAATAAGGTTCACCTAAGCTCCCAGATGAAATACTGCCGGAATAACCCAGCACGATACTACCGCAGCTGCTGAAGTTACGTAGTACAGGCGGGGATAGTTAGTTTTGAAATTTGCCAGTTTGGGCATACCGAATTTACCCAGATAGTATCCGGCTGCAAGAGTAATAGTACCGGCCAAGGCAACCGGCAAGCCGGTGCTTACGATGGTGTCTAGCTTGCCGGCCATATCAAGCATAGGCCATTTGCCCAGACCGAATACCGAGGCAATAACGGCATATAATACTATACCCAAAGCCCCTGCCAGAAAACCGGTGGTTATCTGGGCGAAAAGATGCTTTTCCATAGCCTTTTTGAAGATAAAAGCAATAGCCCCGAAGGCAACAGCCTCCATTATAATGGCTATGGCGGGGTTGATTACGTAAGCGGAAAATACCGGTTCGCCGAAAATAAAAGCAGAGAAGGGTTTGAAAGATGCCGCAATAATGCCCAGCAGGGGGACAAGGGCAGGTTTCTTGGTAATGCTCAGGAATATGGCCATTAGGGATATAGCCAGACCGCCCATAACTGCCCCTTGATTGGCAAAATGGATTGCGTGCAGGAAACCGCCAAGCGCCATTTCCAGAAGCCCCCATACAGAACCTATGACTGCCAGGGTCAGGCCTGTAGGGATACGGTTTTTTTCAGGGTTTAAATATGTGTTCACAGCTAGCCTCCTCGTGCTTTGGTTAGGTATTAACTTTTTCCAGTCTGACCTTGGTATCGTAAAAAACGGCACTGCCCCCAACGGTATCAACCAGACAGGTATTTTTCAGGTGCGGGTCTACCCTCATGGCGGCGTTGGCGTTTACACCCTTGGTTCGTTTTGTCTCGCCCGGAATCAACTGGCCGTCAATGGTAATATCCAGTCCGCCGTAGGCAAAGTGGCCGTACCCCAGTGAAAAGGCTATCACTCCGGGGCGGATACCCTGCATAATGCTGAGCTTGGCGTTCATGGGCCACTCCTGGCCATTCCGCAGGTTCCAGACACCCTTCGGATTGCTCTCGGAAACCACCCTGACTATATCTGTCTCAGTCAGCCCCAACCTGTCTGCATCCTGCTGGTTAATAAGGATAGTGTTTTCCGGCAGCAGGGGGTTCAGATAATAGTTGCTGGCGGTGGTGGGGGTGCGTGCAATCTCTCTGTAAGTGATTAAGCTCAGGTCATATCCGTTCTTTTCGTCATTCAGTTCCTGTCCGTAACAGTCACGTCCAGCCGTAATGTAGCAGGCATGACCGGGAATGGACTCACCCGTTTGCGAATTTTTAACTTCGGTGGTTTTTTCCAAAAACACATTGAACAGGCGGCCATATTTGTTGCCCAGCTGCTGATCGGCAGGATAACCCCCTTCATAGTCCTGGAAGCGGCCGCCCCGGTTCAGCATGTATACAACTTTTGGCCAGTTTTCGCCTGCCAAACTGCTCCAGCGTTCAAGGTTATAAATATTATCCGGCATATGGCGTCTGGCTTGGGTAAATATTCGTATTTCTTCTTCGTCTGCATCAGGTACTGCATCAGAGCCGTCAGCTTTTTCCCCGAAGGCCAGATTGGCAGCCATTCTCAGGTAGAGGTCATCAAAGTGGCTAAGGGGTATACCTTGTCCCAGCCCGTCAGGCCCGAATCCCGGCAAACCCATTTCTTCCGCCAGACCCAGCAGCATGGTTTCCATGGACAGGGGCATATCCTGACCGAAAACCTTTACTGTTTCCACCAAAGGGGCAATGGCGGGTTGCCTGACCGGCTGGGATTTGAAGGGAATAGTATTTTGGCTGCCGGCAAATTCCCAGCGTTCCATGTTGGTCAGATCCGGGAAAATGTAATCTGCATACATGGAGGTTTCACTTACGACAATGTCGGTAACAACCAGCAGGGGCAGTTTCTCCGGGTCCGTCAGGAATTCCAGAGCAGTATGCCCGGCTGGGACTACGTAAACAGGTGAACCCATGTGCAGGAAAAGGGCTTTGATAGGGTAGGGATAGGCATCTCCGGCAGAAGGAATAACCTCCTGATAAATATCTTCCGAAAGGGGATACCAGTTTCGCTTAGCCGGGTAACCTGTGCTCTGGTAAAGAGTGGTATCTTCGTAGATATTTCCGTGTCTGACAATGTTTACTCCGGAGGGTGTAAGCGCACCGGGTCTCATTTGTCCCAGATTGAACGGCCCGCCGGCTTTGCCGCCCTTGATATCATAGGCAGAGCCCTTTAGCATGCCGCCCTGCCAGTCATAGTTGCCTATCAGCATATTCAGGTTCCACCAGGCAAGGGAGTTGTAAAAACCGTTGGTATGCTGGCTGACACCCCGGTGGATATCTGCCGCCGCTTTTTTGCCGTGGCTGGTAAATTCACTGGCTATTTCGGCAAGGTCATCTGCCTTTACTCCGCAGATTTCCGCCCATTCCTCTATCGTATGGCTGGAAGCTTCGTCACGGAGTATTTGCAGGCTGCTTTTCACCCGCAAACCGTTTACAGTGGTATCTACCAGAAGCTCACCTTCAACTGCATTTACTTTATCGTTGGGATCAAACCGGGTAAACTGACCCTGTTTCATAACCAGCGGAGTATCAAAGCTGAAATTGCCCTGTTCCAAACCGATATCCGAAGCCCTTAGCAGTCTGGCAGCTCTGCCGGCGGCATCTATCTTCACCAGCCAGCTGGAACCGCTCCAGGTAGGTTCTCCGTCTGCATCAGCGGCGGCTTTGTTGGCATTTGCCAGATATCTGGCGTCATAGCGGCTGTTATCAAATATCCAGCGGATTAAAGCCAGTGCCAGTGCCCCTTCAGTACCGGGTTTGGCCGGAAGCCATTTCCATGCCTTGGAAGCGGCTTTGGAGAAACGCGGGTCAACTACGGCATATTTCATTCGTCCTGTATCCAAGCCTTCACTTATCCGCATGGAGCGGCTGGTCGGGCCAAAGCTGGCCTCAAAGGGGGACGCTCCGGTAAAAATAACAAATTCACTCTTGCCTATGTCGGCCATCCAGTAAAACTTTTCGCCTTCTGAAAATGACCCCGTGCCGGAATCAAACTGGGCACTTAGGGCTTTGGCTGATTGAAAAAGGCTACCCTGGCAGACGGCGGTATGCCCGTGAGCATTTACAGAGCCCATGGCGTCATTTGTAAAACGCTTGATGAAATCTACCCGTCCACCCTGTGTCCGCCCGAACATAAAGCAGAAGCCATTGTTCTTCGTCCCCAGGTCAGGGTGGTTGGGGTCTATAAATTTATCCAGATAATCTTTATGCTTCTCTTTGAAAACCGCAACCAGAGCTGACTTTTTGGTTGCGTCTTTTTCAGCCCAGATAGCGGTTATATCATTCTTGATGGCTTTTGTTATTTCGGGGGAACGCAGTGCCCAGATATCTTTTAAACCTTCAACTGTCCGGTTTTCTTCACCGGGCACGTTTGAAAACAGTTTGCCTCCGTTGGCTATTTCATCTATTGCCTGGGCAAAGGGAATGCTTATCCATTTGTTGGAGCCTCGGGGGCCGTCACGTTTTATTACTTTTACCAGACGGAACGGGTCATATGATGTTTGGGCACCCGAATGCCCTTTGGGGCAGATACTTGCATCAGTGAAGGCAGATGTTGTTACCGGGGTTTTGTAGTCCAGATGGGGCATCATATTCCACGGACTGAACGGGTTTCCGTCTACTTTGGCAATAACGCCGTCAATCAGTTTTACCTTTATACTGCATTGGGTGGCACACTGCTGGCAGGTACTGTAGATAATATCTTCAGCCTTGGATAAAGGGTAATCACTGCTGCCCAGTATCCGTCTGGGTTTTGTACCCAGGTCGCAGCCGGACAGCAGGGCAGTTCCTCCCAGCAGAGCTGAAACCTTTATAAAATTAGCCCGGGTTATGCCGCCTGAGGGGTTCTTTTCTGGTTTTTCTTTATTCATCACCGGTTTCCTCATTTCCAATTCTGACAGGTATCAGTTTCATCATCTTGGCAATAATGTAAAAGGCCAGAATGACGGCGGCAGTAATGCCCGCTGAAAGTGCCCATTCGGGCAGGGTGGGGATATAACTGTCTATGTATCTGCTATCTATGATGGGGCTGGACAAAAAGTCTGCCCCGGCCACTATTTGGGCCGGAATGATAAAGTTCAAACGGGCTACAGCCGCTCCCAGTAGTACCAGCACACCTATGGTAAGACCCCAGGCAGGTTTTTTGGATAAACCAGGTTTGGATAAGACTTTTATCAAAGCACCCAAAGCCACCACAATGCCCAGACCTATCTGAACTATCCAGAATCCATACCAGTATTGACCGAACATTATATAGTTGGCGGCTTCAATAGTCGGCGGGGTGGCGTCATATATGCCTACAAAAAGAACCGAACCTATAATGTACGTAATGGAGAGCAACAGGGCGATGGTGGAGATAGCCATGGTTTTGGCCAGACGCGGGTAACCGGGGCTGGTTTTATCTCCATACAAGGCGACTATTATGCGCGAGAGAGCAAATCCGGCCGACATACCGAAGATGGGGAAGAGTACCGGGAAAAGCCCCACACTCCAGAAGGAGTGGGAGGATTGGGTGCTAAGGGTAAAACCTACCGCACCACTGGCAATGACCGCTACCGGAAAGCCCAGAATCATCAGCCATTTTATTACGGGTTCTTTGCGGAAGGGTAAGCGTTTTTGAGGTATAAATAGAACCAGCAAAATTGCGGCTGTAGCCAGGGCAATAAGGGTATAAATCCAGACGGACCAAGCCAGCACTGAATCAAAGTTAGGGTGTAAAAATACGTTCATAACCCGTTCAGGGCGGCCTTCGTTGATAAGAATATGGATCAGACCTGCACCCAAGCTGGCTAGTGAAGCCAGCATGAATATTTTGCCGGTACCGGCAAAAGTTTTGACTTTAAAAAGCAGATCCAGAGATGCTATAAAAAACATACCGGCTGCGGTACTGGCAAAAAATACATAGAGTGCCATCCACAAGCCCCAAACTACGAAACTGCCCAGTCCGAGCATCTGCTGACCATTGTTGAGGAGCATCAGGAACCCCCAGACTCCGGCAGCAAGGGAAAGGATCAATATACCCAGTGCTATCCTTTTCCAATTCATGGTTTACCTTACTCCTCCCGTTAAAATAAATAATAAACTGAGGGGTCAGTGCCCAACTCTGATTTAAGCTGGATAATGCCCGGATTGGCTATAAGTTCCGAAACCAGACTGTCGGGGTCATTGGAGTCACCGAAGTAGTTTACCCGGCCGATACAGGTGGTAACACAGGCCGGCAACATGCCCTTTTCCAGACGGTGCAGGCAGAAATGGCATTTGCGGGCATTGCCGATAGGCGAATCCCGTTTGGGTGTGCGCGAATGTTCGTTGCCATATTCAAAATTGGAGGCGCTTTGCCAGACTCCGCCTTGCTCATAACCCAGCACCAGGCCGGAATCTTCAGGTTCGTCTTCCAGATAGTTGTCACCGTAATCCATAGTTCGGGCGGTATAGGGACAGGCTACGATGCAAAAACGGCAGCCTATACAGCGCTGGTAGTCAATAACCACTGTCCCGTCTGCCTGTTTAAAGGTAGCACCCACCGGGCAGACTTGGGTACAAGGGGGATTGTCACAGTGCATACAGGGACGGGGAGTGAAGCGTCTGGAAACGTTTGGGTACTGGCCTATTTCCTCGTCCATAACGAAACGGTATATTACCCCCGGAGGGAGCTTGTTTTCTGAAACACAGGCTTCGGTGCAGGCATGGCAGCCGACACACTTCCGCAGGTTGATTACCATAGCCCAGTGGCGTTCTGCGGCCGGTTTTTGCATTGCCCGGCGAAGTTCTGCCTGCATGCGGATTAACGGGTCTTCCTTGGTAGAGTTGGGGATAAAGGCTGTTTCTTCAGGAGGGAAGCTTACTGTAGAGGGTGGTGCCACAGCTGCCGAAAAATTTTGAGTGCGTTCGTCCAGCTTGGTTATTGCCGCTAGTCCCAGCACGCCGCCGGAACTTTTTATAAAATCCCTGCGTGTGGGCGGGTGGGTTGACCGGGTGGTTCCTTTTTTGCCTTTATCTGTCATCGCTTACTCCTGCCCTAGTTTATACTTATCTTACAAGATATCTTGTTAAGTTTGGCTGCTCTGGAGATTAGGGTTGATAGATATTGTGAGGCGTGTATTAAATTACTGGCGCAAAGAGTACTAGTCCTAAGGTACTAGTACCACCTGTTAGAGTATAATAAGATATAACCTTGTTGTCAATTTATTCGGGTATACTTTTGCTGTCATAAATAATAGGGCACAGTTTTTCAGGATGTATTTGGTATGACAGTGGGTGAAATACGTTTGGCGTTTGCCAAATTTGCTCGCGTTGACGCTCCTTTTATATTGGTATAATATTACTAATGGGCATATGCTCATAATAACAAAGCAATCTTTAGACTGCAAATTGAAGTTTTATTAGCGGGGGTGGTTCCTCTAAGAAAGCGAGTAAGCTTGGTTAGCGAATTTGGCAGTGTTAATGTATGGTTTAAATAAAATATGCAGGGGAATGTATAAATTATGTCTATTGAGCCTGAAATAAGGGAAACTCTGGGTAAAATAAATGTAGCCGCCAGCGGACGCACACTGGCAAACCTTAATCTTTTACGGGATATTGAGGTTAAGCCCGATAAAATAAAAATAAGTGTAGCCGGAGCCGGTTTATCAGCAAGCAGCCAGCAAATTTTGCGGCAGGATATAAGCCTGTGTCTAAAGCCGCTGCTTAATAAACAAACGCTGGAGATTGAATATATTTCCGTGCCCTTAAATGAACTCAACCATGTTAAGAAAGTAGTAGCCGTTATGAGCGGCAAGGGCGGTGTAGGCAAATCACTTATAACCGGTCTGTGTGCAGTGGCCTTAAACCGGCAAGGATACAGGGTGGGTATACTAGATGCTGACATAACCGGTTCCAGCATACCCAAAATGTTTGGTGCAAACCAGCACCTTGCGGGAAATGAGGAAGCTATTTTGCCGGCTCAATCCCGTGCGGGTATTTCTCTGGTTTCTACCAATTTGTTATTAACCAATCAGGATGACGCTGTTATCTGGCGCGGGCCTCTTATTTCCAAGATGATTAACCAGTTCTGGGATGATGTGCTCTGGGGCGAGCTGGATTATATGGTAGTTGATTTGCCTCCCGGAACCAGTGATGCATCCCTGACGGTATTACAGTCGCTTCCTATTTCGGGTATTCTGGTGGTATTTACTCCGCAAGGTTTGGTGGAGATGGTAGCCCGAAAGGCTGTCAGTATGGCGGAGAAAATGGGGAAACCCATTATCGGTTTAGTGGAGAATATGGCTTACCTGAAAGTCCCCGAACTGGATAAAAAGATTGAAGTCTTCGGAACAGGGCATGGGGAGGAACTGGCAAAGTCAATAGGCGTGCCTTTTATAGGGCAAATGCCTTTGGATCCAGCTCTGGCGGCTTTGTGTGACAGCGGGGATATTGAAAAATACCAGCACCCTCTGCTGGATGAATTGGAAGGAGCTATATCCCGGTCATAATATATATGCAAAAGGGGCAGACCGTGAGGTCTGCCCCCTATACTTTGAATTCAGGCACTATGGACGGCCAAGAGCGGGTTTAAACTATAGCTTGGGAGTTTGAAATATATTTCAAACCTATAGGAAGAGTATTACCCCCAGTATGGCCAGTTCCAGGGCTATGGCATAAACGGCTACCACGGCCCAGTTTTTCTGCTGGACAAAGTAACCGGGGCTGTTTACGGCTGAATAGATGAACATGCCGGTTGCCAGCAGATAGATACTTTCCCCCCAGCTCTGCTCAGACAGCAAACCTGTGCCAGCCAGAATAAGCATAAGGGCGGTGGCAAATTCGGCAGCCGAGCGGAGTGTAAGCTCGTAAGTACCCCATCTGACCTTGTAACCCTTGTTGGGGTCTTGGATTGCCCGCCGGTTAAGGTTTTCCCTCCACTGAAAAATAACCAGCACCCCGGCAATTATGGAAAATATAGCTGCAAAGCTCATTTGACCCTCCCTGCGTGTTGGGTAGCTCAGGGGGTGCGAAAGAAGATTCCCTGTATTTAAATTATAGCATGTGCAGGCCGTTCGGATAATATAAAAAGGGGGGAATAACCCCCCTCAATTAAATACAGTATCTATTATATGATTATCAGGCTTCTTTATAGGCCACCCAGAGAGTGCCGGGTCCGCCGTGAGTGCCTAGGACCGCGCCCAGCTGGGCAATGATGGTTTGGTCTTTGGGGAAAATATCACTAAGCATCTCAGCCAGTTTATGGGCGGTTTCCGGAGTGGTGGAATGGATTACGCTCATATCTACGATATTTTTCCCTGTTTTGGCAAATTCCACCAAGCGTTCCAGACCTTTGCCGGTATTGCGAACCCGCCCGCAGGGCTGGTATTCTCCGTCTGCCACTGTCAGAACAGGTTTAACACCCAGCAGGGAGCCCATCAGGATTTTGGCTTTGCCCAGCCGTCCGCCTACCTGAACGTAACGCAGGGTATCAAAAAATCCCATCAGTTTTATCTTGGGGATATTGTTTTTGCAGTCTTCCACAACCTCACCCAGTTTTTTGCCTGAACGGGAGGCAATGGCGGCGGCCTTTATAACAAGCCCCATGCCCATGGAAAGCAGGCGGGAATCTATAACCTCTATCGGGCAGCTTACCCCTGAGATTTTGGCACCCTCCATCGCAGACTGGTAAGTGCCGCTGAATTTGGAAGAAATGTGTATGGATACAATGCCGGTGGCGTTATCTTTGGCCAGTTCGCGGTAAACGTTGGCAAAATCTTCGGGGCTGGGCTGGGAAGTTTTGGGGTGAATACCGCCGTGGGCCAGCCGGTCAAAGAAAGTTTCCTTGTTTATATCCACTCCGTCACGGAATACTTCGTTTCCAAAATGGACATACAGAGGTACAACCGTAATACCCAGATTTTTTACTATATCAGCCGGTAAATCAGCTGTGCTGTCAGTTACTATTTTGATAGTCATCAGGACCTTATTAACTCCTTGTCGAAATTTATGGGATAGTCCTCACAGTATACTGGTATAACACTGTTGTGTAAAATATTAACTGAAAAATCAGCCTGCGGTAATATTTAAAATACTATCCGGGCTGGCTTTTATCCGCCTGAAAGGCGGGTATGTTATTATAAAGACCGTATAAACCTTTGGATGGGGGATAGGCTGATGGAATTTCAGATTTGGGGTTATCTGGTTTTTGTACTTGGTCTGGCAGCTCTGGCGCTGGCATTTCGGACTATGCGCCGCAAACGGCTGGTAGATGATATTCCCACCTCGCGTACCCATGGAGTGTTTATCGGGCTGGTTGAGCTTAAAGGCACTGCCGAGAGTGAAAAACCTTTTACCGGTTTTCTTTCCGCCGAGCAGTGTGTTTATTACTACTACAAGGTAGAGGAACGCTGGTCGCGCATGGTGACTGAAAGTTTTACCGATGCCAAGGGACATGTCCAGTTCCGTACCCGCCAGGAAAGCGGCTGGACACAGGTGGCTTCCGGCAAAGAGATGCAGCCGTTTTATCTTAAAGACGAAACGGGGATTATCCTTATTCAGCCGGAGGGTGCAGATATTCAGCCGAAAAACCTGTTTAACCGGACCTGCGGTCAAAATGACCCGCTGTATTATGCCAAAGGCCCGCAAGCGAGTATACCAAACTCCGACCATCAGCGCCGTTTTACCGAAGAAGCTATCCCTCTGCATGCAGGGCTTTACATAATGGGTCAATCCAGAGAACGGCAGGATATAGTTGCCCCGGAGATAGCCAAGGATAAATCTGCCCCCCTGTACGTGATTTCCACCCGCACCGAAAAGCAGATAAGCCGCACTTACAGCGGCTGGTTCTGGTTTTGGGTAGGGCTGGGTTTGCTGCTGGCTTCGGGGAGCGGCCTGCTGCTGTCTCAAGAAAGTACTTCCGGTTTCAACCCTGATTTTGGGGTTGCAGTTTTGTGGCTTGGGCTTTACCTGATTTGCTGGCTGTTTGGCTGGCTGTGGGCAGGGTATAACAGTCTGGTGGGGCTAAGGAACAGGGTTTGCCAGGGATACGCCCAGGTGGATATTCAACTGAAACGCCGTTTTGACCTGATACCCAATCTGGCAAAAAGTGTGGAGGGTTTCGGTAAACACGAGCGTGAACTTCAGGAGATGCTGGCAGAAGTACGCACTATCTCAAAAGTAAACGGGCAATACCCCAAAGATATTCAGGGTGCGTCTGCCATACTGGTTTTTAATATGGAAAGATACCCCGAACTCAAGGCGGACACTTTATTCCTGAAGATACAGGAGGAACTGGCGGCTACCGAGTCACGGATAGCTCTGGCCCGTGATTACTATAACTCTATAGCTACTTTTTACAATACCCGCCGGGAGGTATTTCCTGACCGCCTGCTGGCCGGGATTTTCGGTTTTAAAGAACGGGTGCTGATAAACGCAAGCGCTCTGGAAAGGGCGGTTGTAAAGGTAAAGCTGGCAGAATAAAGGCTTTTAATATAAATGCTTTCAACTGGTCAACCTTTATTGGGAAGTGAGGTATAGCAGGCATGAAAAAATTTTTTCAAGAAAAACCGGGTGCAGTGGAATTTTTATTGCCGGCGCTGGTTTTTACACTGGCGATAAGTTTGTTTCCTTTATTCGGTTCGGGTATGACCTGGATATTGGGAGACCGCTTCGGGCAGGGGGCAGGAGTGCTGGGGTTAATAGCCCTGACTGTTTTCAGCCTGTCATTTTTGGCCAAACCCCTGCGCCGTTTTTTATGCAGTTACAAAGCCATTATTTTTAGTGCTGGTGGAGTGGGTATACTCAGCCTGCTGGCCCAGATAGGTTTTTCCGAGCCTCTTTTAAATTTTGTCTGTTCCGCTTTGGGATTGTCTCTTTTCGGTATTTTCCTGTGTGTTTATCTGGATAGTGCCCGGGTGCGCGGTCCGTCTGCGGTGGGGCATTTCGGGGCGGGTGCTGTCTTCGGATTACTGCTGAATGCCGCCCTGTCTGCCGGATTTGGTACCTATGACCTGCTCAACCAGCCTTCATTTTTTCCTTTGCTGGTTAGTGCTGTAATGGTGGGCTTTTTATTGTTTTTGCTTACGGTGCATATGCCTCTGGCTGAGGGGCCGGCTGCCAGTAATGACGGCCTTGGCTGGCTGGCAATAGGGCCGTTCCTCTTTTTAGAGTTGGTAGTCTTCGGGAATATTGCCCGTTTGTCTGCTCTTAGCGGTTTTTCCAGTCCGGTGGCTTCAATGTTTGTACTAGGGGCGCTTTCACTGGGTTTAGTAGGTATACTCTGGGTATTGTCACTCTCTGAAAGACACATCCGGCTGCTTACCCTGATATCCAGCCTGTGCCTGATACTCTCCCTGACCGGTATTTCTGATGGAGTGGCTTTTGTAAGCCTTATCCAGCAGGTACTGGGGCAATTGGCAGTGGTACTCCTGTTTGGGGTGATTCTCCGCTATATTGGCGGCAGGAAGGCTGACGGGCATTCTGAAAGTCTGAATCTGCCTAGCGGTCTGGGTATGCTTGTATTCGTTATATTGCTGCTGGGATATTACGCTGTCTATCAGGTGGCTGTGCCGTATGACAATACAGTTCTGGAGCTGGTAGCCGGACTGATAGTGGTGGGTTTGGCCCTGTATTCCGGGCGGGAGAGCCTGCCTCTGCTGGATTTCAAGAGTGACAGGTTCATTTTACCGGCCATGTCAGTTTTGCTTTTGACTCTGCCTCTTTTAGGTTTGCTTACATATAAAACACCTCCGTCTCCCCCTCAATTTGAGGGCAGTCTGCGGATTATGACTTATAATTTACATAACGGGTTTAATACTCAGGGTAAGCTGGATATGGAAGCTCTGGCAAGGGTGATTGAAGACAGCGGGGCGGATGTGGTGGCTTTACAGGAGATTTCCCGCGGCTGGGTGATAAGCGGACGGGTGGATATGCTTGAGTGGCTTTCCCAGCGGCTGAATATGTACTCTGCTTTTGGGGCTACGGCCGGTGAATACTGGGGTAATGCCATACTGTCAAAATACCCCATTCTGGATACCCATAATGTCAGTCTGGAAAGTGAAGAATTGCCTATCAAACGGGGCTATCTGAATGCAGTGCTGGATTTGGGCGGCAGGTATCTGTATCTGGCGGCTACCCATTTGCATCATGTACCTGAAGAAGGAGATGTGCGCCTTATTCAGGCAGGGGAGCTGGCAGATTTTTGGGATAATGCTCCTGCAACTATAATACTGGGTGATTTTAATGCTGAACCGGATTCGGAGGAGATAGGTTTACTGCGGCAGGCTGGTCTTTCTGACAGTCTGGAAGGGCAGACATCTGTCCTTACTTACCATTCAGCAGACCTGTACCAGCGGATAGATTATATCTGGGCTTCGCCTGAAATAGAGTATATAGATTCATATACCATTGTTAGCTTGGCATCGGACCATCTGGCTATCATAGCGGATATACGGCTTTCCTGAATATATTCCGGACATAAAAAAAGGGCGGTGAAAATCCGCCCGTTTCAGTATTAGCTACTGCAGGGGTTATTTTATACCCAGTTCTTCTTTCATCATTTCCACCACCCGGTTAACAGCTTTGTCTACTGCCGGGGTCAGCTCAAATCCCGGTGCCATGCTGCCTGGCTGGATACCGTAAATGATAATATCTTTGGGCATGGCGTCATGGTATTTGGCCAGATTAAGTATCTCCATCAGTCCCATCTGGTGGAAAGAAATATCTATTTTGGGCTGGGTCTTGATATCTTCGGGGCGGAAGCGGTATATCATACCGGGTTCGTCTCCGCCGTGAACCGCATCCAGTATAAACATTTTTTCACGCCCGGATATCACGTCCAGCAAATCCATGGCGGCGGTGCCGCCGTCATACAGTTCTACATCCTCAGGAACAGGAAACCGGGATAGCCGCTCTACGCAGCGTACCCCGGCACCTTCATCACTCAAGAGTATATTGCCTGTACCTAGGACCAATATAGGTTTGGGAGATTCATCTCCCGGATTAAAAAACATACTTAGTAGACGCGGAAGCGGCTGATTTCATTGCCCGTAGGGGAGATCAGGTGAACGGCACAGGCCAAACACGGGTCAAACGAGCGGACAATACGAACCAGCTCAAAGGGATTATCGTTATCACGTACCTTGGTTCCGATAAGAGCCTGCTCAACCGGACCGTAAACACCTTGTCCGTCCTTAGGTGAACAGTTCCAAGTAGTAGGAACTACACACTGGTAGTTGCTGATCTTGTGGTTTTCAATCTTTATCCAGTGGCCAAGAGCACCGCGGGGAGCCTCCCAGAGACCCATGCCTTCGGCACTTTCGGGTATTTCGTAATCGGCACATACCGGTTCGCCAATCTTAAGTTCCATAACCCACTTGACCATTTCATCAGCCACAATCTTGCATTCCAGAGCGCGGGCGGCGTGTCTGCCAAGGGTGCTGAAGAGGGCGGCAGGGCCGGCACCGAAATGAGCCAAGATATCATTTACCATCTTTTGAACCACGGGGTCACCGGCTACATAATTAACCACCATACGGGCCAGAGGGCCGACTTCGTAAGGGGTGTTTTCATAGCGGGGGGCTTTGAGCCATGAATAGCCTTCAGCCTTAGTATGGTCAGGTTCGGTTACTTCGTTCAGGGGGTATTCATTGGTTTCACCCTTGAACCAGCCGTACTTGATATCTTCGGTAATCTTGTTGGGATCAAAGGTGTGGAGTGTCAGGTCGGAAGCGGAGACTGTACCCTGAGTGAAAAGCCTCTGGCGGGTAGCCAGATTAGTACCGTTTGCTTCCAGATCAAACACACCATAACTAAGCAGGTTGCCGCAACCTACGCCGATACCAAAGTAATCAGGGTAGGTCTCAGCTACTGCAATAACGTCAGGCAGGTATACATTGTCAATAAAGTGGCGCAGAGTATTCAGCTTGCTCATAAAACTTGAGATGCTGTCTATGCTTGGGTGAGAAGTAACACCGCCGGCTACCACTGCCACACTGTGGGGCATACGGCCGCTGTAGATAGCGGAGAGTTCGTGAGCCAGGCGGCGCATATTCAAAGCTTCTACGTAATGGGCGACTGCGGCTTGGGCGACCTTCTTGGGCAAACGGTAGTCGCCCTCGTATCTGGGGTAGAAGGGAGCCAGCATGGACATATCCCCGGCAGCCAGAGCCCGTGAAATAAAATCCTTGACTTTCAAAAGTTCAGGATCAGTGCCGTCGTAATCTGCTACTTCGGTTACATCTACATAATCCAAGGCGGCCAGATGGTAGAAATGGACTATATGAGAGGCAATGTAGTTGGCACCCTGAATAAGGTTGCGGAGTATCCGCCCGTTATTCGGTATCTTGTCAGCTACACCAAAGGCAGCGTCCAAATTTAAAGCGGCGGTAGTGCCGTGAGAGGTGGGGCAGACACCGCAGATGCGTTGGGTAATGTGAACAGCATCACGCGGGTCACGGTCTTTCATAAATATTTCAAAGCCGCGGAACAAAGTGCCGACACATTTGGCATCTTTAACCTCGCCGCCGTCTACGGTGGCTTCGATTTTAAGATGACCTTCAATCCTCGTTATGGGATCAATTACTATCTTCTGCATTTTCTTCTCCAAAGGTAAGATTACGGTCTACTAACCCTTTTTCGCGGCATTCCGCTTGGCTTTTTTAGCAAGTTCTACAGCAGCTACACCGGCAGTCAGTACAACGGCAGTGCCGGCAATACCGATAGCCAGTTTGTCAGTACTATTAATAACAGGCGGGGCTTCAAACATGGGAGAAACCGCATCCGGGAAGCCGGGGTGGGCACAGCCGATACAAGGCGAATCAGCTTCCACGCACCAGCGGGTTTTATTGTTCCAGAGCCTGTCAGAACAATCAGCATAGGTTACCGGGCCTTTACAACCCACCAGGAACAGGCAGTAAGGCTCAGATAGCTTGGTGGCAAACAGACCCTTTTCGTAGTGGCCGCGGCGCGGACACTGGTCATGCAGCAGTTTGCCATAGTAAGCCTTGGGACGCCCCATATCGTCAAGGTCAAGCGCGTCCAGCCCGCTCATAAGTACAGTAGCCAGAGTGCCCACTACCCAATCCGGATGAGGGGGGCAGCCGGGCAGATTTACAACAGGGGTAGTTATATTATGGTCTTTAAGAATCTCTGAAACGGCCTTGGCGCCGGTGGGATTGGGAGCGGCAGCTGTAATTCCGCCGAAAGCGGAACAGGTACCGGCAGCTACTACGGCCAGTGCCTTGGGAGCCAGGTTCAGTACGTGCTCAAGCAGGGTGATTCCTTCGCCGTCTTTTTCGCCGACTTCGGCGTAAATCCCGCCATCCTTAAGAGGTACAGAGCCTTCAATTACCAGTACAAAAGGCCCTTTAGCGGCAGTATCGGTAATAGTGTTCATAGCCAGGTCACCCTGGGCGGCCATAATGGTGGGGTGGAACTGCATGGAAACATGAGTACCGGGCACTACCGAAGTAAGCAGTAAATCCTGGATGGTGGGCGATACAACGTTGAGAGTAGAGATAGTGCAACCGTTGCAGCCGGCACCCTGTAGCCATATAACCGGGATTTCTTTCAAAGCCTCGGCAAACATTTTCTCAAATTCGGGGAGCTTCAAAGCTCCCAGACTCAGGGCGGCAGTAGAGCCGGCGGCTAGCTGTACAAAATCCCGTCTAGTAAGTTTAGTATTAAACATTTTTCCTACTCCATTCCAAAGTGGTTCTTTTGTCTAAACCTGCGTGCGCGGTCTAGTGCTTGCCAGCCTTGTTTTCAGCATGCTCAGCATCGTGTGCCTGTGCCTGAATTCTGCGGCCGCGGAAGTACCATACACCAACCATCAGCGAAGCTACTATAGAGATTTCCAAGGGTATATTGCCAAGGAATTCTCTGGTAAAGCTGGGGAAGAACTCATGCTCGTGCATGTCAAAGCCAAGCTTTTCAGGGTGAACGCTGCTTAGGTACAAAACATGAGTACCGCCAGCTTCTTTTTCACCGTAAACATAGGGGTAGTATTTGTCAGGGTTGTTTGAAAGTCTTTCATAGGCCTCTGCCAGCAGGTCAGCCCGTTCGCCAAATTTGATAGCGCCGGTGGGGCAGGTAGCGGCACAAGCCGGTTCCATACCTTCGTCTACCCTGTTCCAGCACATGGTGCATTTGGTGATTTTAGCCCAGTTGTCATCCCACTCAAACTTGGGGATTTCAAAGGGGCAGGCGTTCTGACAATAACGGCAGCCGAAGCATTTATCCTGATCCCAGACTACTGCGCCGTTAGGCCGTTTGTGGAGGGCACCGACCGGACATACCGAAACACAGGCCGGTTCATAGCAGTGTAAACATCTCTTATGAGCGAAGATCCATTGAAGTTTTCCATCTTCTTCAATTTCCCTGCACTCCAGCAGGTTGTAGTTGAATGCGTTTTGTTCCAAGGGATTGGTCACTTCAGGACTGAAAGTTGTCTTGACAGCAGGATTTTCATTCCACTGCTTACAGGCCACCTGGCAGCCTCGACAACCAGTACATCTAGTGGTATCAATCAGCATTCCATTAGGCATTCCTGTTGCCCCCCTTGTGCTTTAATCTATAAAGGGCATCGCCCTGTATTGCATAAAACAAGTGTTACTGCGGCGGTATTTTCTAAAATGGGTTTATAACCCTCAACATTTAGAATACCTCCAAATGCCACTTACGTGCAACTTCCGGAGTTCTAATACTTTCCTTCTGCCTTCAGTCCGTTAGCACTAAGCCCTGTTGACAGCCAATAACTGGCAGAATTCCAGTTGTTAATTGATGTATTGTAACATACAGGTTTTTACATCGTCAAAGGGGTATTAGTACTTTGATACTAGGTCTTAATCGTAAAGTAAAAAATATTTCATATATTTTTACAAAAGATTATAAGGAAATAATATTGTTGGGGGTTTACCTGTTAATCAGGCAAACCGGAAAATTCCTGTAGTTTGCCTACTGAGCGAGGAATTTTAACACCCGTAATTCTGAGTGTCAAACAGAGGTTTGCTTAGGAAGCGCCTGGAGCAGGCAGAAACTGTAAAAATGAAATGACTGCAAAGGTGAAAGAACTATACAATAAGTTATGGAAAATTTGGGGGATAAACAAAAAATACGCCATTAACCAAGGAACAGGTATCCTAAGGTAGCACCGGACACAGGCATAAAAAAGCCGCCCGGTTTTAGACCGCGGCGGCTTTATATCTTAGACAAAGGATGTTATCAGGTATAAAGACGCAGGGCAGAGTTTGACATGCGGCTGACCACTTTGGAAACAGCCACCAGCAATATAACTACCAGTATTACGGATATACCTGCATTCAGGGCTATATCTGTCCAGCCGGCATCATAAACACTCAGGTCTACCACCGGTTTTAAAATATAATAGGTAGGGAAGAAGTAGCCTATCCACTGGGGTATTTGGGGGAAAAGGTAGATAAAGGCCGGTCCGAAAAGGAGCAGTCCGCCAAACTTCCAGACGGCAAAGAGGGTGTTCATATCCTTTATGAAAGCACCTGCCAACAGCCCCAGCAGCGAGGCCATCAGCGAGCCCAATCCCAGCATAAGTATCAGGGGCAAAGGGGAGTTGCCGAAAGCGGAATTCAAAGCCAGTATAATCAGACCCATTACTACGCCCAGCAAAGTGCCTATCGCCCCCTTGGCGGTAAATATTTCGCCCAGAGTGGCCGGAGTGATATTGACCGCTTCCAGAGTGCGTTTTTGCTTTTCATCTATAAGGGAACTGGCCGGCAGCATTAGCCCGCTGAAGAACATGGCCATAAGCACTACGAAGGGGAATAACCGGTCAGCCCAGGGTACGTTCATCTCATCTCCCAGAGAGATGGAGTTTATTTCCACCGGTACGTTGGCACCCGTAATCTGCCGGGCGGTATCCGCCAGCACCGCCGGGATAATCATGCGGCTTTTAGCCAGACTTTCGCCCCAAACATAGGCATTGGCCTTGAGGGTATTGGTCTGGATAAGAGAAGTATCAAAATCTGCCGGCAGTACCAGCCCCATGTCTACTGCGCCGCTGGTAGCGGCTTCCTTCAGGGCGGCTTCGTCAGGGTATTCCTTTATCAGCAGGGTATTATTTTCTTTGAGCAGGTTTACAATCTGGGAGTTGCCCAAATCAGTCAGCCCCAGCTTGGGTTTTTCTGAAAAAATGTTGCCGAAGGCCAGAGATATAAACAGGGAAATAAGTATGGGGGTTACCACCACCATAATAAAGGTGACATCTTTCGGCCCGTGGATTACCTCACGGTTAAAAAGGGTGATTATATGTTTTATGCTCATTGGTAACGCCTCCGCAGGACAACAATACCGGCTGTTACTATTACGGCAGTAAATCCCACTAGGATAAGCAGGTTGCCGCCTACCACACTAAGGTCTGCCCCGTAGTTAACCACCCGGTTTACGGTATCTGTCAGGTAGTACGAGGGTATTACCTTAGCCCAGCTGCTGATAAGGCCGGGGAACATTATGCCCATGCCGGGTATGGCCAAGATTATAAAGAGCAACATGCCCCAGGCGGTTACTGACATAAGGCTTTTGGTAAGTGAGGCCAGCAGGAAGCCCAGACCCGTTACCATAAGGCTGCCCAGCAGGAGTACGCCAAGGGTAATAAGCGGCTGGGAGTTGAATCCGCCAACCAGCAGCATAAAGAGAACCACCTGCCCCAGTGCCATGCCTACCCCTATTATGCCTTTGGCGGCAAAGAGTTCAGGTACGGTCATGGGGGTTACCAGCAATGCTCTGGCTGTGCCCTGTTCGTTCTCTTCGGCAATCAGGCTGGCCAGACTGAGTATTTCCATCATTAAAATAAATATTGCCAGCAGGGGCACCATACGGTTACGCATGGGTATTTGTTCACCCAGCATATCCTGTCCCATTACCTGCTCATTGGTATCAAAGGTAAGTGACTGCCCGGTCTGGATATAGGAAAGCTCTTTTACCAGACTGATAACTGCATCACGCAGTTCAAGAGGGGCGGACGAGGCATAATATATTTCTATTTCAGGTTTACCGCCGGAAGCCCATGTCTGCATGATATCTGCCGGCAGGACAATGGCTACCTGTGAATCACCGTTCTCAACCGCTGCCTTGGCCTCCTCCAGCGAGGCGTAACTGGTCAGGCTGCTTGCCGGGTCAGCTACCAGAATCGAAAAAGCCGGGGGCATGACCGGTGCATATATACCCGCTTTAAGCTGTTCGTCTACCTTGTTGGGCATTATAAAGAAGATAATGATATAAAATACCAGCCCGACAATAGTCATCAGCATATAAAAGCGGTTTTGAAGGAAAAGGGAAAAATCCTTTTTCAGCAGGGCTTTTATAACGCTAAAGTTCATTCAGTCAACCTCCGTCCGGTTATCTTTATAAAGATATCCTCCAGAGTGGCTTCTTCACTGTGCAGGGTCAGCACCCGCTCACTGCTGAGTAGTTTGCTAACCTCCTCGGCTGTCTTGCCGGTATCCAAGGCTATTTCCCTGTTTTCCAGCTGGCCGTTTGCACTTTTTACTTTGGCTATAAGAGAGCGTTTGCCGTACTGCTGTTTTAAGTTAACCGGGGCATCAAGTGCGGCAATAGAGCCTTCGTTGATAAAGGCCACCCGGTCACACAGCTTGTCGGCTTCCCACATGTCATGGGTGGTCAAAAATATGGTAGCCCCCCGCTTGCGTTCTTCCAGTATGATGTCACGGATAGACTCTGAAGATACAGGGTCAAGCCCGGAGGTTGGTTCGTCCATAAAGAGTATACTGGGGGTATTTACCAGTGAGCGGGCTACCATAAGGCGTTGCTTCATACCCTTGGAGTAACCGGCTACTTTGTCTTTTTCCCGTCCGGCCAGCCCCACTCTTTTTAAAAGGGCATAACCGTTAAAACTATTCACCCCGAAAAGGTCAGCAAAAAGCTGGAGGTTTTCCAGAGCGGTCATTTGTTCGTACAGATTGGTCTGTTCAAAACAGATACCTATCCGTCGGTGGATTTCTTCGGTATCTTTAGCCACATCAAATCCCAGCAGGGTAGCCCGGCCGTCCTTTGGCCTGAGCTGTCCGGTCAGCATTTTCTGGGTGGTGGTTTTGCCTGCCCCGTTCGGGCCCAGAAAACCCAGAATTTCACCTTGGGTAACCTCAAAGCTTATCTGGTTTACCGCTTTTAGGTCTCCATACCAGTAACTAAGCTTTTCCACTGAAATTGATATTTGACTCATCAGTTACTCCTTCAGCCAGTTTTTGCGTGCCCGCTCTTGATATCCGGGATAAGGCAAGCGTCTTTTTTAAAAAATCCGTACATCATTATTCGGGAAAGTTCCATCATAAGGTTTATTTTTTCTTTGGCGGGTTCAAATAAGGCGGCATTGGCGTTGAAGCCGTCACGCACCACTTTCAGGTAAATGAATACCGCTTCCTCCGAAAGGGACGGGTCTACGTATCCTTCGGCTTTGCCGTCTGCTATCAGTTTCTGCCACATAGGCTGGATTTCTTGTTGGTAGATTTCCTGTATCAGGGCGGTTACGTCATCATCCATGTGTACCAGTTTTTTCAGTATCTCTTCCGGCATTTTGCCAGCCATATCGTTCTTGTTGGATAGTATGAGCTGTATTTTAGCGGGAAAGGGCAGGGGACGGGCCATGATATCTTTTGCTTGAATAAGGCTGGTGTCTATTATTTTTTCCACTACTCCATGCACCAGAGCTTTCCTGCCGCCGAAATTATTGTAAATGGTGGTGGGGGAAACTTTGGCCTTAACGGCTATATCTTCAATACTCACCTTGCCGGCATCATGCGAGTTTAAAAAAAGGTGAGTGGCGGCGGAGAGTATTTTGTCACGGCTGGTATTGCTCTGTTTGGCTTTAGCCAAGTGAATATTCCCCCTCTCCAATGTGTATCAATTGTAGTAATACTATAACTTTACTACAATTAAGTCAATATCTTTTTCGGGGAAATATTTTCCGAAATCTGCAATAAATATTTCTATGCCTGCTGCAAATAGAAAAGGGGGGTTAAAACCCCCTTTTTACGTTCAGATATTGCAGAATGGTTAAACCAGCATTTCATCCCGCACTACTTTGGCTGATTGTGGTTTGGCAAACATATCCATCAGGGTCAGGGCAAAATCCATGGCGGCCTGAGGGCTTCGCCCGGTAATCAGCCTGCCCTCTACCTTTACCCGCAGGTCACAGGCGGTGCAATTTTTCAAAAGGTGCTTAACCCCCGGATATATGGCAACCTCTTTGCCGTCTATCACTCCGGCTCTGGAGAGTACTGCCGGCCCGGCACAAATAGCCGCCATGTATTTGTTTTCGGCATGGGCGGTGCGGATAAGTTCAAGTACCCTCTGGTCTTTGCCCATATTTATAAAGCCCGGATTGCCGCCGGGCAGAACCAGCACTTCGTAATCAGTGGTCTTCAGGTCATCTATATGCATATCCGGCATTATACGGATTCCTCTTGAGCCGCCGGTAAGGTCGTTTTTAAGTCCTACTATCTTGACCTCAAGGTCTGCGCGCCGGAGAATATCCGTAATAGTGCAGAATTCTATTTCTTCAAAACCCTCGGCTAACAAAACGGCAAAACGGCTCATAGTTTCCTCCGGAAATAAATAAAAATAGTGATACCCGCACGCGGGCAGTTAGCACCTTTGGAGGGTTAACATTATATGCCAGAAATTTGCCGAAGTGAAATGTGCCTTTTTTCAGCTATAAAGACACAGGTTTTCAGAGTTTCGGGGTGAACGGCTAATGCTTGCCGTTTCTTGACAGTGCAAGGAGGCTAAGATAGAATAAACTTCACTTTCTATCTTTTTGCCTCAGTATTTTCTTTTATCCTTTCTGAGCAGCAACCGGAATTATTAATATAGACGGTAGGGTTAATAATATGGGTATAAAGATTACAGATACCACTCTGCGGGATGCGCACCAATCACTGATAGCTACCCGAATGCGTACCCGTGACATGATTGATATTGCTGCCCGGCTGGATAAGGCCGGCTTTCACTCGCTGGAGGTCTGGGGCGGTGCTACATTTGACTCCTGTATCCGCTTTCTGAACGAAGACCCGTGGGAACGCCTCCGCCTGATACGCCAAAAAGCTCCCAACACCCCTCTCCAGATGCTCCTCAGAGGGCAGAATCTGGTGGGATACCGCCATTATGCAGACGACGTGGTACGTGAATTTGTCCGTTTGTCAGTTAAAAACGGGATAGATATTTTCCGGGTTTTCGATGCGCTGAATGATATCCGCAATATGGAAGTTTCCATTCAAACTGCCAAAGAGCTTAAAGCCCATGTTCAGGGGACTATCTGCTATACCACCAGTCCCATTCACACCGTGGAGAAGCTGGCCGAAATGGCAGTGGAGCTGGAAAAGATGGGTTGTGATTCCATATGTATTAAAGACATGGCCGGGCTTATTACTCCCACCGCCGCCGCCCAGCTGGTCAAGTCCATAAAATCCAAGGTCAAACTGCCGGTAGACCTGCATTCACATTGTACCAGCGGAATGGCACCCTTAGCTTATTATGCAGCGGCTGAGGCCGGGGTGGATATAATAGATACCGCCTTCTCCGCTTTTGCCTGGGGTACTTCCCAGCCCACCACCGAAAGTTTTGTGGCCGCTTTTAAGGGTACGAAACTGGATACCGGGCTTGATCTGGAACTTATGAGTGAAATAGGTGAGGAATTTAACAAAATAAGTGCCTCTTATCGTTGCCTTTATACCTGCGAAGCCACCCAGCCGAGTATCAGCGTGCTCCTTCACCAGATACCCGGCGGCATGATATCAAACTTGGTCAGCCAGCTTCGCCAGCAAAATGCCTTTGACAAACTGTCAGAGGTACTGGCTGAAGTGCCCAGAGTCAGGGCTGATTTGGGTCATCCCCCATTAGTTACCCCGTCAAGCCAGATTGTGGGTACTCAGGCTATTTTAAATGTGCTGAGCGGCGAACGCTATAAACAGGTGACCAAAGAGACCAAAAACTATCTCATGGGGTATTACGGCAAGATACCCGGTAAAGTAAACGAAGATATCCGCAAGGCTATTATAGGGGATGAAAAACCCATCAGCGTCAGGCCGGGGGCTTTGCTGGAACCAGAACTGCCCAAGATGAAAGCCGAAGGCGAAAAGCTGGGTATACTCAAAACCGAAGAAGACCTTTTGACTTATGCCATGTATCCGGAGGTAGCCGCCAAGTTCCTCAAGGGTGAGTGCAAGGAAGAGTGCCTTCTGCCGTCTACACCTGAGGCAGCCAAACCGGTCAAGACTGAAGCGAAGCCTGTACCTGCCTTTAGTGGTTCGGCTGAATACAGTGTTGAGGTGGATGGAGAGGTCTTTACAGTCAAGGTTTCTGCCAAGGCTGGAGTTGCTGGGGAAGCCCCTAAAGCGCTCAAACCTACTGCCTCTCATCCAGGAGCTATTGTCTCCCCCATGCAGGGTATGCTCCTTTCGCTAAAGGTGAAGGAAGGGGATAAGGTAACCGAGGGTGAAGTGGTAGCCACCATTGAGGCTATGAAAATGGAAAATGATGTCTGTGCCACTGTAAACGGGGTGGTTGTGGAAATATATGCCTATGAAGGCGAAGTAGTGGGCAGCAAAGACGTTATCATGGTGATAGAGCCAGATGCTTAACAAGATACTGGTTGCCAACCGGGGTGAAATAGCTATACGGGTCATGCGTGCCTGCCGTGAGCTGGGTATTAAAACAGTGGCGGTTTATTCCGATGCCGATAAAGGTGCTCTGTTTGTAAAATATGCTGATGAAGCTTATCATATCGGCCCTTCCCAGCTGTCCGAGAGCTACCTGAATATTAAAAAGATAGTGGCTGTGGCCAAAAAATCAGGCGTAGACGGGGTTCATCCCGGATACGGCTTTTTATCTGAAAATCCCGGTTTTGCTCTGGCTCTGGAAAAAGCCGGAATTAAATTTGTAGGTCCAAGCAGCCGGGTTATAGAACTGATGGGCAACAAGATTGCCGCCAGGCGTGAGATGAAAAAGGCGGGTGTGCCGGTACTGCCCGGTACGGAGGGCTGTGTTTCAGGTATTGAACAGGCCACCGAGGCGGCAGCGGCTATCGGCTATCCGGTTATTATAAAACCCAGCGGCGGCGGCGGTGGTATCGGCATGCGGGTGGCTAATGGCCCGGATGAACTTAAAGATGCTATAGAGTCTTCTCAGAAAGTGGCCGGCAACACCTTTGGTCTGGCCGAAGTGTATATTGAAAAATACATATCCAATCCCCGCCATATAGAAATACAGATAATGGGTGATTCACAGGGCAACATAGTTTATCTGGGTGAGCGGGAATGTTCTATCCAGCGGCGTTATCAGAAACTCATCGAAGAATCCCCTTCCCCCGTTATTACCCCTGAGCTTCGCAAGAAGATGGGCGAAGTGGCGGTAAAGGCCGGTAAATGGGTTAACTATGAAGGTGCCGGCACTATTGAATTTATTTTTTCAAACGGGCAGTTCTATTTCCTTGAGGCCAATACCCGTGTACAGGTAGAACACCCTGTTACCGAAATGGTAACAGGCATAGATATAGTCAAAGAACAGATAATGGTAGCTTCCGGCAGTGAGCTTTCATTCAAACAGGAAGAAGTTGAGATGCGGGGCTGGGCTATAGAGTGCCGTATCAATGCCGAAGATCCCTTGAACGAGTTTGCTCCCTCGGCTGCCAAGCTCAAAGGCTATCGTTCACCCGGCGGTATCGGAGTCCGGGTGGATAGCGGTGTTCATACCCGCTATAACATACCCTATCTGTATGACCCCATGATATCCAAGCTGATTGTTTGGGGACGCACCCGCGAAGAAGCCATAGCCCGCATGCGGCGTGCCCTGTACGAATACATCATAGTAGGGGTAAAGACCAATATTCCTTTCCATAAGGCGGTTATGGTTAACCCTAACTTTGTAGCCGGCAATCTGCATACTCATTTCATTGAGAAGGAAACTACCCTGTTGGATGAAATGAAACGCATTATGAGTGAAGAACAGCCTCTGGAAGAGAAGCTGTCCGAGATATTTGACGATACCCGGCGGATTGCCGCTATTGCGGCGGTTACTGCCCTGACCCAGTTGCCGGCTGAAATTGACGAAGATGAGATAACCGGCGTTTAAAGGTTTTTCTTTAAACGCCCAATCTCTTTCTGGATTTCCTTGCTTTCCCAGTCACTTTCATCACGCATAAAGCCGAAAACGCTCAGGAAGTGGAAAATCAGTCCTATACCCCAGCCCCCCAGAGGGAAGATAAACCAAGGGTACGAGCTGCCGGTAAATGCCCAGATGCCGATAATCATGGCGTTTATTACTACATATACCGAAAGGTGATTGTAAAAATCCTTCTTTTCCTTTACCCGTTTTTGGGCAATACGGTAGATTTCATCATCGTTTAGCTGTTTCATCTTGTCTGCCTTTCTTCATCTGGAATTATGATTTATTTTTCAGGTGTTATCAAGTCTCTGCAGGAAAATTCGGGCATAAAAAAACTGCCGGGTTTGAAGCCGGCAGTCTGCAAATAATAGCATTAACTCTTTAAGTAGAAAGTTTGGCAATGGCAGCGGCCAGTATCATCAGGCCTATGGCAATGGGCAGAATACGGATAGCGTAGTTGTATACACTATTCTTTTCTTCCAGAGCGGCTGCCTCTGCCTTGCGTTTCTTGGCGGCAGCCTCATAACCGTAACCGTTGGTAATAGCATCCCAGTAACAGGCATCTACACACCGTCCGCAGTAAGTGCAACTGGAGGTATCCAGACTATAGTCATGTACCTGATGGACAATATCACACCTAAGGCATCTCTGAGCCTCTTTTTTGGCAGCATTGGGAGACAGGGTTTTTTCAATTTCCACCTTGTCACCGCCGGCCTGTTTAACCAGATTAAGCTCTACCTGAGAGCGGTTTTGACCCTTGGGTTCGCCAAGTGGTTTGATGGTTTTTTCAGGCGGAGCCAGAGTTTCATCCAGATTGCCTTCGCCCCCTAAATATTTGTCAATCAGACCGGCTACCGAACGTCCGGCGGCCATAGCCTCAATAACCGAACGGGCACCGCTGATGCCGTCACCGGCGGCAAATACGCCGGGCTGAACCACAGACAGATAATCCGAACCGGGTTTATCATTTTGGGCTACAGTGGTGATAATGGTATCTGCAGATATCAAACGGCGGGTATCGTTTATTATTTCATAATGGAGTTTATTTTCTTTGTCATATCCGTAAGAACGGATACGGAACAGTTCAACTCCCTCAATCTTGTCATTTAGCTTTACCAGCTTTACAAAATCCAGCGAAGGTTGAACAGTTACGCCCGCATCTATAGCGCGGTCAACTTCTTCGGGAGAAGCTTCCTTGCTGCCGGTATGGCGGCTGCAAACCAGATTCACCTCGGAGACACCCAGATTTTTAGCGGCAAAGGCACTATTGTAGGCTTCACTGCCGCCGCCTATTACGATTACCTTGTCGCCAAGGGTTTCTTTAGTGGTTGATTTTATGCCCTTCAGGAAATCATTGCCCTTAATCAGGTCTGATTTGGCAGTTTCATCACAGGGAAGCAACAGCCCTTCGTCTACGCCAAGTACCCCGGTGGAGAGCAAAACCGAGTCGTAGCCCTGTTTAAACAGGGTCTGTACGGATTGTACCTGGCAGGAGGTATGAATGGTCACACCCAGGTCGGTGATAGTCTTAATTTCTTTGTTGAGTATCTCTTTGGGCAGCTGATGTTCCGGTATGCTGTAAAACATCTTGCCGCCGGCATATTCCATGGATTCAAATATAGTAGCCTCATGCCCCAGCAGGGTCAGGAAGTAGGCAGAGGTAAGGCCGGCCGGGCCTGAACCGATAATAGCCACTTTTTTGCCGGTGGGCGGGGCAATTTTGAGGTTGTTTTTCCAACTGCCGTCATCATTTTCAGCGGCATATCTCTTGAGTGCCCGAATAGCAATGGGCTCATCAAACTTCTGGCGTTGGCACTCCAGTTCACAGGGGTGGAAACAAACATAGCCGCACACTGAAGGGAAGGGTATTTTTTCTCTCATAACGGCGGTAGCGGCTGGAGCATTGCCATCAGCTACGAAACGCACGTAGCGGGGGATATCCAGTCCGGCAGGGCAGGCACGGGTGCAGGGAGAAGTGCCAACCCGCTTGGTGGGCATTTTATCCCGCTCCAGTTTGATAGCATCTACCGGGCAGACGCTGGCACAACGGTTACACCCGGTACAGCGGCTTTGTGTCCAAAAAAACTCACTGCCCTTGGTGCGCTTGGTAGAAACTACCTTACCGTCCTTTTTGGTTTCCTCGGCTGGTTCCAGTTTTTCTACAGGCTTTTTTGTTTTGGCCATATATGTCTCTTTTTTAAAATATTTACGCCTATATTTAAAAGACCTAGTTCCTGATATTATACTTGCAACATATAGTACATTGTCAATCCGCCGGGTTCACAGGCGGATAAGCAGATTTATTCTACCACCCCTTCGGCTCTTTGGCCAACTTACATCCGTGTCATTGGTTTTAGGGGATAATATTGTTTTAAACAGGGGATTGACAAAACAGTAATAACTAATTAAAATCAAGTCTAATTGAATAAGGTCTGCCGGTGCTTTGTAACAAAAGC
Organism: Dehalococcoides mccartyi CG5; assembly: GCF_000830885.1. Taxonomy (NCBI): domain Bacteria; kingdom Bacillati; phylum Chloroflexota; class Dehalococcoidia; order Dehalococcoidales; family Dehalococcoidaceae; genus Dehalococcoides; species Dehalococcoides mccartyi. Next base: position 115,923 of record NZ_CP006951.1, read on the forward strand.
TTAAAAGGGAAGCCTGTTAAAATCAGGTGCGGTCCCGCCGCTGTATACGGGGACGAAAACTGGAATTTGCCACTGTTTTATTAGAATGAAACGGGAAGGCCCGGTGAGTAGGTTGAGCCGTAAGCCAGAATATCTGCCGGCATAGAGTTTCGCGGAAAATGGCCGTGGGAAATGGTAAATCCCTGAGCCGAAAGGTTTGGGGTTTTATTTTTTGTTTGAATCCTCAAACCTTGGTGGTTTGGGGATTTTTTTATTGGGCGGGGTGAAATATGAAAGCAGTCTTATTGGAAAAACCGGGTGAACTAAGGCTTGCAGAGGTGGTTACTCCATACTGCCCGAAAGGCGGGGTACTGCTAAAGGTACTTTGCTGCGCAATCTGCGGGACAGACGTAAAGATGTTTCGGCGGGGGCATCGTGACCTTGAGTACCCCCGGATACTGGGGCATGAAATAGCCGCCGAGGTAGTCTGCTCTGGACACCCTGATTTTGAGGCAGGTTGCCGGGTACAGGTTTACCCCGGTATTGCCTGCGGGGTTTGCCCTCTCTGCTTGCAGGGCAGGGAGAACCTGTGCCGGAAGGTAAAAATAATCGGTTTTAACTATGACGGGGGCTTGGCCGAATATATGGCACTCCCCCCTGAAAGCCTTCCGGTTGGGCTTAACATAATACCTGAACATGTTTCAGACGAGGAAGCCTCTCTGGCCGAGCCGCTTGCCAGCTGTATCCACGCCCAGTCTGTTTGCCGGGTGGGAGACGGGGACAGGGTGCTGGTGCTTGGGGCGGGTCCTTTGGGCCTTTTGCAAGCCATGCTGGCCAGACACAACGGAGCGGAACAGGTGCTCGTGGCCGAAGTCCTGCCCGAAAGGGTGAATGGGGCAGAACTGGCCAGCCCTGACGGGGTAATAGATTTGGGTAAAACCAGCCTTAAGCAGGGGGTTTTTGACCAGACCGGTGGGGCAGGGGTAGACGTAATCTTGATTGCCAGTTCGGGGGTGGAAGTGGGAGAGCTTCCCTTTATTTTAAGCCCAGGCGGGCGGATAAATTTCTTTTCCGGCCTGCCCAAAGACCGCTCTGAGCTTATCATTGATGCAAATGCCGTGCATTATCAGGAACTGGTTATTAATGGCTCTTACGGCTCTACCGCGGCGGATAATGCCGAAGCCCTCCGCCTGATAGGGAAGGGAATTATACCTGTAAAAAGGCTTATCAGCCGGATAACAGGTATTTCAGATATAGAGGCAGCTTTTCTGGGAGTAGAAAGGCTGGATGGTCTTAAAACCATAATAAAATTTCATAAATGAAGAAGGAAACAAAAATGGACGAAAACAGAGTAAAAAATTTCGGGGCTGTTATCAGCCGCCTTATCTCAAAGGAAAATCTGAGCCGTGAGGAGGTTAAAGACTGTTTTTCCCAGATAATGCGGAATGAACAGCCTGACCTTCAGCAGGGTGCGTTTATGGCCGCCCTTACCGCCAAGGGCGAAACGGCATCTGAGATTGCTGGTGTCTGGGAAGCTATATATGAGCAGGATACTGTTCGGGTTAAGCTGCAGGTAAACAAACCGGTGGTGGATAACTGCGGGACAGGCATGGACAGCCTGAAAACCTTCAATATCAGTACAGCTGCTTCAATTGTGGCGGCGGCGGGCGGGGTGGTACTGGCCAAACATGGTGCCAGAGCCCTCAGCGGGAGCTGCGGCACTATTGATATGCTTGAATCACTGGGCGTTGACGTGGAAACAGATGTGGAGACGGTCAAGCGGAGTATTGAAACAGTGGGCATAGGTATTTTTAACGGTATGAGTGCCAAGGTTCACCCGCAGGCTCTTTTCCGCATTCTTTCCCAGATACGTTTCGGCACTACCCTTAATATTGCCGGTTCACTGGCAAACCCGGCTTTGCCCCATTATGCGGTAAGGGGTGTATACTCATCCGAACTTTTACAGCCTGTAGCTGAGGTAATGCGTGAAATAGGTTATAAAAAAGCTTTGGTTATCTTCGGGTCTGCACCCGGCGGACGCGGGATGGACGAGCTTTCAAATCTGGGTGAAAGCCGCATTGCCGAACTTGGGGAAGACGGGCAGATTACTGAATACAGCCTGTCCCCGGTGGATTTCGGTTTGAAGGTTCGCCAGGCGGAGGACATTCTTACCTCAGGTGACAAACAGGGTGAAACCCTGAGACTGCTAAGGATTCTTTCGGGTAAGGAAAATGGGGCTGCTTTTGAAGTGGTTTGTTTGAATACGGCACCTGTTTTCTATGTAGCCGGTGCGGTTAGTAGCCTTAGAGAAGGTTATGCTAAAGCGGCCGAAATAATCCGTTCGGGTGTGGCCATTGCCAAGCTTCGGCAGTGGATACAGGCCCAAAACGCCAACCCTGAAGCGGGCATTGCCCGGCTGGAAAGTCTGCTGGGTGAGCTGGATGGGGCAAAAATCAGCTAGACCTGAAAATATATATGTTGGTCAGTCCGGTTGACACGAGTACACTTTCGGCGTGCTTTTGGCAATCGGACTCTATATACAAAAAGGCTACCCGGCTGTTTGGTTAAGGCCGTCAGCAGGGGAAGCCGGCTTGATATCTGCAAACGGCAATTCAATGCGGAAAGTAGCCCCGTTTCCAAGGGTGCTTTCTACGGATATTTTACCGTGGTGTTCCTCGATAATGCCGTGGCATATGGAAAGACCCAGCCCGGTTCCTTTGCCAACCTCCTTGGTGGTAAAGAAAGGGTCAAAAATACGTTTCATATTTTCGGGGCTGATGCCCGGGCCGTTATCTGAAATACTGATTATGACGTGCCCGTTATGCTGGCTGGTCTTTATGGTTATCTGGGGGTGATCCTTAAGCCGCAGGAAAAACTCTGCATTGATAATAATATTTATCAGTACCTGCTGAATCTGGAAGAAGTCCAGCATTACCCGGGGCAGATCTGGATCCAAATCAGTCAGGCAGCGGATATTATTAATCCGGTGGTCATGTTTGCGTAATTCCAGTACCTTGTGAATGCTCAAGTTTATATCACCGGCTTCACGGGTGGGAGTATGCTGACGGGCAAAGGTAAGGAGGTTACGAACTATCTCGGCTGCCCGTAGTGCCTCGCGGTGAATGGTTTGGATATCTTCTTTTATGGATTCTTCCAGTTCATTCATCAGCAGCAATTCGCTGAAACCCACGATACCTGTAAGAGGGTTGTTTATTTCATGAGCCAGACCGGAAGCCAGTTCACCTACGGAAGCCATGCGGTCAGTCATAATAAGCTGCTGCTCCATCTGTTTGCGTTCAGTTATATCTACGCTGAGTATTATTATGCCCTGAATCTCGCCGGCATATCCGCGGAGTACCGCCCCGCTTATCTGGCTGAAGTATTCGGTCCCGTCCGAGCGTAAACACCGGAGCTCCAAATTGCGTACTTCATTCAGATGGTCTGCTTGGGTCAGGTATGCTCTGGCTTCCTCACGGTCTTTGGGGACAATAAATTCCAGCCCGTGTCGGCCTATTAATTGGTCTTTGCTGGTGCAGTGATTCATCTTTAGCATAGTTTGGTTTATTTCAGTAATGTATCCCTTGGCATCCATAACAACTATGCCTTCGTTAACCCCGTTGAACATACTGCGGATTTTCTCTTCCGAGGCTATCAGGGCATAATTGGTTTGTTTCTGCTGTGTAATGTCAGTGATAATGCAAATTTCGTTCAGCACAATACCATGCTCGTCAATCAGGGTAGAGCAGTTCACCATGACATCCCGGTATTGGCCGTCTTTGTGCAGCATGCGGCAATCTTTGTTGTAGATAATATCCCCTTGGTTCAGACTGGCAATATGTTTGCGGATTTCCTCTCGGAAAGAATCCTCTATGATATCCAGAAAATTTGTGCCAAGTATTTCAGCCGGGGTGTATCCCAGAATTTCCTCGATACGCATATTGCAGTCATTGATAATTCCGTTCGGGTCAAACGAGATAATTATGCTGGCGGCGGTTTCAAATATTGAGCGGTAGCGGTTTTCGCTGCGGGTAAGGGCATCACGGGCATTTTTCAGGCGGCTTATATCTGTAAAGGTGGTGTAAACCATATATGAATTTTCCTGATTGATATGGAACAAGGGAAGAGCAAACAGATTTACCCAGCGGATATCGTCAGAGCGGTTATTCTTAATGCCCATGAAAACATTACGTACCGCTTTTCCAGTCTTCAAGGCGACTATTACGGGATTTTCACCGGGCGGCATGATTGAGCCGTCTTCATGCACATATGTCCGGGCAGGGTCGGCAATGTTTGTGCCCAGCAGTTCGCTTTCGTGCTTCCCGAAAATGGCATTTGCCGCCGGGTTGGTTTCAATTATGGTGCCTTTATCATTAACATAAATAGCCCCCTGGGCCATAGTTTCAAACAAAGTGTGGTACTTTTCTTCGGACATGCGCAGGGCTTCTTCAGTATGTTTCAGCTCGGTAACATCTTCACCTGAGTACAGTATCGAAACTATCTGCCCGTCTTTGTTACGGATAGCGGTAGAATGCCACAGGATTACCTTTTCCTGGTCGTTTTTAGTCAGGATTACATCCATATAGCGTTCCGGCAAATCGGCTTTGCCGGATATAATCTGTTTGTACATGGAACGTTTTATCAGGCGGCGGTAGCCCGGTATAAACTTCTCAAACCAGTTTTGGCCCACAATTTCCTGATATTCATACCCCAGTATCTGGCAACCCCGTTTGTTAATCTGTGAAATAGTTTCATCTGCATTGAGGATAACTATAATTACGCCCGCAATATCCAGATAAAGCTGGGCTTTGTCCCGTTCTTCTTTCATCCGGGTTTCGGTTTTGGCAATTTCCTGACGGTGGCGTATTTTTTCCACCCCCAGCGATATATCTTGGGAAACCTCACGCAGAAGGGAGACTTCTTCTCTTCCGAATACGTCAGGGTTATTTGAATAAACGCATAATATTCCCAGCAATTCATTCCCGAAATCAATAGGCGAACAAAGCAGACTGTGGCAATGCTGGCAGTGTGGGGCAGAGTTATCAGCCGGTTGGGTTTGAATATCCGGCACTACTATCAGACTGCGGCTTTTAATAGCCTGCTGTATCGGTTCGCCGGGTAGGTGCAGGCAGTGCTGGGCGGGGCATTTTTCGGTTGAAAGGCGGGATTGCCCGTTTACAGCGTGATAACGGGGTTCAACTACCAGCTGGTCAGGGGGCGCATAGCCTATCCAGGCTACCTGATATCGCCCGGCATAAACCAGCCTTTCACACACCCGTTCCATCAGCTCTTCTTCGTTATCTATATGGGTAATGTGGTGGTTGATGTCCCGTATCATGGAAAGTATCTGATTGAGTTCTTCCTCATGGCTGATAATCCGGCTATGGTTGTGAATTATAAGGCTTACCAGCCAGCTTGCACCCAAAGTTACTAATACAAGTATAAGGATAATTGGTTCAAATATGCCGATTGTAACCAGCAACAGCATGCCTGTAATCAAAATGCCGCTTGCCCAGAGCATGGAAAGTTTAATTCCCCAGCGCCAGGTGGCAATGGCAACGATGATTATGATTGTAGCTGCTTCTACGCTGGTGGTAAAAAGTTCCCAATTGGGGTTTTGAAGGAGGTCTTGAGGGGATAAAACCGAATATAACCCTAATGCGATTACCAGTATGGATAATCCGGTGACGTATCTGAAGTACTTATCTCTTAAAAGAGAGGGGGGCTTTTGGTTTGTCACTAATCTGTTTTCCCCTCCCGCCTGTTGGTTTATATTAAACCAGAACCGACTTAATTATTCAAAACAGAGTTAAAAGGGTTAAATTGTACAAAAATCTTTGGAAATACGAATAAAATTCTTTGCCAGGTCGGGATTTGTGCCGAAATGAAGGTGAAGATAACTGGCCAGTACGTTAGTACTGCCCCCTATGATAAAGCCTTCATTTTGGCCGACAAATTCGGCTGGTTCCAGCAAGGTATAGGCAGGTTTGGTCTGGGGTGAGGGCAGCTTTGACCAGTGGAAAATGTGGCCGCGGAGTTCTGTGCCTTTGGCAGACAGGATATTGTCATTTTGCACCGCTGCTCTGGTATATCCCAGACGGTGAAGCTTCTTCTGCATAACGGATATGCCAGGTAGCAGTCCCAGCATTAAGTATTTAGTACTATCAAAATCTTCTATAGCCTCGGATAAATACATAAGCCCGCCGCATTCGGCATAAATGGGCATGCCATCCGCCGCCGCTTTGGTCAGTGTGTCTTTCATGGGCTGGTTGGCACTCAGTTCAGCGGCCATTATTTCCGGAAAGCCGCCTCCTATATATATGCCGCCGATATCCGGAGGCAGGCAGGTATCATGCACCGGGCTGAAATAACAAAGCTCTGCCCCCCAGTCGGACAACATATCCAGATTAGCCTGATAATAAAAACTGAAAGCTTCATCTTTGGCTACGGCTATGCGGGTAACGGGGCAGGCTGGAGTTTCTGGGAACAGACAAGGCAGGGGTTTCTCAGGCAGGGGTGGGGCATTGCGGGCAATTTCCAGAATACGGTCAATATCTATAGTGCTTTCAATACGGGTAGCCAGATTTTGGATAAAGGTTTCCAGTTCTCCGCCTTCAGAGGTAGTTTTCAATCCCAGATGGCGTTCCGGTATGACCAAATCTTTATTGCGAAGCAGGTAGCCTATCACCGGGGTTGAGGCATATTTTTCAATTGCTTTGCGGCAGATTTCATAATGGCGCGTACTCCCTGCCTGGTTGAGTATAACGCCGGCAATATTTATACGGGGATCCAGATTTTTATAACCCAGAACTATGGCGGCAGCACTTTCAGCCATATGTGAAATATTTACCAACAGTATAACAGGGGCTGAGAGTAACCGGGCTATTTCGGCTGTAGACCCTCCGGGGCGTTCCCCGCTGTATCCGTCATACAGTCCCATAACGCCTTCTACCAGAGCTATATCCCGGTTTTTCAGACCGTGAAAAAATACCTCTGTCATAGCGTCTTTACTTAGCATCCACGAATCAAGGTTATGGCAGGGATTATTTGAAGCCAGAGTAAGGTATCCGGGGTCTATATAATCAGGGCCGCACTTATAGGCGGCTACTTTGTGTCCGCGTTGGGCAAGGGCGGCAGTAAGGCCGCTGCTTATGGTAGTCTTGCCGCTGCTTGAAGAAACTCCGGCTATAACAATACGGGGGAAATTCATATTGCAGAGTATATCACTCTATGTTTATTTGCGTAAAGCTTACTTTTCCTTGAGGATTTTTATATTCACTGTACGTTTCCGGGGACCATCAAATTCAGCAAGGTAAATACCCTGCCATGTTCCCAACAGTATCATTCCTTCTTCTATAATCAGGTTCAGGCTGTTTCCCATCAGGCTGGTTTTGACATGGGCGGCCGAGTTGCCTTCGGCGTGAAGGAAGGGAGTAACGGAAGGGACTATCTGTTCAAGCTGGGCTTTGATATCGGTGATAACGTCAGGGTCGGCATTTTCGTTTATAGTCAGTCCGGCAGTAGTGTGAGGGACAAAAATAAGGCACAGGCCGGAGGTAATACCGCTTTGGTGGATAACAGAACGAATCTGGGGGGTAATATCTATAAATTCGGTTTGGCTGTGGCTGGGTATTTCAAGACGGTACAGGGGCAGGGCATCAGTCATGCTTGATAAATTCACTCACCTTGTTGCGCAGTTCCTGGGGATTAAAGGGTTTGGTAATATAGCCGTCCGCACCCAGCTGTTGGCTGAGTTTCTTGTTCAATTCGTAGCCCACCCCGGTCAGCATAATAATAGGAGTGGAACTGGTTTGCTTGTCACCTTTGAGCATGCAACAGGCCGCCAACCCGTCCAGTTTGGGCATCATGATATCCATGAGTATCAGGTCAAAATTCTGCTCGCGTGATTCTTTCACGGCTTCTTCGCCATTTCTAGCCTGAACTATCTGATAGCCTTTGTCCAGTATGCTGCAAACCAGCTGCCTGATGTGTTCTTCGTCATCAGCTATCAGTATTTTTATTTTGGACATGACTGCCTCCCTGAGATACCGGAAATAATAAGTAATAGTATATCATCCGGAGATAAAAAAAAGATAAGTTTTAAAAAACCTTAGTTCTGTTCCCCAAGTTTTTGGAAAGTTTCGGTGATTATTGTCTTAAGATCGTTGGGGGTGAAGGGTTTGGGTAAAAAGGGTTGGCCGGTGGCATCCAGAAAACCCCGGGTGGTCTCATCCAAAAGGTCACCGGTTGTGAATATAATCCGTTTGGCGATATTCGGATAATGGTTCAGCACGTATGCGTACAGGTTTTTACCATTCATAACGGGAGTGCGTATATCTACCAGACAGAGGTCAAATGTATCTCTCTGGATAAGTGATTGACCTATCTGTCCATTTATAGCTATGGTGACATCAAGCCCCATGCCTTCCAGAGTGCGCAAGCATACCTGGCATATGGAGGGTTCGTCTTCAACTACCAGTACCCTGTATTTTTTATCAGTCATAGAGTCCTGTCTGTTGGAAGGAAAGTTTGGATTGTTAGAATGGGTAATGAATTTGTACTAATGGTATTGTACCACAGAGTTGCCAGCTGTCAATAGAGAGGTATAGTAAAGTGTTAAAAAGGCAAAAAAGAGGTCAAAAAATACTTAAAACTTGAATTTACCCTGCTGGATAAGGTAGCCGCAGGCAAGCCCGACGAGTAATCCCCCCAGATGTCCCTGCCAGGCAACCGACGGAAGGAAGGACAGGATAATAAAGCTGCCAATGACTGCAATCCAGAGAGGGATGGGTATTGGCAGAGGGAAGACCATAACCTTGGAGTTCGGGCGAAGTACTGCCAGAGCTCCGCCAAGTGCAAAAACCGCCCCTGAAGCACCTATTACATATCCGTATGAACCGGCGTTTAGTAGTATAAACAGCAAACTGCCTGCCAGACCGCCCCCGAAGAATATTATCAGCCAACTGCGCTGGCTTATCATCTGGAGCAGGGCATTGCCGAAGAAATACAGGGTGAGCATATTGGCAAAAAGATGCCAGAGGTCTGCGTGGACAAACAGGCTGGTTACAATAGTCCAAGGGTGGCTGATGGCGGTTGCAGGTTGAAGCGCAAGGTACGGCCCAAGCTGAGGAACGAAATTAACCCCGAAGAATACAACCACGCAGGTGATTATTATCAGAAGTATGACATCCGGCTGGTTACGGTAGTTTGAAAATTTCATATGCAGTAATTCTGACAGTTTTATCCAAGGTGTGTCAAATTTTTATTGACAGGCGGATTTGAGTGGCACTAAAGTCTTATCAGTAAGGTATTGATGAGGTGAAACTATGCCCACGCTTATTCTCTCCCGTAAAGATATTTCCGGACTGATTTCCATGCCGGTGGTTATACAGGCAGTAGAGCAGGCTTTTAAGGACTGGGCGGTGGGGTTGGCGGATATGCCCTCTAAAGTGTATCTGACACTTCCCGGAGGGGATTTCAGGGCTATGCCGGCCTCCTTGCCGGGTGCGGCCGGAATAAAATGGGTAAATGTCCATCCCGGAAACAGGGCTTTGCATATGCCTACCGTAATGGGGCTTATAATTTACTCTGATCCGGATACCGGTTATCCGTTGGCAATTATGGACGGCACAGATATTACCGCTTACCGCACCGGGGCGGCAGCCGCCATTGCCTCAAGGTATTTGGCCAGACAGGATGCCACTACGCTGGGAATTATAGGGGCGGGGCGTCAGGCCATTACCCAGATAATGGCCCATAAGGTGCTTTTTGAACTTAGGGAGATACGGGTGTACGACATATCTCCTGATGCGGGTTTAAGACTCATAGAGTATTTCCCTGATCTGAATATAAGGCAAACCAGCCTTGAAGAAACTGCCGCTTCAGATATAATCTGTACCCTTACTACTTCAACCAAACCGGTCTTGTTCTTAAAACACTTAAAACCCGGTTGCCATATAAATGCGGTCGGGGCGGATGCCCCCGGCAAACAGGAGCTTGACCCCCTTATCCTCAAGCAGGCGGTAGTGGTGGTAGATGATATGGACCAGGCAATCCATGCCGGTGAGCTGAATGTGCCCGTGAAAGCGGGTGCTTTTAATAAGGAAATGGTCAAGGCCAATCTGGGGCAAATATTGATGGGGGGAAAAAGCGGACGCAGCTCAGTCAGGGATATAACCGTATTTGATTCTACCGGAGTGGCCATTGAAGATATCGCAGTAGCCAAATGGCTGTATCAGAGGGCAAGTAATCTCGGAACCTTCCTGAGTCTGCCGTTGGTGGAGTAGGCTTCAGGACTGGGTTTTTTTAGAGGGTGTCTGCTTGGGGGCTTTGAGATTTACTTCTTCGGCAGAGAAGGGCGAATAACCCTGAATGATTTCATCTTCAGTAGTTATTACCAGTTTACCGCCGCACTGGGCACAGCTTTGGTGGCGGGCATTTAAAAGCGCCCATCCGTGATAATGCCCCCCGCACTTGGTACATACTGCTTCTGGTATTTGCATACTATTATATTACCATTAAGGTAGATATAACCTGTCAACTACTTTATAGTTACTATTTTAAGAAAATAGTAACTATTATCCGGCAGTTGCTACTGCCAGGCACCATTTACGAAAGTGAGACCTGCCCAGTCACTGTCTTCGGGCATTTCAGCACTTGCTATCAGCCCTTTTTCATCTAGAGTATATATACCGATAACCGCACCCATAATAAAATTATGAACTGGCAAGCTGACGGAAGGTGAACCGTAGGTAACACTGGAGGTATGGCCGGGTCCTACCGTGCCTCCGTCATTCAGGGTATTTGTTTTCACATCTACCATAGCGGACAGGACTGCCAGACGGACATTTGCCAGTTCGGTATTGGCTGACTCTACCTTGCCCTCGTGCATAAACTTGATTACATTGGGGATTACCACTCCTGCCAATGCTCCCAATATGGCCACAACTACCAGTATTTCAATGAGTGTAAAACCACTTTCACGCTTGAAAATGTTTAGCGGCATTTTCATAAATCTCCCCCTGTGCTTGCACCTGTCCACATTTATATCTCCAATAGTACTAAAATTTAGTCATCAGTTGCAATACCCTTTTATTAAAGTGCTTGTCTTGCTGAAAATACCCGCTGGCTTTATACTTTAGCCATGCCTGAGCATAAAATATTGGTAGTTGAAGATGATGCCACTCTGCGGGAACTTTTGTGTTATAACCTTGCCAAAGAAGGGTATCAGCTGGAATGTGCTGAAGACGGGCTGAAGGCACTTAGTGTTTACCGCCTGTTTAAGCCGGCACTGGTTATACTGGATGTTATGATACCGGGTATAGACGGCTTTGAACTCTGCCGCCTTATCCGCGCCGAGAGCAGTGTTCCCATACTTATGCTGACTGCCCGTTCAAGTGAGGCAGACAAAGTAAACGGGCTGGAAGCGGGGGCGGATGATTATCTATCCAAACCCTTTGGCATGAAGGAACTGCTGGCCAGAATGAGGGCTCTCCTTCGCCGCAGCCAGATGTTGAACTCTCAGGCAGATATAGCAGGCGGGCTGAAGATAGGCGATTTGGAGATATTTATTGAACGCCATCTGGTAATACGGAACGGAGTTGCTCTGGATTTTTCCCCGAAAGAATTTGACCTGTTTAGCTTTTTAGTGCAGAACCGCTATCGGGTTTTCAGCCGGGAACAACTGCTGGAAAAGGTCTGGGGTTATGACTATCCCGGCGGTACCCGTACGGTGGATGTGCATATAAGCTGGCTTCGCCAGAAGATAGAGGTTGATCCCTCCAAACCCCGCCACCTGATAACTGTCAGGGGAACCGGCTACAAGTTTGAGGAGTAGATATGACCAGAAGCCTTAAATGGCGTTTGATAACTCTGTTCTGCCTGCTTATTGCCGGTTGTGTGGGTATACTGAGTATTTTTCTTTCCAATCATCTGGAAAATTCGTATATGGATAACCTGCAGTCACGCCTGATACAGGAGGTTACCCTGTTTTCACGGGTAGTGCCTGAATATATCACCGAAAGCCCGGATAGTTTTGATGCCGGTGTAAAGAAACTTGGGGCTTCGCTGGATATAAGGCTGACCGTGATTGCCCTTGACGGACAGGTGCTGGCAGATTCACTCCAGTTGCCTTCGGAAATGGAAAACCACTCTACCAGAATTGAGTTTATTGATGCCCTTGCAAGCGGCATCGGCATAAGTATTCACCCATCTGCCAGCCTGGGGTATGAAATGCTGTACGTGGCTACTCTGGTTAAAAGCGGCCAAGATGTGCTGGCGGTAGCGCGGGTGGCTTTGCCGGTGGAAGAGGTGTACGCTGCCGTACGGGAGGTAGACCGTACTATTCTGCTGGGTGCGGTAATAAGTATACTGGCGGCCGGTCTGCTGGCGGTTTGGGTAGCGGCCAGTGTTACCCGTCCGGTTAAGGAACTGACGGCTATTTCCAGGCGTATTGCCCAAGGGCAAATGGATACCATTCAGATAGATGTAAGCGGCAAAGGGGAAATGGAAGAGCTGGCAAAGGCCTTTCGGCTGATGACTGAGCGCCTGCGTGACAGCATAAAAGCTGTCAGTTCGGAGCGTGACCATCTTTCGGCGGTACTGGAACGCATGGGGGACGGCATTTTCCTGCTGGACCGTGAGGGTTCAATAAACCTTTTAAATCACGCTTCTGAGCGAATATTCAAACTGGAAGCTGGCGGAGTAATAGGGCATAGCTTTGTGGAAGCGATACGTGACCATGAAATAAACGCTGTTTTTGAGCGTGCTAAATCCTCCGGCAAACAGGAGATGGGTTTTGTAGAGCTTACCGCAGGCAAGCGTTTTCTGGGCATTATTGCCACCCCTCTGGTCAGCCAGTCCGGTTATCTGGTGCTGGTGCAGGACCTTTCGGAGCTTCGGCGGCTGGAAAAGGTTAGGCGGGATTTTGTAGCCAATATTTCCCACGAATTACGTACACCCATTACCTCTCTTAAACTGTTAACAGAAACCTTGCAGGAAGGAGCGGCATCTGACCCTGATGTGGCGGCCGGTTTTATTGATAAAATCCACCTTGAGGTAGATAAACTGGCCCAGCTGGTTACGGAATTAAGTGATCTCTCTGCTATAGAAAGCGGGCAGGCGGTTTTGAACCTCCAGCCGGGAGATATAAGAACGGCTATCAAACTGGCGGCTGAAAGGCTTAGTCCTCAGGCAGAACGGGCGGGTATAATTCTTGGGGTAGAGCTGCCTGAAACCCTGCCGCAGGTAAGACTGGACGAAAACAGGGTTGAGCAGGTACTGGTTAATCTGGTGCATAACGCTATCAAGTTTACTCCCAAAGGCGGAAAGATAAAGATTGGTGTCCGTACTCAGAGCCAAACACTGGTAGTATATGTAACTGACAGCGGCATAGGTATACCCGAAGATGATTTAACCCGGGTGTTTGAGCGTTTTTACAAGGTGGACAAATCCCGTTCCGGTGGGGGCACAGGTTTGGGGTTGGCTATTTCCAAGCATATTGTGCAGGCTCATGGCGGGAGTATTTGGGCAGAGAGCGTTTATGGCAAGGGAGCTACCTTTAGCTTTAGTTTGCCGCTAGCCTGAGGAATCCCTAAAACCCGGTAGCGCCAGCCAGTTTGAATAAAGCTGGCTTTTTTGTTTTCCGAAATAGTCCTCAGTATCTATTAACTAAGGGTATCCTGAAAATTTTACATAACCTTAACATGTTCTTTATATGGTCTTAATCTTTAAGCATTAAACTGATAGTGTGAATAAGGAAAGAGGAAATGAAACAAGAAAGGAGGTGAATATAATGGAAAGAATAACTTTAGCTCTGGTAGCCCATGATAACAAGAAGCAGGAAATGGTTGAACTGGTGAAGAAGCATGAAACAGACTTGGCAAGCCTTAATCTGGTAGCCACCCGCACCACCGGTAAGCTGATTCAGGCAAGCACAAGTCTGAATGTTACCCTGTTGCAAAGCGGCCCTCTGGGAGGTGACCAGCAGATTGGTGCCATGGTAGCCAGCGGGGTAGTAACCGCTATCATATTTCTTCGTGACCCCCTGACCGCCCAGCCCCATGAACCTGATATCTCCGCCCTGATGCGCGTGTGTGACGTACATAATGTACCCTTAGCTACCAACGTATCTACCGCTGAGGCTGTATTGCACCTTATATTCGAGCATCCGGAGGAACTTAAGGAGCATAGGCTGAAGAGCCAGCTTTTAAATAGTCTGAATAGCTAATATAAGCTCAAAAAAGAAGTAAAAGAAAAAGGAGAAAAATTGAACAAGATAGCAAGTAATAAAAAGATTATGTTGCCTGTAACTGCCATTATGCTGCTGGCACTGGGCGTGGCTGGTTGCGGTAATGATACCGACGATAACAACGATGACAATACCACCGCTCTTTCAGGGACTATCAACGAAGCCGGTTCTACCACTGTCCAGCCTCTGGCTGAAAAACTGGCAGCTGCTTTCACCGCCCTGAACCCGAATGTCAAAGTGGTAATTGGCGGCGGCGGTTCGTCAGTGGGCGTTAAGTCTGTAACTGAAGGCACTGTAGATATCGGTGCGGCTTCCCGTGACCTGAAGGATACCGAAACCGGTCTGACTAAACACCTTCTGGCCAAAGACGGTATTGCCATTGTGGTTCACCCTGATAATACCGCCGTTAATAACCTGACTATAGACCAAGTAAGGGATATCTTTTCAGGGGTTATTACCAACTGGAGCCAGGTAGGCGGCCCTGACAAGGCTATCCATGTAATGGCCCGTGAAGAGGGTTCGGGTACCCGGACTGCCTTTGAGGAATTGGTAATGGGTGCTGATGTGAGGATTGTAACCAATGCTGTTCTTCAGAACTCCAACGGGGCTCTTAAGACTGCCCTTTCCGGTGATAAAGATGCCATAGGCTTTATCTCCTTCGGCTACATAGATTCTGCTGTAAAAGCCCTGAGTATAAACGGCATAGCGGCCACCTCCGAGAATGGTAAAAACGGTACCTACCCCATAATCCGCCCGCTTTACTTCCTGACCAAGGGTACCACCAGCGAACTGGTGCAGGCCTTTATAGACTATTGCCTAAGTGATGCAGTCCAGCAGATAATAACCGAAGAGGGTTACTTATCCGTAAACTAAACCACGGCGGGTCAAATCAGATAGTCCTAATGGGCAGAGACGAAAACTCTCTGCCCGGACTGGTTTAGGGAAAAATGTTACCGAGATATTTTACTGATAAACTGGCCAAATACGGGGTCTTCATCACCGCCCTTGTTTCCATACTGGTGCTGTTGGCCATCGCCATATTTATTATAAAAGGGGGGTTGCCTTTATTCGGTGAAGTAAATCCCCTGGATTTCCTTTTCGGACAGAGCTGGAGCCCTACCTACGGTGAATACGGCATACTATCCATGATAGTGGGTTCTTTACTGGTTACACTGGGCGCGATGGTGATTGCAGTGCCTCTGGGCATTGCCTGTGCTATTTTGCTGGCAGAGGTTGCACCCCGAAGGGTGCGGGATTTGCTGCGTCCGGCAGTTGAACTGTTGGTGGGTATTCCCTCGGTGGTTTACGGTCTGGTAGGCATAATGGTAATCGTGCCGGCCGTCAGAAATCTGGGGGGTACGGGTTATTCTATACTGGCGGCAGTGCTGGTGCTCTCAATTATGGTTTTGCCTACTATTATCAGCATATCCGAAGATAGTCTTAGGGCTGTCCCCCGCACTTACAGGGAAGGGTCTCTGGCGCTGGGCGCCAGCCACTGGCAGACTATCTGGCATGTGCTTTTGCCGGCTGCCCGTTCAGGGGTGGGTGCAAGCATAGTTCTGGGTATGGGCAGAGCCATCGGCGAGACTATGGCCATGATTATGGTTATAGGCAATGCGGTTATTATCCCTTCCTCGCCTCTTGACCCTGCCAGAACTCTGACCGGCAACATTGCGGTGGAGATAAACTATGCGGCAGGTCTGCATGAAAATGCCCTGTTTGCTACCGGTCTGGTGCTGCTGATTTTAATACTTATATTAAACAGTCTGGCTACTCTGGTACTGAAGCGGGGGGAACAGCATGCTTAAATTTACCTCCCGCAGCACCCAGAAAGTGGCGTTTTCGCTGTTGTGGACGGCAGGCATTATCACCTTGCTTATTCTGCTGCTTATTATAGGTTACATTATTATAAGGGGCTTGCCCGGTTTCTCATGGGATTTTCTGTTTACTCCGCCGGCAGGCGGTCTGGCAGGTGACGGGGGTATTTCTTCGACTATTGTCACCACCCTGTATCTGGTAGGACTGACTTTGCTGATACTGGTGCCGGTAGGTATCGGGGCGGCTATATATCTGGTGGAATATGCACCTGATAACCGCCTGACCCGTTTTATCCGTTACGGCGTTCAAACTTTGGCAGGTGTGCCCTCTATCCTGTTCGGGCTGTTCGGGTTTGCCCTGTTTGTCACGGTTCTCCACTTCCGGTTCTCCATACTTTCAGGTGCACTTACGCTGGCCTGCCTGCTGCTTCCGGTGCTTATCACGGCTACAGAAGAAGCTCTAAAGACAGTTCCCCGTTCCTACCGGGCAGGGGCTATGGCTCTTGGGGCTACCAAATGGCAGTCCATAACCCATGTAATACTGCCGGCAGCTTTGCCGGGTATTGCTACCGGGGTGATACTCTGTGCCGGGCGGGCTTTGGGTGAAACAGCCTGTTTATATGTGACTATGGGTGGCAGTGCCGCCATGCCGGATTCGCTTCTTTCGGGCGGGCGTTCACTGGCATTGCATGTATTTTATCTGGCTACCGAGACCAATGCCATAGATAAGGCCATGGCCACCGCTGCAGTCTTGATAGTGATTATTGTGGGGCTGAATGCTTTAACCAATTTCATTTCCCGGCGTTTTCAGAAACGCATGAGCGGAGGAGTTTAAATGGACCCTAAAATAAAAATCCGCGGTGTTAACTTCTTCTATCACAAGCACCAGGTACTGAAAAATATAAATATGGACTTCCCCGAACGCCAGATAACCGCCATAATCGGCCCTTCAGGTTGCGGCAAGAGCACCCTTTTGCGGGCCCTCAACCGCATGAATGATATTGTCAGCGGGGCCAGACTGGAGGGTGCTGTACTGCTGGATAATGAAAATATCTACTCCCCCAATCTGGATGTGGTCAACCTCCGCAAGCGGGTGGGTATGGTTTTCCAGCAGCCCAACCCTTTTCCCAAGAGCATTTTTGATAATGTGGCTTTTGGTCCGCGTATGCTGGGCACTACTGTCCAGTCCCGTCTGGACGAGGTGGTAGAAAAAAGTCTGCGTCAGGCGGCTTTGTGGGACGAGGTCAAAGACAACCTGCATAAATCCGGTCTGGCCCTCTCCGGCGGGCAGCAGCAAAGGCTGTGTATTGCCAGAGTGTTGGCGATAGAGCCGGAGGTTATCCTGATGGATGAACCCTGTTCCGCCCTTGACCCGGTGAGCACTATGAGGATTGAAGAATTGATGCAGGAACTGAAGCAAAACTATACTATTGCTATAGTAACTCACAACATGCAGCAGGCTGCCCGCGCCTCGGACTGGACTGGCTTTCTGCTGACAGGCGACCTGGTGGAATACGGGCGGACGGGTGAGATTTTCTCCCGCCCCAGAGATAAACGCACTGAAGACTATATTACCGGACGTTTCGGTTAAAGGAGACAGATTATGCCGCGAATGGGATTTGACCGCCACCTGAAGGAACTTGAAAATGACTTATTGCTCCTTGGGAGTATGGTGGGTAAGGCTATTGATCGCTCCACTCAGGCTATGAAAGAGCGGGATATTGCGCTTGCCAAGCAGGTTATAGAAGAAGACAAACTGATAAACTGTAAACGTTTTGAGATTGAAGAAAAAAGTATAGAACTTATGGCTACCCAGCAACCCATGGCCCGTGACCTGCGGATAATAGTGGCGGTGCTTAATATGATAGTTGACCTTGAGCGGATTGGTGACCACGCTGCCGGCAACGCCAAAATTGTGCTTATGCTGGGCGAAGAACCCCCTTTAAAGCCGCTGGTGGATATACCCCGCATGGCGGTGAAGACGCAGGAGATGCTCAACCGGGCATTGGGGGCGTTTATCAACCGGGATAGTGCCGAAGCCATTAACGTGATAAATGACGATGACGAAGTAGATAATTTGTATGACCAGGTTTTCCGTGAACTTTTAGTGTTTATGGCCGAAGATCCCCACACCATTTCACGGGCTACCCGGCTAATCTGGGCAGCCCACAATCTGGAAAGGAGTGCTGACCGGGTGACCAATATATGCGAGAGAGTGCTTTTTGTGATTACCGGCAAATCAGAAGAGTTAGGTTCATCAAATTACTGATATGGAAAACAGACTACAGGTTTTGTTCGTATGTTTGCATAATGCCGGCCGTTCGCAGGCGGCTGAGGCTATCTTTAATAATCTCTCTGGGGGCAGGGTTGTAGCCATTTCAGCCGGTACTGAACCATCCTCCGCCCTTAACCCGGAGGTAGTGGCGGTGCTGAAGGAAGACGGCATAAATACAGACGGGCTTAAGCCCAAACTGCTTAGTCAGGACATGCTGGATAAGGCCAGCCGCATAATAAGTATGGGTTGTGATGTTACTTTGTCCTGCCCGGGGCATTTATACGGACAGGAAGATTGGGGCATAACTGATCCAAGGGGTAAAAATCTGGCAGAAGTCCGCCTGATAGTCGGCGGTATCCGCCAAAAAGTGGAAAACCTGCTGGCGGAGCTGGAAAAATCCGAGGGTTAACAGCTCTAATCCTGCATTACCGATAAGAGCCGTACCTGAATAGCACAGGGTTTACCTAGTCAGCAGGTAATTGCTGCGAAACAGGCCGCAGTACAAGGCGCGGTGTATCCAGCGCTTTTATATAGTAGCTTGTTACCATTCCGGAATATATTTTATATCATAGCCAAGGTATTCATGGTGGGGGATAGCCAGGGCTTGCATTGTGTGGTATTATATAAAAAGTACTAGTACCTTTCTTTTTACAATACGGCAATAGACCGCACATTTGGTCACTTGCTTACGAAGGGAATACGGTGCTTAATGGCAACTGGTTGCCTATTGTTTTATTAGTTTATAGCTATAATCATTATTATAATACAATAATTTGATATTGTTTGCCGTTATATGTTAGTATGTACAAGTCTTTTACGCCCCCTATTAAAATAACCGGAGTTACTTCAATATGGAAAGTATCTGGAAAGAAAAAGTAGACGGCGTCATTACCCAGAGCGGAAGCTCTCGGCTCTCTCTCCTTCCATGTTTGGAAGCGGTTCAGGAAGAGTGCGGCTACATACCCCACGAAGCTGTAAATTATTTGAGGGAATGCTTAAGCATTCCCTCAATTGATATTTACGGTATGATTACCTTCTATAGCCTGCTCTCTACTAACCAAAAGGGAAAGTACGTGATCCGCCTGTGTAATTCGCTACCCTGTTACCTAAACGGTACGGAAAACATTCTGGATACCCTGGTGGACAACCTGGGTATAGAACCGGGCCAAACCACTCTGGATCGACGTTTTACCCTGGAGCTGGTACCCTGTCTGGGATTATGTGACCAGTCACCGGCCATGGTAATTAACGGGGTGGTTTACGGTAAGCTGACTGCTCAGTTGGTAACCGAAGTCCTGGATGAATTGAGGACTTACTAAGATGAAAGACTTGAAGATTATTACCCGCCATCTGAACACTGCCAATTCAGCGGATATTGATGTCTATCTGGCTGACGGCGGCTACCAGGCCCTCAAGAAAGCTTTGTCTATGACCCCGGAGGAAGTGATTGCCGAGGTCAAACGCTCAAAGCTGGTGGGTCGGGGAGGGGCGGCTTTTCCCACCGGGCTCAAGTGGGAGCTTACCCGCAAGGAAAAGGCCAACCCGAAATATATTGTCTGCAATGCCAGCGAGGGCGAACCGGGCACTTTTAAAGACCGGTTAATACTCAAAAATGACCCCCATATGGTGCTGGAAGGTTTTATTATTGCCGCTTATGCGGTAGGTACATCTCAGGGCTTTATTCACGCCCGCGAGGTTTATACCCAAGAAATAGAGCTTTTCCAAAAGGCCATAGACCAGGCAACCGAACGCGGTTTTCTGGGTCAGAATATCATGGGGAGCAATTTCTCGCTGGATATCCAGTTTTACAAAAGCGCCGGTGCGTACATCTGCGGTGAGGAAACCGCCCTGTTTGAGTCCCTTGAAGGGCACAGGGGCATTCCCGCCACTCGTCCGCCTTACCCGGTGCAGGTGGGGCTTATGGATAAACCCACCACCGTCAACAATGTTGAAACATTGTGCAATATTCCTGCCATTATAAATAACGGGGCAGACTGGTTTGCTTCAATCGGCCATCCGGACTATCCCGGTACCAAGCTCTTCTGCCTTTCCGGCAACGTGAAAAAGCCGGGTGTTTTTGAATTGCCACTGGGGACTAACCTTAAGGACTTGCTTGAGGCCGGGGGGGGCGTAGACGGTAAGTTCAAAGCGGTTTTACCGGGTGGCATATCTTCCAGTCTGCTTACCGAAACGGATATCAGTCTGGATTTCAAGACTCTGGCCAAGGCCGGTACTATGCTGGGTTCAGGTGCGGTTATTGTGATAAACTCTGATACCAGCATGGTAAATGTAGCGTCCAATGTCGCCCACTTCTTTGATGAAGAGGGTTGCGGCAAGTGTTCTATTTGCCGCGAAGGTACCCGCCGGGCGGCTGAAATCCTGAGCCGTTTTTCCCGCGGGCAGGGTAACCGCAACGAACTGGAGTGGTTACTGGAACTGCATGAGGTAATGAAAGACACCGCTTCCTGCGGTTTGGGACAGGTAGCCTTGAATGTGGCTGCCAGTGCCATACGTAACTTCAAGGGTGAATTCTTGGCGCAGGTGCGTAAGGAGGAAGGCGTATGGTTACGCTAAATATTGACAATAAGCAGGTAACCGTACCTGAGGGTGCGACTATTTTGCAGGCCGCCAAAGAGGCCAATATCAATATCCCCCACCTGTGTTATTTTGAAGGCCTGAAAAGTTATAGCGGTTGCCGGGTATGTGTAGTGGAAATAGAGGGTGAACCCCGTCTGGCTACATCCTGCTCACGCAAGGTAGCCGAAGGCATGAAGGTGAATACCCATTCTGCCAGAGTCCGCCGCGCCCGGCGCACCATACTTGAAATCCTGCTGGCAAATCACCCGCAGGACTGTTTCAACTGTGAACGCAACCAGAACTGTGATTTGTTGCGTCTGGCATTTGAATGCGGAGTTAAAAAGCTGCGCTTTGAAGAAAGCGAAAAACGGGTATTGCCTATAGATAATACCAGCCCCAGCATTATCCGTGACCCCAATAAATGTATTGCCTGCGGACGCTGTGTCCGCGTCTGCCACGATATACAAACAGTAAATGCCATCGGTTTTATAAATAAAGGCCCTGATACTATGGTGGCAACCTCCATGGACAGGGGCATGGGCAATGTGGCCTGTGCCAACTGCGGCCAGTGCATACTGGTTTGCCCGGTGGGTGCTATCAAGGAACGCTCGGCGGTAGATGCTGTCTGGGCGGCCATAGCAGACCCCGCCAAGCATGTAGTTGTTCAGGAAGCCCCTTCAATCAGAGTTTCTCTGGGTGAAGAGCTTGGCTTGCCTGCCGGCACATTGGTTGCCAAAAAGATGTATGCCGCTTTAAGGCGTCTGGGTTTTGATGCCGTATTTGATACCAATTTCACCGCTGACCTGACCATTTTGGAAGAGGGTTCGGAACTGGTGGAACGGGTTAAGGAGGGGGGAGTGCTTCCCCAGATAACCTCCTGCTGCCCGGGCTGGGTCAAGTTTATGGAACACTATTATCCTGAGCTTGCTCCCAATGTTTCCTCCGCCAAATCCCCCCAGCAGATGTTCGGGGCTGTTTGCAAGACCTATTATGCGGAAAAGGCAGGCATAGACCCCAAGACTATTGTCAATGTTTCGGTCATGCCTTGTACTGCCAAGAAGTTTGAGTGCCAGCGTCCTGAAATGAATGACAGCGGTTTTAAAGACGTGGATTATGTTTTGACTACCCGCGAACTTGCCCGCATGATAAAAGAGGCCGGTCTGGATTTTGTTTCACTGGATGAAGAACCTGCCGAAGACTTGCTGGGTCTTTATACCGGTGCGGCTACCATCTTCGGGGCTACCGGTGGCGTTATGGAAGCGGCTATCCGCAGTGCCTATATGCTGATAACCGGACGCGAACTGGAAAATCTGGATATAGAACCGGTACGCGGGCTGGAGGGTGTCAAGACGGCTACTTTGAATGTAGACGGGTTGGAACTGAAGGTAGCGGTAGCTCACGGTCTGGGTAATGCTAGAGCTTTGCTTGAAGAGATAAAAGAGGGAACTTCACCCTATCACTTTATAGAAATTATGGCTTGCCCCGGCGGTTGTGTCGGCGGTGGCGGCCAACCCATACGCTTTGATTCCAGTCTGAAGAAAAAACGCGGTGAAGCCCTTTACGAAGAAGACAGGAATATGCCCAAGCGGTGTTCCCACCATAACCCGTCAATAGCGAAAATATATGCTGACTATCTGGAGAAACCACTTGGCAAGCGTTCTCATAAACTGTTGCATACCGAATATACTAGTCGCCCGGTAGTTTAAGGGCAAATAATAAATCAATACGCGGGAGGAACAAAATAAATGTTCAATGTCCAGAGTATTAGCCTTAGAAAAGAGCTTGTTATTGCCTTTTTGGTTATGCTGGGGTTGGCCACTGCCGCCCCCCTGTTGGGCAACCAGTATCTGACCGGTTCACTGGTAAATGCCGTCCTGTTTATCAGTGCCGTAACACTCGGCTGGAAAAATGCGGTGGCTATCGGCCTTATTTCCAGTACTATTGCTTTGGCTACCGGTCTTTTGCCAATAGTCATGGCTCCCATGGTGCCCTTCATCATGGCAGCTAATGCTCTGCTGGTTACAAGTTTCAGTGCGCTTCGCGGCAAGAGTTTCTGGCTGGGTGCCGGAGTGGGCGCCGTTCTGAAGTTTGCTTTCCTTTGGGCTACTTCCAGCCTGATTTTGAACCTTTTTATAGAACAAAATGTGGCTGACAAGATTGCCGGAATGATGGGTTTAACCCAGCTTTTCACCGCCCTGATGGGTGCGGTTATTGCTTATGGCGCTCTGCGTCTGGGCAAGAAGATATAGTTTTTCTGTAATCCTGTAAGTAACCGTTAAAGGGGGCTTTTAGCCCCCTTTTTATATTGTGCAAGATTCAGGCACTTTACCATGAGTGACTGTTTGCAGGTTGTAGTATAAATACAGGTAACAGGCAACCTGCCGGTAAACAGCAGAAATATCAGAAAAATTACTTAAAATAAAAAAGTGCCTGTTTGATATATATGTATTCGGGCAGGCACTTGTCAAACTGGCCTCAGATATGATTTTCAAGCCAGAAAAACAGGTCATTCCAGACCTGCGGGCAGTCAGGTTCGTTCAATACCTCATGGTACATACCGGGGTAAGTTATCAGGGTTTTATCTTTAGACCTTATCCGTTGGACCAGCTCACGGCTGCCTTTTATATTTACCAGATGGTCTTCCTCGCCGTGAATAATCAGGCTGGGCAGACTGATATTCTTCAGAAAATCGGGCAGGTCTTGGCAAATGCGCAGAAATTCGGCCGCCATTTGGGCACTCATACGGTGGTGAAGCACCAGAGGGTCTTCATTGTAAGCTTTGACTACATCTTTGTTATGGCTGATAGTGGATGCGTTAATCTTACGTACTCCCAGCATCGGTGCAATTTTGGACAGGGGTTTAATAAGCTGGTTAATAACGCCCGGCATGCCGGTATTCGGCTTTAGGGCAATGCTGGAGAAGATAAGCCCGGCGGCATCATACTGGTTCTTGCTGGCATAGGCTGCGGTAATCAGGCCGCCCATGCTGTGGCCAAAGATGAATATTTTAGAGGTAGGGTGCTTGGCCTGCACCATACTGAAGGCGCTGATAAGGTCATAAATATATACATCGTAACTGGATACATAACCGGCTTTGCCGTCTGTTTTGCCATGGCCGAAATGATCATAAGCATAAACGGCATAACTTCTGTCTGCCAGATAATGGGCCAGTTCACTGTAACGGCCTGAATGTTCACCCAGACCGTGAACTACCAGCACAATTGCCTTGGGACTGCCGTTTGGCAGTAAAGCCTGATAGTAACAATTGTATTCCTGACAGCCTTTGAAATGCCCTTCAGTGAACCTCATCTTGTTTTAGTCTTCTACTCCTGCTTCTGCTTCCATTTTAGCCAGGCGGGTATAGTAATCTTCTATTTCATTCAAGTGAGCCAGAGCTATTTTTCCGGTCATTACCGGGTCATCACTAGTGACATTGGTATGAGGGTCTCTGGTACCATGTTCCAGCTCTACGTCCATGCCCATGCGGAACTGTTCTATATCATAATTCTTAAAGGTAATGCCAAGTGTTTTAGCTACTGCCATAGCTTCTTTGGTTGAAAAACTTTTCTTAGACACTTTCAAGTTTCCTCCCTCGCATAATATTAAAGCTATTCTGAAGGTAAATAGAAAATATGTCAACCTATTCTATAAGCAAAGCGGATGAATCTTGATATACCGGAATAATATGTATTGGGGAAGAAACTATGGATATTAACAAATTCACTATTTTACATTCCGGAGATATGTATGGAGATTTTCTGGCTGAGTAGGAAGCCGCCGGGTATATAGCAGGAGGGTTTTATTCGTAGGTTTTCAGCTGTTTACGCAGGGTTTTCCAGTTAGGGCAGTACTTTTCAACTATTACCCAGAACCTGTCGGTGTGGTTCATTTCCACCCGGTGGGAAAGTTCATGGATTACCACGTAATCCATTACTTCCGGTGGTATGGTTGCCAGTTTCCAGTTGAAGTTTAGGTCACCCATAGAGGTACAGCTTCCCCAGCGGGTTTTTTGGGCGCGTATGCAGAGCCTGCCAAAGCTTAGCCCCATTTTGCTGGCATTTTTCTCAAGGCAGGTTTTGACAATCCCGGCAGCCCGGTGGCGATACCACTTTTCCATTACTTCAACCGGAGTTTTGTCGCCGGTAAGCAGATGGATTGTATTTTCAGCCAGACTCACATGGCCTCGCTCTCCGCCCTCTTTTATCCGCAGGGTATAGAGCTTGCCCAGATAGGGAACTTGCTGTCCGTCATGCAGTCCGTCCTCCAGCACAAAGCGGTTGGCGTTCATTTTGTTCTGGTGTTTCAAAATCCAGGCTGAACGTTGTAGCAGGATATCGTCCAGACCGTTCATATTGTATTGGTGGGGGACGGTAACTACCAAACCGGTGGCAGAGCGTATCGCCAAGCGGATAAGGTCTGAAAAGCGGCTCTTTCTAAGGGTATAGTGAATCTCTTTACCCTCCAGAACTATGCTTTTTTTGCCAATAACCTCAGGTCGGGAATAAACATTTCGGGGACTCAACGCGGTATCTCAGCCTCCATTTTTTTGGTGCGGGGCTGGTTTAACATAACAATAAGTATGCCGGCTAATACCAGCATACCGCCCAGAAATTCGTTAAAGGTAAGGCCTTCGCCCAGAAACAGATATCCCAGAATAATGGCACCTACCGGTTCACCCAGTATGGCTACCGAAACTACCAGAGCAGGTACCAGCCGCAAAGCCATGTTAAGGGAAGAATGGCCTACCAGCTGGGAAACTACTGCCAGCAGGAAAATCATCAGGTAAGTAGTGCCGGGATATCCCCCGAAGCTATCACCGCTGATAAATGCGCCCGCCAGCAAAAAGAAAGCGGCACTCCCGTAAAGCAGAGTGATATAGGGCAGGAAATCTATACTGTTACGCATCTGGCGGCCAATAATCAGGTAACCGGTGGTGGGAATGGTGGCCGCCATAGCCAGCATATTGCCTAAAAATGCCTGTTCACCCACCTGCGTGGTGGCCAGATTTATCAGTACCATGCCTCCGAAAGCCGCCAGCACCCCAAAGATGGCTTTCGGGTTAAGCTGTTCCCGCCACATTATATAAGACATAATGGCTACTAGTACCGGGTGTGAGGTTACCAAAATAACCGAGCTGGCAATAGAGGTGTATTCAAGCGAACTCACCCAGAAAAACTGGTCCATGCCCACCAGAAACCCGGCTAGAATGATAAGCAATAGGTTTCGCCGTGAAAGACATTTTATAGCCAGATATACAGGCCTCGCGGCAAACGGTAAAAGTAAAAGGGTAGCCGCAAGCATACGCAAACTGGCGATTATAACAGGCGGTGCATCTGCCAGACGGGTAAAGACCGAAGCCGCAGCAATGCCAAACACCCCAAGAAGCAACAGGAGATACGTTTTAGCTTTCATGTGAAGCATTCAGCATACCCTAATTCCTTAAAAAATACCAGTTTACGCTTGTCGGATGGATTATAATAGTATTAACAAGCAGGGGAGGTTAAGATGAAAATTATAGACCTTCGGAGTGATACTGTTACCCGTCCCACCCCCGAAATGAAAAAAGCCATGTGCGATGCCCCTCTGGGAGATGACGTGTTTGGGGAAGATCCCACTGTAAACCGTCTGGAGGAAATGGCAGCCGGGAAAACGGGTAAAGAGGCCGCTTTGTTTACCCCCAGCGGCATCATGAGTAATCTGCTTTCAGTCCTGTCCCAGACCCGCCCGGGTGATGAAATAATACTGGGGAGTGAAGCCCATATACTCTGGTACGAAGTAGGCGGGGCATCAGCAGTGGGAGGTGTGGTTATGCGGGCTGTGCCAAACCAACCTGACGGCACTATCCATCTGGCAGATATAAAAGATGCTATACGCGGCTCAAATCTTCATTTTCCGCCTACACGGCTTATCTGTCTGGAAAATACCCACAACCGTTGCGGGGGTGCGGTGCTAAGCCCGTCCTACACCGCCGGGGTGGCAAATCTGGCCAGAATGCGGGGTATTAAGGTCCATCTGGACGGTGCCCGTTTGTTCAATGCCTGTGTGGCTCTGGGTGTTTCAGCCAAGGAACTCTGTCAGGGGATGGATACAGTCAGTTTTTGCCTTTCAAAAGGGCTGTCGGCACCGGCAGGATCACTTTTGTGTTCTGACCAAGAAACCATAAACCGGGCCAGAAAATTCCGCAAGATGCTGGGCGGAGGCATGCGTCAGGCCGGGGTATTAGCAGCCTGCGGTATTGTGGCGCTGGAAACTATGATAGAGCGCTTGGCTCTGGATCACGCTATGGCTAAAACTCTGGCGGAAAGTCTGTTTGATATAGATAACCATACGCTGGATAAACAAATTGTCCAAACCAATATTGTCATTTTCAACCCGCCGTTTGGTCTTGGTGCTGACGAATTTTTAGAGCAGGCCAAGCAGGCCGGGTTACTCTTTACCAAGGGTAGTCACGGCCGGGTCAGGGCTGTTTGCCACCATGACCTGAGCGAGGCAGATATACAAACGGCCATTAAGCGTATTGCAGCTATGAAAAAGGCTTAGTCACGCCGGAAGCTTTATAAGCACTACGGGTGCATACTGCAAAGACAACCCGCCGGTAACGAGTGGCGTTATTTGTGAAAAAACGGCTGTTAGGTTAAAATTAGATACAATGAAGAAATTCCCCAAGCGTACATATTCAAACCCCATCCAGTTTTTCTCCGATATTGGTTTTATCCTGAGAAACCGCCGTAAGTTAAAGGAATCCCGTTTAAGCGGATTTCCCGGCCCGGCCTTTCGGGAACGGTTGATGCTGGCGGTAACAGGGGTTAATGAATGCCGCTTTTGCACTTATGCCCATACCAAAATGGCTCTTGAAAGCGGCATTTCCCAGTCAGAAGTGAAAGCCTTGCTGGATGGTGATTTTGGTAACTGCCCACCGGAGGAGCTGGGCGCAGTCCTCTTTGCCCAGCACTGGGCAGACACTGCCGCCAAACCTTCTGCAAAAATGCAGGGCAAGTTTGAAGCGGATTACGGAGCCGAAAAATCAGGTTTTATAAACCTGTATCTGCGCATGATACGTATCGGCAACCTTAGCGGCAATACTGCTGATAAATTACTATATTATATTTCCTTCGGCAAAATGGGGCTGGACCGTCAGCTATAGATGCGTTGAATTTAGCCTGTCTATAAGATATAATCGGCCTGAGTTCTTTGGGCGGTTAGCTCAGTGGTTAGAGCACCTGCTTCACACGCAGGGGGTCAGTGGTTCAAATCCACTACTGCCCACCATTATTTGGATGTAAAAAAGCCCTCATGATGTTAGTTTCATGGGGGCTTTTTCTATAAATGGCACTAATTTGGTCACTAGCAGCACTGGTACTTCATTTGGCTCAACCAAGTATTATCCGTACGGTGTTACCAGAAGCGGTTCCGTACCTACAGACGAGAAGTTTACCGGTCAGAAGCTGGATGGTACCGGGCTATACTATTACAATGCTCGATATTATGACCCTATAATCGGTAGATTTTTAAGCGCAGATATACTGGTACAGAATATTCATAACCCCCAGTGTCTTAATAGGTATAGCTATGTATTAAATAATCCGCTAAAATATATTGATCCGAATGGCCATAGGATGGTAATACCGGGCAATCCACCACAAAATGGCATCCCTTTCCCGGGACCTGAAGGCCCTGGCGGATCGAGCGGCAATGGTGATTCGGGCGACAGTGGTACAATATTGTTGCCACCTATAGACAATTCGACTGGCGGTTCATCCGCACCTCGACTGAGTACTTATGATGCAGTCGTAGGTACTTTAGAGGTAGTGGGAGGATGGTTTTGCTGTATTGTCGGCGGAGTAATAATTGCAGCAGCTGGCACTATTCCTATTCCTATTGCTTTGCCTGTAGGAATAGACTTAATAGTAGTTGGTATAGGGTCTATCTCGGATGGGTTAGGTAGATTTGGATTTGATTTTTATATACCTAATCCTTTCGGTGGTCCATAAGGGGGTAGCACTTGGACATTGGTTTTTTCTGTTAGGACTTTTTAGTGCAATATTTTCGGGTTTTTCTTTATTTAAGAGAAAACCTTCTTCACAGTCAGACTCTGATAAGTTAGGATTTTACCTACTGTTTGGAGCAGGTATCTTTGTGATTATTATTTCCGTATTAGATGCCTTTTTGGGCTAACTAGAACAGGGGGTAGTTATGCGCGGATATGTAAAAATAGTCTCTACATTACTGATTACATTGGCTTTAGCAGAGATGTTATTTGTGGCATACCTTCAAATCCAATCACAAGTGCCTGTGATTGATTTAGACATGGAAACCCGGAAAATTATTAGCAGTACCTTTTTACTTGTGTGCATAGTGATTTTCTCGCTTGGTTTTTACATCGCTCCCATTTTAAAGAAAATTGTTACGAAATCTGTAACTGAGAATTTTGTATTTATGGGAAGCATTGTAAGACTAGCCTGTTTTGCCACTCCGTCTTTGACATCTCCGGTCTTCTATCTTTTAGGAACAAATGTACTCAGCACTATTGTAGTATTCATGTTATCCGTTTTGCTGATTATTAAGTATTGGCCTACAGTCGACTATTGGGAGAAAATTTACAGAGAGCTTAAAAAATAATTTATATTATGTATAGGATTTTATATTACTGCGAGTAAGTTTATATTCGGGTCTTTAATATTTGGCACTAAGGCTTATCAAATTTATCTTTAAAAATAAGTTTGCAAAGCTAAAATAAGTGTTACCACAAGCCAAGAGTTTAGCTTTAAAACCACTAAAAAGCCGGGCAAGTATCTAATTTAATGAATCCGAAATGGCAGATTTAGGGCTAGTATAGGTGTCAGTCAAGCTCTTCGGGGGCTATTCAGCAAAAGACAACCGGTATCCTATACCGGCTTCGTTTTTAATGATACCGCCGGTCTTCAGGTTTTTTTCCATTTTAATACGCAACCTGGATACATAAACCCGTATACTTTCATCTGAACCGGGGTAGGCGTGTCCCCACAGGGTATCTGATATATCCCGGTAGTCCACTATTTGGCCGCCTCTTTGCAGCAGAAGGCTCATAATCATGGTTTCCACTCTGGTCAGTAAAACCCTGTCATTTCGGAACGTAAGTTCGTGTTTGGCACAGTCAATGGTAAGGTCACCGAATTTGATTATGGCCGTATTTGGGCTGATATTTTTGGATAGGGCTTTTTTAACCCTTGCCAGAAATTCAAGGTGGCGGAATGGTTTGATAATATATTCATCAGCCCCTTGTTCCAGGGCTTTTAACACATTTTCTTCTTCTTCGCAGGCGGTTACTACAATAATAGGGGCACCGGTAATCGGGCGTATTTCATCCAGAACCTTCAGTCCGTTCATATCCGGCAGACCCAAATCAAGCATAACCAAATCTGCTTTGTCAGAGTTTATGCTTTCCAGTGCCTCATAGCCGGTACGGCAAATGGTAATCTTGGCGTCATGATAAGACAATTTCAAGATAGAGCTGATGGTTGAAGCGGCAGCATCGTTGTCCTCAACTATTAAAATATTCATTAGCTATCCTGATATTATCGCGTTCGTTCCGGGATACGGTTTTAACCGGTATAGTGAAGGAGAATTCACTGCCTTTCGGTTCTCTGGGGCTATAAATAATATTGCCGCCGTGTGCTTCAACGTAAAGCTTGGCAATAGGCAAGCCCAACCCCAGACCGCTGAGGTTATGACCGCCGCTAAGTTTGCCGTATTCTGTAAAAAGGTCAGGAATCAGACAAGCAGGTACGCCTGCGCCGCTGTCGCTTACAGTAAAGCGAAGAGATTCATTGTCTAGCCGGGTGGCAACTGATACGCTATCCTCCGGTTTGGTATACTTCAGGGCGTTGTCTATCAAATTGGTAAGTATTTGCAGCAAACGTTCTTTATCACAGTATATCTCGGAGTTGGCTGTTTCATCACAAAAGACAAGGCTCTTATGCTGTTTCAGGAAGATAGGCATATATCGTAGCTGCAACTCCTCCATGATATCCTCAATGGAATAGCCGGCCATTTTCAGTTTCAGCATGCCTATTTTACCGCGTTCAAGTTCAATCAAATCATGGATACGGCTGTTTAAGGTCTCTGCCCCTTCGCGGATACTGCTGGCCAGATTATAGAGTTCAGTGCCTTTTTCAGATACGTTCACCAAGGCATCACTGGCGGCCAGAAGGGGGGTCAGGGGGGTTCTGATTTCATGGACCAGAGCTTTAAGATGAGCCTGCCTTTTCTTGGTTTCATCCTGCAGGGCCTGCCTCAGCAGGCACTCTTTAGTATAGCTCTCCGCTATAGATTTTTCGGATGTTTTTACCTTGGTGATATCTTCCATCCGTCCGCAGATGTTGGATATAGAGCAATTATCATCGTAAGATACCCAGAGTATCTCTTTTATCCAGGTGGATTCACCGTTTTGGATAATTTCATATTCGGTAGTCAAAGACGAACGGTTAGCAAAACGTTTGCACTTATCCAGATACAATCCCCGCTGTTTAAGCAGGGAATCAAGGCCTTTTACCTGAAAACTGCTGTCAGGCTGGCGGCTTATGATAAGTTGTAACAGCTTTTCGCATATCTGGTTGGGGGTTGCCGGGGCAACATAAGGGCTGAATATTACATTGTCATGTTTGTCCAGAATATACAGATACTCATCTGAATTGTGGAAAGAGAACGGGAAAATCAGCTGATGAGAGGTTTCATCTTCCTCGTCACTGGCAAGCTGTATTTGGGCATAGGCCTGGTCAAGTTTATCTTCTAAAAAGTGGGGCTGCGGGTGCAGTATCTCAACCGAGTAGTCAAGGATAGTGGTGTTTTTAAGGTTGTTTACATAACTGGCGGCTTTTTCTTCCTCGCCGTTCTCCAGTATAAATGTTATCGGGGCAGGGTAGATGCCTGCTTCAACCGGTTGCATAACCTCCAGCGTGGGCATATTGTGCCAGCAGGACATGGTGGTGGGATTACGGAAAATATGCCCCTGTTCTATGCGCTCATGGTAGATGGCGGTGCCTATGGCTGCCTCGTAACAATTATCCAGCTCTACCACTGATAATCTGCCGGCATAATGGTTTTTCAGCTGAGTAATAGATTCGTTGCACATGCCGTAGTTCAAAATACAGTAGCCGTTTTCCAGAATTGCCCGCTCAATATAATAGGATAGCATCTCTATTTTAACGCTGTAGAAGCAGGAGTTGGTTATGGGGTAAATTCGGGCATCCAGATTCCGGTGCAGAGCCCAGTTTTTAACAAAGTTGCTCATGCTTACGCAGGTAACAACCCCAACTTTGTTATTTTCGGTTTTCATTTAACAAGTCCTCACTAAGTTTGCAGACAATCTGTTTGAATGAGTCAGGGAAAGAACAAAAAGAAAGTTTGTCTTTATTCTGGTTTTGATACATAAAAGGTACTCCACCTGCCAGAACATTCAGGCCGGCGGCTTCGAAACAGGGCTTCAGTTTGGCCAGTTTATCAATATGGTGAAACAATGTCAGGCTGACAACAACTGTGGGGTGAATCTGGCCTGCCATTTTTTTTATAGTCTGTTCATCAAGCCCCAGCACCACCGGTACAAATCCATTCAGTTTCAGATATGCTTCCAGCAGGGTAATGCCCGGAGGTATAAAGGAGATGGGGTTGAAGATGGCTATGGGGGCACAACTGCGGGGCATAGTTTGAGCTTTTCCAGCTTTGTTTTGGATTATACCGATGAGCCTTCTGATCTCATTATGATGGATTGCCCCCCGTATATAGTCGTCAAACATCTGGTCAACCAGATCAATCAGCTTCGCAGTCTCCGAAGGAAGGATGCCGCTAATGGCTTTTTCAAGTTCAGCAGATTGGGTTCTGGTAATCATACTGGTTTCTGACAGTAAATTCTGATGTACCATAGTTTTATTTTATATCTATTATAGTGGTAATACAATTCAGCTCCGAACGTTTAGGTGAGGTGTAACAGAACTGATACGGGGTATTACTGATTAGTATCCACTAGTTATTGAGTGTTAGCTACGTGATGTAATACCATACGGTTAATGCCCACTGCAGGATAAAGGCGATGCGCGCAATTTGCCTTGGAGTCTATCGGTGAAGCTAAATCTCATATGGAAAGGTAACCAAAAAGGGTTAAGACATGGATGAAAAAATAAACCGTCGTGATTTTGTTAAAGGTGCAGGACTTGCATCGGCTGCAACCGTTGCCACCCTCATGGCAACAGCTTCAACTGTATCCGCTGAGGAGCTGGTTAATCCGGGCGGAAAAGCTATGGATGAAATGGGTAATGCTTCTATTAAGCGTGATTTACCGGAGAGTTTTTACAAAAGGATTGAAAACAAAGCTGGTTATATAGGAACTACCAGAGTGGTTGCTCCTACTCAGAGGCTTGATGCCCGCGAACATGGTTTTTCCCAGATAGTCAGGCGCGGTTCTACCGGTGACTGGTCGGGCGAATCCGGAGACTGGGGACCGATACTTTTAGCAGCTGTTCAGGAAAAAAAGAAACATGCAGCCGAGATTTCTCCTTTGGAAGCGGCTGATTATACCTGGAGTAATGCTTTCCAGATTGCCATGGACAGGTGGCATATTACCCTTGAACCGGGCAGGTATCAACAGGCACCCATAGCCGCCACCAAGGTTGAGCTTTCTCCCGAAGAAATGACTGCCAGAATAAAGAAGATTTGCCGCTGGTTTGGCTGTGAGCAGGTAGGTATCTGCGAAGTAACCGAAGATATGAAGCCTTTCTTCTATAGTGTAGGCAGAACCCGAGGTACTTATACTACCGGTCACGCCAACTATGTGGATAACGGCCGTGAAATTCCTTGGCCTTATCCCTACAAATACTGCATTGTGATGGCAGATAAATGTGATACGGATACCCTGAATGCACTTACCGGGCCTCTGGTTGAAGCCAGTGCCAAGATAGCCTGTTCTCAATCAGATTTCGCCCCCCATTATCTGGAGTCCATTATCCGCTCACTTGGTCATGATGCCAAGGCCAATATCTTCAGCGATACTGATATTATGGATACTCCTTTTGCCGTCAAAGCCGGTCTTGGCGAACTGGGACGAAGCGGTTTGGTAATTTCGCCTTGGGGCGCCCAGATGAGAATCATGGAAGTCTTTACCAACCTGCCGCTAGTTCCGGATAAGCCCATAGATTTTGGTCTTCAGGAATTCTGCAAGGTTTGCAAGAAGTGTGCCGACAACTGTCCCGCCAGTGCTATTTCTATGGACGATGAACCCAGTGAAGTTGATACCGTAGTTAAATCTATCCGTTGGTTCCAGGATGGTAAAAAGTGTCTGGCTCAGAGACTGGCTTATGGCTGTTCCAAATGCCAGGGTGTATGCCCGTGGTCCAAACCGGACACTCTAATCCACGAGGTAGGACGCATGGTAGGCCAGAACCCGGCTTTTGCCCCGTTCTTGGTTAAGCTGGACGATTTCTTCTATAACAGATATCCTGAAGGACATGCCACTGGTGAATGGGCTCCCTGGAGATAGATAAAAGAGTCTGAATATCAAGGTATTTTTAAAAAAGGAGTTAGAGATATGACAGGAATTGTCTTTTTGTTTGGTCTGCTTTTAGGTATATTGGGTACCTGGTTATGGCATACCGCTAAAGAACGGAGTATAAAGCTTGCCTGGGTAGATTACCTCCTGATAGCTATATTTGTTTTGATGGCTGGTGGCGGTATTTGGTTTGTTAATACCTTTACCGAAGAATCCGTGGCAAGTGCCGCCCGCAGTTCCGGGCTGATATTCGGCCTGCTGGCTCTGCTGGTGCTGGGTGTAACTTGGCAGCTTATCCGGCGCCGTAATCATAAATCAGGCATTTAACCGTTATTTAGCAACTAATAAAGAAGGGCAGGTGGTTATTATGAACTCCTGCCCTTCTTGGCATTTGGCAGAGGAAATTAGAACTTGTCTCGGGTAGTCTTGCGGGTAGATTTGACATAAAAACCGAGATGTTATATTCTTAATGGACTGCACAAGCAGGGCAACACAGATAAGAAAATATTGTAATTCGGGTTTGGCCCCAGTTTCACATAGGCCTAGCCCGGGCAGGGAAAAATCCCAGGGCTGGGTAGCTTTCAAACCGTCCTTTCAAAAGGACCGGCTCATCTACCCCCAGGTAATTACTTGCACTCCTATCTTCTGCATTCTACCTTTAAAACAGGGCAGGATAATGATGGGACATAAGATTTCCTATCTGGACAACAGTTAAAGAATAGCGGTTGTCTGACTGCTGGCAGAAGAAAAAATATGAGTGCAAAGCACTCAACAGGAGTTGTATGTCTTTCGAATCTTTCAATTTTGATCCGGCTGTTATGGCTGGAGTCAGGGCCTGCGGCTATAAAGAGCCCACCCCCATTCAGGCACAGGCTATTCCCCCCATTATGGCTGGACATGATGTTATCGGTCTGGCTCAGACCGGCACCGGTAAAACCGCTGCTTATGCCTTGCCCATTATTCAAAAAATGCTTTCTACCCCCAGGGGACGGGTGCGTACTCTGGTAATTGCACCCACCAGGGAACTGGCTTGCCAGATTTCTGATAGTTTTCGTTCACTTGGCCAGCGCGCCCGTATACGGGAGTGCTCCATTTACGGCGGAGTGAATATGGACCAGCAAATTCGCCGCTTACGGAGCGGTGTAGACGTAGTAGTGGCTTGCCCCGGCAGGCTTCTGGATCACATATGGCGGGGAACTATTGATGTCTGCGGGGTGGAAACCCTGATAATAGACGAAGCTGACCGCATGTTTGACATGGGTTTCCAGCCGGATATCCAGAGCATTTTGAAGTGTCTGGTTCAGCCGCATCAAACCCTTTTATTTTCGGCAACCATGCCGCCGGAAGTCCGCAAGCTTACTCTGGAAACTCAGACCAATCCGGTAACTGTACAGGTTGGTACCCAGTCTCCGGTAAGCAGTGTCAGCCATAGTGTTTATCCGGTGAAAAGTCACCAGAAAACCCCGTTACTGCTTGAAATATTGAAAACGGTAGAAACCAAGTCAGTTCTGATATTTGCCCGCACCAAATATGGAGCGGAAAATCTGGCTGATGAAATATCCAAGGCCGGGTTTACTACAGCCTCCCTTCAGGGCAATCTTTCCCAAAACCGCCGTCATGCCGTTATGGAAGGGTTCCGCCGCGGGAATTTCAAAATTCTGGTAGCTACCGATATTGCCGCCAGAGGTTTGGATATTGACCATATATCCCATGTAATAAATTACGATATGCCGGATTCCCCGGAAGACTATACTCACCGTATTGGCCGGACAGGACGCTTTGACCGCACAGGACAGGCTTTCAGTCTGGTAACCGGACGTGACGGGGATATGGTAAGAGATATCCAGAGGCTTTTAAGCAGCCCCATTCAGCGTCTGCGGGTTGACGGGTTTGATTATGCTACGACCCGCAATGATGGACAGAACCAGTCACAGCGCAGGGATTTTGCACCCCGCCGGGGTTATTCCCATGGCGGTTATAATCGCCCTGAAATGGCTGTAAATGAAACTTCACAAACGGATACTCCGTCTGAAATGCCGGTAAGCCCCGCAAGGCCTTTTAATCCCGGTTTCCGGCCCAGCCGTCCGGCAAATTCTGCTCCCCGTTTCCACAGGGAGGGGAACTTTGCCCCCCGTATGCAGAGCCACTCTTCTTTTGAGGGTACCTCTGCCCCAGCGGCCAGACCTGCAGCCCGGTATAATGACCGTCCTGCTTTTAGAAAAGAAAACAGTTTTCAAACTACCGAGGCGTCACGGCCTTCTTTTAGGAAGGAAACAGGGTTTACTCCCCGTGAGCATACTCAGGCTGATTTTGAAAATAGCGAACAGCCTTCAGGCAGGCGTCCTGCCCGGTTTAACGGGAAAGCTTCTTTTGCAGACCGCCCGGCACGTTCGGGGAATAAAGTGGGGAAACCGCCCTTCTTTAGGCGTTCAAAACCAGCTGTTTCAGAGAAAAACGAAACTTACTAGAACTAAAAAGGGGAGTGCCGAAAGCACTCCCCTCAGCTATTAGAGGCTATTTGACGGGCAGAATGTTGGGTGTTATATTAGCCTGATTAAACAGGTATTTGGCCGCAGGTTTTCCGTTTTGTTGTATTCTTTTGAGATAAAAGGTAATCGGTTTAAAGGAGTATAGCCTTGTCACTGACTGTGTTATGGGTAATTTTTGCCGTAATGGTACTTTGTATGATGGCACTGGATTTGGGTGTTTTCCACCGTCGTGCCCATGAAGTAAAGACCAAAGAAGCCCTTGTCTGGAGCGGTGTCTGGATTGCATTAGCCCTTATATTTGGCGGGCTTGTGTATTCCAGTTTGGGTAGCGAAACCGGTCTTAATTATTTAAGCGGTTATATTATTGAGTTATCCCTTTCGGTAGATAATCTGTTTGTATTCATTATGATATTTTCTTACTTCTGTATTAAGCGGGAGTATCAGCACAAAGTTCTGTTCTGGGGTATTCTGGGGGCTATTATTATGCGGGCTGTTTTTATTGCGGCCGGCATCACCCTTATAGAAAACCTGAGCTGGGTGTTGTACATATTCGGAGTTTTCCTTATTTATACCGGTATCAAGATGGTTAAAGATCAAAATAAAGAAATACACCCTGATAAAAATCCTCTGGTAAATTTTGTCTGCCGTATTTTGCCTATGACTAACAAACTGCATGGTGACCATTTTTTTATAAAGGAAAATGGCCGGAAATTGGCTACCCCCCTTATTCTGGTGCTGGTTTCCATTGAGGCCATGGATCTGGTTTTTGCGGTAGATTCCATACCGGCGGTTATGGCTATAACTTTAGACCCGTTTATAATCTTCACTTCCAATATCTTTGCGGTCATGGGCCTGAGGGCTATGTATATGGCACTTTCAGGGGTTATCCAGAAGCTGCACTATCTGCATTACGGTTTGGCAGCCATTCTGGCTTTCCTGGGTATTAAAATGCTGATAAGTGATTTTTTCCATATGCCGGTAACGGCTTCTTTAGGTGTGGTGGCTGTTATACTGGCTATATCGATAGCGGCTTCACTGCTTAAGCCTCCCAAGGAGATAAAGCCGGTAGAAGTGCCTCACCCGGCGTGTCCTGTAGACGAAGGCGATAAGTAAACAACAGGGGGGCGTAAAGCCCCCTTTCTTTTTGCCCTTGATTTGTAAGCTAAGCGTTTATCCTGCCTGCGGGTATACTTTCCCTTAAATTCTGACCAATTAAAATGGCATAGCTATGCTCTTTTGGTGTATTTAAGCATTTGGTATGGGGGTGTGTGGAAAAGGTCTTAAAAAGGGGTTCTAGCCTGGCTGGTAGCCTTCGTTCTGGGCAATGCTGTCCAGATGGATGGAAACAGCGTCTTCTACTTCCGGCAGACACTCGCGCCCCAGCCGTCGTTCGTCAGTGGTCTTAATGTAGGTTTTGCACTTCTCACAGACATCTACCCGCTGGTAGGGGAACAGGGCAGAATAGAAGTGGCGGAGTTTTTCGGCATTAGCATTGGAGCAGTAGGCACATTTTATCCGCCGGTAATTCCACTGGGTGTGGCAGAGTGAGCAGAACAGGCGGCGGGCACCATTGTCCTTATCCAGACAGGAATAGCGGGGGCTGGAGCCGCAGAAGGGGCAAGTATTTTTATCCCAGCCAAGCAAGTCTACTTGCGGCTGATAGTATTTGGCCTGAGCTGTTAAAAAGGGAGACACCAGATTGGTCACAAAGAAGAGCAGTGTTTCCGGATTGAAGCTGGTATTTTGGGTGAACTTGGCCAGATATTCCAGATTGTCTGAAAGCATGGCGGTGATGAAACCGGATAATCCGCCGGGGTGGTTCTCTATCAGTTTTAGCAGGGCAGGGGTGGGGAATTTCTCTCCGGCGGTCTGGGTAAAAGCACGCCCCAGTTTGAGCCCTGTCTGGTGGAAAAGTTCGGCGGAAGGTTCAAAGGGGATATCTTTCAGTATATATTCACCGGCAGCCAGCTTGGCTATGGCATCTTCATCTGAAATAAGGGGAGCCGGCTCCTCTTGCGAGGAAGCCGACTCCTGAATGTCAAAGACCTTCTGGTACAGGGCAAGTATGGTTTCCAGTTCCGGCTGAGCGGCCCTGTATCTTTCAATTTCCGAATTGATACGCTCCAGCCGATTTGTATTCATTTAGTCTGCCGGTATAACCGCAGGTGCTTTCTTGACCTGTTCAGGGGTAAGCCCCTTCATGTGGTCAGTATACAGCGGCAGGTACTTGGCACACAGGCGGAATACGTACATAGCCCCGGCAATCAGGCCGAAGGTAAAGACGAATTCCAGTATGTGCGGGAAATAGCTGCCTTCGCGGTTGGGAGCCTGAGAGATAACCAGGGTATTGATACGGTTAAGCACCACACCCATAATCATCAAACCGGTTGACCAGAGAAGGCCGCTGCGTGAACTGCGAATCTTCTTTATAAAGAGCAGTATCATGGGCAGTAACATGCCTATACCTACTTCAGCTACCCAGAGTACGGTATACCAGTCACCATTAAGGCCGGTGGCCAGGTTTCCGGTAATAGCGTAATCAACGCCGCGGGCTGCCAGATAAACCAGCATTATCCAGGCTATAATCAGCCCCAGTTTGGAAAGGATATCCATACGCAGGGTCATCTTCCATGAGCGGGACAGGATAACGGAGAAGTAAGTGAGCACTGATAAACCCAGAGCCATGGCAGACACCAGGAACAGGTGACCCATCAACGGGCCGTGCCAGAGGGGCTGCTGAGCCGGGTTAATCAGGAAAAGGGCACCCAGTGAAGACTGGTGGAGGAAGGAGAGCATAATGCCGAAGATAACCAGCGGGATGATAAAGGCATGCTGCAGGTTACCCAGCTTCTTCCAGCCAATACGTTCAAAGATATTGTTAGAGAACTCAAGATAGAGTACGGTCAGGTACATCATAACGCACCAGCCTACTTCGAACATGATGGACTCGTGATTCCACATCCAGATAGGATGAACAATCCGTATAGAGCGGGCGAGGTCAATCATGATACCGATAGCGCCGATGGTGTAGCACAATGCACCAATGAGAATGGCCGGCCTTACCAGGGGACGGAATTTCTCATAACCGAATATGTATACGATTGCGGCCATGGTGAAACCACCAGCAGCCGAGGCGATATATGCGCCTACGTCAAAGGCAACCCAAAGACCCCAGGGCCAGTTATCTGAAAGGTTGGTAATGGGACCCAGACCGTAAGCCAGTTTCAGGGCGGCTACGGTTAAGGCACCCAGACCAAGGATAATCTGGAGTAGTCCCCATTTGCCGAATAAAGGCACATTGGGGTTGCCGGTCTGTTCGAGCTTGTTTACCCAGCCCTTGATGGCACTGAACATGCTCTAAAGCCCTCCCTTCCTGGAAGGAGAATTCCCTTCCGTATATGCAAGTTCGCCGTTTAATTTAGCATTTAGATACTTCATGACTTAGTCCTCAAGTACCTTATAGCGTCCGGTGATGGTGGGTACGGTACCGTCGGCTGCTTTTTCAACCTTGACCAAGAACGCCTTGAACTCAGGAGTGGAGGAATTTGAGTCTGCGGTGTTCGGGGCAAGTACGTTGGCACTGTCACCCTGTGCAATTCCCATAAAGCCCCAGTGATTGGGTATGGCTACCTGGTGAACAGTTTTGCCGCCAATGCTGAAGGGTTTAAGCCGTTTGGTAACGGCTGCAGCCACTGATACGCTGCCTCTGGCCGAAGTGAGTTTTACAATATCACCGGCCTTGATACCCTTTTCGCTGGCCAGCTGTTCGGAGATTTCCACATAAGCAGCCGGGGCAAGTTCTACCAGGAAAGGCATATTGCGGGTTAACTGACCGCCCAAACTATGCTCAACGGTGCGTATAGTGGTACAGATAACCGGATATTCACCGGCACTGCCCTGGGTATCGCCCTCGAAGACCATAGCGGTCGGGTTATTCTGGGTGCCGGACAGAGCATTGTCCACCGGGCTTTCCCAAGGTTCGTAATGTTCAGGCATGGGGCCGTCAGCCATGGCGGCAAAGAGCTGTGCGGTATTGCCATTGGTACCTTTAAAGGGCAGTCCGCCGCTCTGATTAAACGGAGCGTTTTTACCGTCAACATTGTCACCGGTCCAGCTCATACCGTTCCAGCTGATAACGGGTTTGGCCGCATTGAAGGGCTTGCCGCTGAGGTCAACTGAAGCGCGGTTGTTCATTATGCGGGTATTCATCGGCCAGCTCCAAGCCCAACCGGCATGGAAAGCACCGGTCTGTTCACGCCGTGCCATTTGGTTTCCGGCATTTGTAAAGCTGCCGATATAAAGGCTATTGCCGCAGGCAACTGTTCCGTCAGCCCTTAGGTCTTCAGGACTTTCAAGCTGCTGCAGGGAAGATATCTTGTATCCGTTCATCTCTTTGGCTACATCAGCCGCAGAGGGGTTGGTGCTGTAAGTCCAGCTGAGTTTGGTAATAGCTTCTGCATTGAGGCCGCTTTCGCCCTGATAAAGGGTCTGAAGACGGCTAAGCAGGGAGCTGATAACCTCAAGCTCAGATTTGGCTTCACCGGAAGCGCTGACGGCCTTGTTTCGCCATTGAATCCAGCGGTCAGCATTGGTTACACTGCCTTCTTTTTCGTAAGAACAGGCAGTGGGCAGCAGGAAGACTTCGGTCTGCGAAGTCACCCCGTCTTTCTTCCAGAAAGCAGCAGTTTCAGACTCAAACATATCTGTCACTACCAGCCAGTCCAGTTTGGCCAAAGCCTGAGTAGCCTGACCGGCAGCAGCACTCTCAACCACCGGGTTTGCACCCCAGGCGAAAGCACCCTTTATTTTGCCGGCAGCCATCTGTTTGATAGCGTTTACGTAAGAGTAATTGGTATTATTATCTGTTTTGGGCAGGAAGCCGAAGCCGAAACCGTTTGAGCTGGAGGCATTAGAGCCGTACCAGGCCTTCAAAAGGCTGGCTGCACTTTGGTCGCCGGCTTTAGAAGCATAGGCGGCAAAAGTGGTATCGTCTTCGTTGGGGGCAGATAAATAACCGGGCAGTTTGTTCCATGAGACACCGTTGTCGGCAGCACCCTGTACGTTAGATTCACCTCCAAGGGCGAATAAACCGCCGCCGGATACGCCGATATTGGCCAGCAGCATCTGAAGTACGGCATAAGCCCGAACTGTCTGAGCGCCGGAGGTGTGCTGGGTGGAGCTCATGGCGTAGACAATAGCGCCGGCCTTGTCTGCTTTGCCGGTTGCGGCAAAAAAGGCACAGACCTTTGCGAAGTCAGCCTGGGAGCAGCCACAGGTTGCGGACACCATTTCCGGAGTGTAACGGGCATATTGCTTCTTCAAAAGCTGGAAGACACAATTGGGGTTGGTAAGGGTTTTGTCTATTACCGGTTCGCCGTTGCTGGCCTTGGTAAAGTTCCAGTTTGATTGGTCGTATGAATGGCTGGCGGTGTTGTAACCTACAAACATGCCGTCCAAATCAGCCGGACCCTTGAAGTTGGAGTTTACTACCATGCCGGCAGTGGTGTATTCGGTAATATAGGTCATGTTGTAATTTGCGGGGTGAGCTTCAATGTCAGAAATGACATATTTGATAAGCCCGCCGATAAAGGCAATCTCCGAACCGGAGCGGGCGGCAACGAATGTGCCGGCCTTGGCGGCAGTCCGGGTCAGGCGGCAGTCAACGCTGATAAGCTCTGCACCTTTGCCCATAGCTTCGCCCAGATGGGAGAAACAGGCAGGGTAGTTTTCAGCCGGGTTGCCACCCATATCCAGAATGACGTTGGCGTTTGAAACATCGGTCCAGCTGTTGGTCATGGCGTTTCGTCCGAACGAAGCCGCCAAAGCTTCCAGGCTGGAAGCGGTGCTCAGTCTGGCCTGGCTATCCAGGTAGACAATGCCCAGGGCACGAAGCATCTTGGACAGAAGATAACATTCTTCGTTATCCAGAGTAGCTCCGCCCAGCGAGGCAATAGCCTCGGTGCGGTTAACGGTCTTGCCGGCAGCATTTTTGGCTATAAAACCGCTGTCACGGCTGGCCTTTACCTTTTTGGCAATTTCACCAAACGCCCAATCCCATGACTTTTCTTCCCAATCATTCGCACCGGCGGCACGGTAAAGCACCTTTTCTAAACGGTGTTTATTATTGTGAAGTTGAATCAGTGAAGCACCCTTGGAACAGGCACTCCCCCGATTTACGGGATTGTCTGGATCACCTTCCATATTGGTGAGGTTGCCGGCCGAATCGGTATAGCAGATAAATCCGCAACCGCTGGCATCAAAGGGACAAATGGTGGTGGTTTCTTTTACCCACCGGGGGCGCGTGTCAACCATTTTGGGCTCAACACCCTTAATGGGTCCACGGAAAAGACCAGCTGTGGCAAAGAGACCCGCGGTCCCTCCGCTGATCTTGAGGAAATCTCGCCTACTAAACTGAGACCTCATCACTACCTCCTTACTAAAGGCTCTGGAGACACAATTTGTTAATATGATATACCAAGTAGTTGTTTAAACGCAAGTTAAAATTGCGAACAACTTATATCTAAAGTACTAGTGCTAGGGGTCAATCAGGAATAAAAAATTTTAAAAACATAATTCGGCTGGGAAAACTTTATAAACTGCCTGTGCCGAGACTGAAAATACAAGGGAATACATCCTAAAAACTTTAAAAATATTTGGACAACAGGCATAGGTCTTCACCTGACAGATTGGTGAGCGGCAAGTGTTTTAAAAACCAGCTTTTTATTCCGTATATCTATCCGAAACAGATTTTGCAGCTGGTTAGACTTGATTTGAAAGCCATATTCCGCTATTTTTTAGGATATGAGAATTATTGCCGGAGATGCCAAGGGCAAAAATATTATTGTACCCCAGCGGAAAGCTACCCGTCCGGCTACCGAGTTGGTCAGGGGGGCTATGATGTCCATGCTGGAGGCAGTAGCTGAAGACTGGAGCGAGGTGCTGGATATTTATTCCGGCAGCGGTTCTCTGGGTTTGGAAGCCCTTTCCCGCGGGGCCGGGCATGTAGATTTTGTTGAGCACGAGCGCTGTTGTTGTGATATAATAAAACAAAATTTGGAAACCATTGGCTGTGCAAGCCATGCTCACGTGTATTGTTTGGATGT
The DNA here is from genome assembly GCF_000830885.1 of Dehalococcoides mccartyi CG5. NCBI lineage: Bacteria > Bacillati > Chloroflexota > Dehalococcoidia > Dehalococcoidales > Dehalococcoidaceae > Dehalococcoides > Dehalococcoides mccartyi. Next base: position 159,924 of record NZ_CP006951.1, read on the forward strand.
ACCCAAGGCTATGGCCTTCTTGAAAAAGCAATATGACGTAATACTGGCAGATCCGCCGTACCGTAACCAGCAGATTGGCGAGGTACTGGAGAAACTGGGGAATTCCGGGCTTATCGGTGAAAACACAGTCATGGCAGTTACCCATTCCGCCCATCTCACTCTTGCCGAATGTTACGGGCGGTTAAAGATGCTAAAAGAGCATCGCCATGGGGATAGCCTTATCGCTATATACAGAAAGGATAGCAGTTTTGATAGCCATTTACCCGGGCCGGTTTGACCCGGTAACCCTGGGCCATCTGAGCGTTGCCAGACGCGCTTCAGGCTTTTGTGACCGGCTGATTATTGCTGTCTTTGATAATCCTGCCAAACCGGGCCTTTTTACGGCCGCCGAGAGGGTAGACTTCATCAAACAATCCATTAAAGACCTTCCCAATGTAGAGGTGCGTTCTTTCAGCGGGCTTATGGTCAATTTTGCCCGTAAAATGGGTGCTTCGCTTATAATTCGCGGCCTCAGGGTGGGGGCTGATTTTGAGCGTGAAATGGAAATGTACGTTATGAACCGCCGTCTGGATGAGGGGCTTGAGCTTTGTTGCCTCTTCTCCGAGCCTCAGTACCAGTACCTCAGTGCTTCGCTTATCAAAGAAATAGTGATACTGGGCGGGGACTCAAGCGGATTAATATCGGAACATGTGGCAGTAGCTTTAAAAAACAAGTTAGCGTCTGTCTAGTGTGGTATAATCAATTAATTATTTTACAGGAGGGTGTATCGCCAGAAGAAGTTTTGCTTAAGACAGATTTTGGAGGTAGAAGGAATTTATGTCGTTCAAGATAACAGATGACTGTATCAGTTGTGGGGCTTGCGAACCGGAATGCCCCAATAAGGCTATTTCGGAAGGCGAGACTATTTACATTATTGATCCTGAGAAATGCTCTGAGTGCGTGGGTGCTTTTGATACTCCGCAGTGCGTTGAAATCTGCCCGGTAGACTCCTGTGTGAAATGCTGTAATGAATCTAACGATGAATTACTGGCAAAATGGCAGAAACAGCACCCGGGCGAAAGCCCCAAGTAAAAGTAACAAAAATTTAAGGCCGATCTGGATATAGGGTTTTAAATAAAATCATAAATGCCTTAAGAGCCATCTGGGTTACGGCGGTTTAGTGTGCAGGTTTTGTATGGGCTTTAGTTGAAAAAGTCTTGGATTACTCCGAACTCATCAGGTAAAAGCGACAGAATCAGCGGAAACTTGTCAAGAAGTATCTGGGCGACGGCAGAATCGGTGATAACCGAACCGGAGTCAAAGAATTTGACCCAGATGGCTAGCAGGGTGGCAGTAAAAATGCCGGAAACCAGCAAACCGAATATTGCACCCCCCAGCCGATTTACCCAGTTAAGGAAAGTCGGCTTTATCATAGTGTCAAGCAGCTTGGCGATAAGGGTGGTAGCTACCCAGATAGTTATCAGTATCAGCAGGAAAGCGATTATATTTGCCCACTCCGGGCTGGAAATAAAACTGAGCCATTCGGCAACCGTAGGGTAAAAGCGCCCTGCCAGTATAATGCCTATTATCAGCCCTACCAGATGCAAAAAGTTGCGTATAAGGCCGGTGAAAAAGCCGCTCACGGTTTGAATGCCCAGTGATATCAGTAAAACTATATCTAACCAATTCATCGCTTTGATTAAAGCATATCCGCATGGACAAACGCAATAGTAGTATTTTCCTATCGTTTTTAGGGGCTGCAGATATTTATTTAAGCGGGGGGGTTAACCCTTGCCCAGTTCTACAGAGCGGTTAAAGGCGGCCTTGGCAGCCTTGATTATAGTTGCCTCCAGACCGGCTTCTTCAAATGCCTTTATAGCTTCGGCGGTAGTACCGCCGGGCGAGGTTACGTTTTTGCGAAGCTGGGTGAGCGCCAAGCCGGATTTTCCGGCATAAATAGCCGAACCGGCAGCTGTCTGGGATACCAGTATAGATGCTTCTTCAGGGGTAAATCCCATTTCCAGTGCCGCTTTTTCCAGCCCTTCCATGAACAGAAAGAAATAGGCCGGGCCTGAACCTGAGATAGCGGTAGCTGCATCCAGCATGGTTTCTTTGCCGGTATATATTTCTTTGCCCATGGCTGAAAGTATGGCTTTAGCTTGGTCTTTCTGGGTGGGGCTGACAGACGGCAGGGCAGTCCAGACGCTCATGCCCATGCCTATCATGGCGGGGGTGTTGGGCATAACCCGCACCACCGCTTTATGGGCAAGCCCGCCGCTGAGTTTGCTTAAGGTTGCCCCGGCAATAATGGATATAACCAGCTGTTTGTCCGCCAGTTTGCCCTTCAGTTCGGCACTCAGTTCGGGCAGATTCTGGGGTTTGATAGCCAGCAGAACTACCTCTGCACTCTTTATCGCATCCGGGTTTGAAGCGGTGGTTTTTATGCCATAGCTGGTTTCAAGGTAGGTACGGCGTTCAGCTTTAATCTCACTTACAGTGATATTTTGGGGCGGACAGATGTTTTTTTGGATAAGAGCGCCCAAGATGGCCTCACCCATATTTCCCCCGCCGATAAATGCTATGTTCATGTTATTTCACCACAATATTTACTAATTTGCCGGGTACGTATATAACAGTTACGGGGGTTTTGCCCAGCAGGTGGGGTTTGACCCTTTCGCTGTTTAAAGCCGTTTCCTTGGCTTCGGCCTCTGAAATTCCGGCCGGCATTTCCAGCCTTTCGCGGAGCTTGCCATTTACCTGAATAATCAGAGTTATAACTTCGTCCTTGGCCAGTTCTTCGTCCCACGTCGGCCAGTTCTGGTTGTGGATTGAATACTTCATGCCCAGATTAGCCCAGAGTTCCTCGGCAATATGGGGGGCAACCGGAGCAAGCATAAGTGCAAAAGTTTGAAGTGTGTTTTGCCAGTTTTCTGCCGAAATAGCCGCCGTTTCCTTTAGCTTTGCCAGACTGTTTGAAAGCTCCATAAGGGCGGCTACCACGGTATTGAAACGCAGCCGTTCAATATCCATGGTTATCTTCTTGATAGTCTGGTGCAGGGTGCGCTTAAGTTCGCGTTCCGCTTCAGCCGAGGCGGTTTGGGGAGTATATTCCTCGGTAAACAAATTCCAGACCCGGTTCAGCCAGCGGCTCATGCCCGAAAGGCCGGAATCATTCCATTCGCCGCCCTGATCCCACGGACCCACAAACATCAGGTAAGCCCTGACGGCGTCTGTGCCTACTTCCGCCACCAGATTATCCGGGGTAACCACGTTGCCCTTGGATTTGCTCATTTTCTGGTGGTTGCTGACAATAATGCCTTGGTTAAAGAGCTTTTTAAAGGGTTCGCCAAAGTCTATTATGCCCATATCCCGCAGGGCTTTGGTGAAGAAACGGGAATAGAAAAGGTGCATAACCGCATGTTCGGCACCGCCGGTATAAAGGTCTACCGGCATCCAGTATTTGAGTTTTACCGGGTCAAACGGTCCTTTGTCATAACCGGGGCTGGTGTAACGCAGGAAATACCACGAAGAACACATGAAAGTATCCATGGTATCTGTTTCGCGTTTGGCTTTTCCTCCGCAGACCGGGCAGATGGTATTTACAAAGCCTTCGTTGTATTTTAAGGGGGATTCCCCTCCGCTGCGGAATCCAACATCTTCTGGCAGGAGTACCGGCAGGTCTTTTTCAGGTACGGGCACAATGCCGCATTTTTCGCAGTAGACCATGGGTATGGGGGCGCCCCAGTAACGCTGGCGGGAAATAAGCCAGTCACGCAGTTTGTAGTTTACGGTTTTCTTGCCCCAGCCGTGTTCGGCCAGATAGTCACATACCTTTTCCTTGCCTTCGGTATTCGGTGTACCGTTAAAAGGGCCGGAGTTTAACATAACTCCTTCGTTTATATAGGCCGCCTCAAGGGGTTTGCCGTCATATGCGGATGGGGCGATGACTGTTATAACCGGCAAATGGTATTTTTGGGCAAAAACGAAATCCCGTTCGTCATGGGCGGGTACGCCCATAACCGCCCCGGTACCGTAGCTCTGGAGTACGTAATCACCTATCCAGACGGGTACTTTCTGCCCGTTGACCCGGTTGGTTACATATGTACCGGTAAATACCCCGTCTTTTTCCCTTTCGGTGGAAAGGCGTTCAATCTCGGTGCAGGTACGGGACTTCTTTATATAGGCATCCACCGCCGCTTTGTTTTCGGGGGTGGTTATCTTTTCAACCAGCGGGTGTTCGGGTGCCAGCACCATAAAGGTAACCCCGTAGATAGTGTCCGGGCGGGTGGTAAAGACTTTTATCTCTTTTTCAAAAGCAGTTGGACAGTCAAGGGCGAATGACACTTCCGCTCCGTAGCTTTTGCCTACCCAGTTTCTCTGCATGGCGGTTATTTTTTCCGGCCAGTCCAACCCTTCGTGGTCTTTGAGTTCGTCTGCATAGTTGGTGATGCGGAAAAACCACTGCTCAAGGTCGCGCCGGGTGGTGGGGGTTTCGCACCTCCAGCAAGTGCCGTCTACCACCTGTTCGTTGGCCAATACCGCCTGGCAACTGGGACACCAGTTTACCGGGGCTTTGGCACGGTAGGCCAATCCGGCTTCATACAGCTTTAAAAAGAACCATTGTGTCCACTTGTAATATTCGGGCAGGCAGGTTATAACCTCCCTGTCCCAGTCAAACATAGCACCTATTGTCTTCAGCTGGCGGCGCATGTTTTCTACGTTATTCAGGGTCCAGATACGGGGGTGGATATTGTGCTTGATAGCGGCATTTTCAGCCGGCAGGCCGAAAGAGTCAAAACCCACCGGGCGCATTACATTAAAGCCTCTCAGGCGTTTGTATCTGGCAAAACAGTCCGCCGGAACTTCGGCATACCAGTGGCCTATGTGGAGATTGCCCGAGGTATAAGGGAACATGGTAAGGGAGTACCATTTGGGTTTGGGGCTGTCTTCACTGGCGTGGTAAAGGCGGTCTGCCGCCCATTTATCCTGCCATTTTTTTTCTGTTTCCTGCGGATTATATTTTTCGGCCATTTCTGTTTTCCTATCTGAAATATCAGATTATATTACCCCGTACTGCCTGTGCTTTCAAGTTAAGGCGGCTTTTTAGGGCTATTTCTATATTGGACGGGAATTGGGTAAAATGAGAAGGCTTAAAAATGTATTATATATAATAGAAAGGCTGGCCGAAAAGGGCCGGTGGTTTTAATGACAGTTAAAGAGATTGTGGTAATAGGTGCGGGGGCGGGCGGGCTTATGGCGGCAGGCCGGGCGGCGGAATGCGGCGGCAAAGTAATTCTGCTGGAAAAATCCGAACAGCCGGGCAAGAAAATGCTTATTTCCGGGCAGGGTAGATGTAATATTTCAAACAGCCGGGATATGGCCGAGTTTATAACCGCTTTCGGCCCTAACGGGCGGTTTTTATACAGTGCTTTCAGCCGTTTTTTCAGGCAGGAACTGGTGGAGTTGCTTGCCCGCTACGGGGTGGAAACCAAGACCGAACGGGGCGGCAGGCTTTTTCCTGATTCGGACAAGGCCGGAGATGTGGTGGGGGCACTGATGAAATATGCCTCAGCCGCTACCCTGATAGCTGGTCAAAAGGTTAGCCAGATACTGGTGAATGACGGGCAAGTTGTGGGGGTCAAAACCGAAAAGGAGACCTTCAGGGCGGATGCGGCTGTGATTGCCACCGGCGGGGCATCTTACCCCGGTACCGGCTCTTCGGGGGACGGCTTTCGCATGGCAGAAGCACTGGGGCATACCATTGTAAAACTCCGTCCGGCTTTAGTGCCTCTGGTAGTAAAGGAAATAGCCCTTGTTCAGAGTATGCAGGGAGTAGCCCTGAAAAATATTCGCCTGACTTCCTACCGCTGTGAAGCGGATAAAATACCTCTTGATTTGATTTTGCAGGACTGGGGGCGGGGCATTACGGGAAAGAAACCGCCTAAAGCGGTTATTGAAAGCCGCATGGGCGAACTGATGATTACTCATTTCGGTCTGGGCGGGCCTTTGACTATGCTGATGGGGCTTCCGGTTGCCGAGGCATTGGAACAAGGGGCGGTGAGTGTGGCTATAGACCTGAAACCGGCGCTATCTTTGGATAAGCTGCGTCTGCGTCTCCAGCGGGATTTTGATACCTTCGGCAAACGCAGTTTTCAAAACCTGCTCTCAGAACTTTTGCCCCAGAAAATGATAAGGCCGTTTGTAGACCTGACAGGCATAGACCCCTTCAAGTGCGGCGGGCAGATAACGGCGTCTGAGCGTGAAGTTATTTTGGCTAACCTTAAGTGCCTGCGGTTTAATATTACTTCCACTCTCCCCCTGACCTCGGCGGTGGTAACTGCCGGCGGGGTAAATCTAAAGGAGATAGACCCCCGGACTATGGAATCCAAACTAATAAAGGGGCTGTATTTCTGCGGCGAGGTTATGGATATAGATGCGGATACCGGCGGCTACAACCTTCAGGCGGCTTTTTCCAGCGGCTATCTGGCCGGCGAATCGGCGGCAGGGGCATAAAAATTGGTCAGGCGGGTAACGGTAGAGGAGTATAATCTCTGTTGGGCAGAGCAGTATGATGCCGAGGCGGTAAAGCTTCGGGCTTTACTGGCAGATAATCTGCTTGAGATACACCACATAGGCTCAACCGCTGTGCCGGGGCTTAGTGCCAAACCTATAATAGATATTATGCCGGTGGTCAAAGATATATCTGCTATAGACAGGCTTCAGAAAACCTTTGAGCGGGCAGGTTACCTGTATTTGGGCGAATATGGCATTCCGGGCAGGCGTTTTTTGGTGCGGGGGACTGATAAAATACGGTTTGCCCATGTGCATATCTTCGGGGTATCTTCCTCAGATATAGAAAGACACCTTGCCTTTCGTGATTATCTGCGTTGCCATGAGGCAGAGGCAGCGGAATATTCCTGTATCAAAAAGGCGCTGGCACTCAAATTCCCCGAGGACATAGAGGCCTATATAAACGGCAAGTCCGGTTTTGTCAGGGACTTAGAGACCAAAGCCCTGAAGTGGTTCAGGGCAAACCTCCAGACCTGAACCTATTATTCTTTACCCGCCGGAGTCCTCTTGTCTGAAAAGTATAGACATACTTACATAAGTCCGCTATTGACTTTTTCAAGTGGCAAAATTCGGAAATCATCCTGTAATAAATACGTACACTTACTAATACCGCCGGAAGCGGATAAAAAGCATAATGAACATCCGAGTGATTGTTATCGGCTTTCAGAGCCGGTTTTTTGGTGTATGTGACGCAGCCAGCGTTACCGAGAGGAATGTAGTGAGTATGCAAATGCTTTTAAATCAGGATATTATAAATAAGTGTGTATGCCACAAATGTCCTGTACAAAATCAGAGTGAATGCGTTCATACCCAGATGGCTGAGCTGAAAAACAGCCTCAAGGAAACTCCTTTGGATCCGCATAAAATCCCCAAGGCATATTGTGTTAACGGAAAGTCTCTCTGCAAGGGGATTGACCACAGCAAACCCTGCATCTGCGGCAGCTGTGATGTTTATGCCAAATATCACCTGTCCGAAGGTGAACCGGGCGGGTTTTATTGTTTTGAAGGCAAATCTGTTTAGACTGTGCCCCCCAAGGGTTCTTTTTCTGGTTTTCCATCGGTTTATTATTCTTTTTTACCGAATTTAGTTAAGGGGTGATATTTCCTGAATACCGGCGTATGCTTAAAGCTAGGGAATATTTACCGTAAACTTTAAAAGGGATTTTCGCTATAAGTGTCGTATCAGTTTGGGAAGGAGTGATTTTTAACCTATGGAAAAGATTATAGGCAGGAATGCAGGTAAGATTAAACTATATGCCCTAAGTACCTGCGGCTGGTGCCGTTTGACCCGCCAGCTTCTGGCTGAACTGGGAGTAGCCTACGAATTTGAATATGTTGATTTGCTTACCGGAGCGGAACGGGAAAAAGCCGTAAAAGAACTGACGGCTCTTAACCCGTCCAGCTCTTTTCCTACGATGGTTATCGGGGAAAACAGAGTGATAATAGGTTATAAAAAAGCTGAAATACGGGAGGCGCTGAAAGCATGAGTTCAAAACTTCCTGAACCGTCAGAAGGCCCTGTACTTTTTCAGGCACGCCTCAAAAATGAGGCTGAGGCTTCTGGTTATCACCTTAACCCGGATGGGTCTTTTGTAAAGATGCTGGCTGAGGGTTTACTGGCTAACCGCCAGCGGTATGGTTACCCATCCTGTCCCTGCCGTCTGGCAAAAGGTGATAAAAAGGCTGACTTGGATATTATTTGCCCGTGTGATTACCGTGATGCAGACCTGAGTGAATTTGGCAGCTGCTACTGTGCGCTGTATGTAAATAGCCATATTGCAAAGGGTGAAAAAAAGGCTCAGGCAGTGCCTGAACGCCGCCATTTGCCCGAAACCCGTCCGGAAACAAAGCCTGCCGAAGCTCCTTCCGGGCTGGCTTATCCTGTTTGGCGTTGCCGGGCCTGCGGATACCTGTGCGGGCGTGACGAAGCGCCGGATGAGTGTCCCATTTGCAAGGCAGACAAAGAACGGTTTGAGCGGTTCATGTAGTAAAACCCAAAAGTCCAAAAAGGCTTGCCTGAGAGTGCCATTTGGGTTATCATAGTGTCAGGTATTGTGGTTACAGGGCTGGTCTTTTGGGATGAATTTTTTACGCCGTTATGATCTGTATCTAGTTTTATTGTTCATAGTTTTGGCAGTACTGGCAGCCGAAGGCGGCTGGGTGCTGCCTTTGCGGTTGTTATTCGGCGTGCCGCTAGTTCTGATAGTGCCGGGTTATGCCCTGATGTCTGTCTTGTACCCGTCAAGGCTTAGTCTTAGCCGCTCCGGGCGGTTTATGATGGGTTTGGGGCTTAGTCTGTCAGTATCCATATTGGCCGGGCTGGCGCTTAACTATACAGTCGGGCTGGAGCAGGCGAGTGTTCTGTATGCTCTTAGCGGTTTCAGCCTTGTTTTTTGCCTTATAGCCATTGGCCGGAGGCAGCATCTGCCGCCCAATGAGAAACCCGGTCTGATACTAACCCCGCCTGATACCAAAAGGCATTTGCCTCCAAACACCTCCCAGATATTTCTGAATGTGATTCTCTCGGTTTGCCTGCTGGGGGTGGGGGGAGTTGCCGCAAAACAGCTGCTACAGGTTTATTCCCCGTCTGAATTCACCCGGTTTTATCTGCTGGGGCTGAATGATACTGCCGAAAACTTTCCCAGTCTGTTTATTTTAAATGGTGAACAGGTGGCGGGGGTTAAATATGGCAACCAGCCTGCGGTAGTGGCTGTTTCTGCCCGACTTAAACTGGTAATATCCAATAGTGGCCAGTCCGAAATGGTTTATCAGGTAGAGGCTTTACTTAACGGCCAGAACTACCGCTTTTCCCTTAAAGAAGGCGGGGAATTTGATGGTCTGGTAAAAGTACCGGTGGATACCATTAAGTCACTTGAGCTTTATTTTGCCCCGTTTGAGGCTGGAGATAACCAAGTGCTGGAAATCTGGCTTTATGCCGGTGAAACCGCAGTGTTTACTAAGCCGCTCAAAATTGTCTTCAGCACAGTTTGAAGCGGTCTTTTCTCAGGCTAACAGCTTGGTGTATAGCTCTTTGAGGCTGGTTATTATGAGAGGCCAAGCGCAGGTGGCTACTTTGTGGCGGGTATTGGCCGGCGGATTTTGAGTATAGGCCTGAAAGGCTTTTAAAAATTCAAAATCATCATGGGCGTAGTATAAGCCCTCTCCGGCTGGAAATACTTCCGGCAGAGCCCCGAACGGGGTAGTTATAACCGGCAGATTGGCAGACATGGCCTCCAGTACCGAAAGAGGCATTTCGCTGGAAAAAATCTGGTGGTTGGCATCCTCTTCCAGCAGCATGGGGTATACATAAGCGTCTGCCAGAGCATATAAATCTGCAATATTGGGGCGGAAACTGGTCAATATCATACAACCGCTTTTCCTCAGATTTTCCAGCAGTGTACGGTTAAAGATACCCGGATTTGAGACCGCCATGATTACCTGGGTATCCGGGTTTTGCATTCGTCGGAGCAGGTCCACACCTCGTCCTGCCCGTATTGGTCCCACGTGGAGAAGCAGGAGTTTGTTGTGCGGCAGGCAATACCGGCGGCGAAGTTCGGCTTTGATTTCGGGTGAGACTGGCTGAAAGGTAGCCATATCCACTCCGTTCGGCAAAATGACAGTCTCTATTCCGGCCTCCCTGAAAAAGGAGGCACTTTTTTGGGACAAACAGATTGCCATGTCCGGTTTTATATAAGGAAGCATATTCCGGACGGTACGGGTATTGACTGGCTGTTGAGCCGAAATCACCGTTTTGGCTCGCGGGGCAGACAGTTTGGCCATCTTCAGGCGGAAAAGTTCAGCGGCATCCGGTTTGCCCAGCAGGTGGATTATATCCGGCTGGAAACGGCGGATACGGTTTAAGCTTCGGGGGCGGGTGAAGTGTTCTCTGGGGCAGAGCAGGAGAAGTATGTCCTTTTCTTTTGAAAGAAAATCAGCCAGCTGGGCCGCCATCTTATAGATACTGCGGTCAGGGCAAACCTTGAAATCACCTATCAGGCAGATTTTTATCATATACGCTCAGGAATATCTGAAGTCTAGTGTAAGCCACTTTTCGCTGTTCGTCAAAGCATTTTACACTAAAGCTAGTGCCAAGGGTCATAACAGCCTAATACGCCAAATGACCATGACAGTGCGTAATAAATAGGCACAAACTATTGACAAATGACATATAGCAGGCTTATTATAGTGACAATAAGCGAAAAAACAGGATGCAAATGGAGCAAAAGGCTATATAGTATTTGTAACAAAGGTTTGATATAGGGACTTAAGGTTGGGATATTTAGGGGGGCATATCCTGCCACTTGTACTTGGCGGCCATATTTTCTAAACTGATACAGATGAAACTTATGAAAAAGAATAGGGCAAGACTATTTCTTAGCCTGACGGTTATCTGTCTGGCGGGTGTATCCTTTTTTCTCTGGGCTATGCCGGCAGTACTGGGCCAGCAGTATATCAAACAGCTTGATTACTTGCCGTCACCCCAACCGGGGGAGAGGATACTTATATTTTCACCCCACCCCGATGATGAAACTATTGCACTTGGTGGCTACATTGACAGTGCCTGTCAGGCCGGAGCGGAGGTAGAGATTGTACTGGTTACGGACGGCAGCAAATTTACCAACAAAGAAATCCGTTACCAAGAGTTTGAAAGTGCCTGCCGCTTGCTGGGGGTGGCAGCAGACCATCTGGTGTTTTTGGATTTTAAAGACGGCAGTCTTCGGTCAGTGCCTGTTACCCTGTTGATAGATTGCTTCGGTGCTTTGATAAATAGCTTCATGCCGGATATTGTGTTTTACCCCCACCCCCAAGATGCTCACGATGACCATGCGGCTGTAAGCAGGGCAGTCAGGCAGTGTTTAAAAGTTACCCCCGGTATCCGGGGTTATGAATATCTGGTGCATTATCGGATATTCTTCCCTCAACCGCGGGTTTTTAACCAAAACTTGTATCTGTTGCCGCCGCTTACGCTGGTAAATGAAGACCACAACTGGCTTAAGTTTGACCTCTCTGAAGAGCAGCTGGAACGAAAATTGGCAGCCCTGAGTGCCTATGCGAGCCAGCTGAAAAATCCATTTCTGAAGCCCCTTATGCAGAGTTTTATCCGCCAGAATGAGCTGGTTTGTCTGCCGAACTGATTCAATCAGGGTTTGGGGGATTTCGGCTGGCAGTATCCCCTTAAGATTTCAAAACAGTAAATAGTCAGGCTGAGTTATGCTCTTTGTTCCCCTTCTGGCTGGCCAGATTGCCAGAGCAAGGCCTGAAATGCGGGGCGTGCTGGTTTCCCCCCCTTAAACAACCTTACCTTGGCGTGCCAGGCTTTGTGGGGCTTGCCTTTAACAATTCTGACCGCTAACATTTATATGTAATATTTTCGGGATATAAATAATAATTGGGAGTAACCGGATATATGAATAATATAATAGATAAAAAATGGGCTTACCGTGAGCTCGGCAAAACGGGCATAGGGCTTAGCCCCATCGGCTTGGGCGGCTGGCAGTTTTCCCGCGGTAAGGGGGCGGCTATTGGGGTATGGGGCATGCTGAACCAGACCAAAGTAAACGAGATTGTGCTTAATTCGTTGGGGGGTGGGATAAACTGGTTTGATACAGCCGAAGCCTATGGCATGGGGCAGAGTGAAGAGGCTTTAGCCGAAGCCCTGAAACAGGCGGGTATCCAGCCCGGAGAGTGCTTTATAGCTACCAAATGGCAGCCTACTTTGCGATTTGCATCTTCTATTAAAACCCTTCTGCCCATGCGCGAGGGTTTTCTAAACCCTTATAAAGTGGATTTGTATCAGGTTCATTTTCCGGGCCTTTTTGCCTCTATTGATGCCCAGATGGATAACATGGCTGCCTTGTATAAAGAAGGGCGGATACGGGCCATAGGCGTCAGCAACTTTAATGCCTCCCAGATGCGCATTGCCCAGAAGCGTTTAAATGAACATGGTTTGTCACTAGCATCAAATCAAGTCAGGTACAATCTGCTGGACAGGCAGATTGAGACTAACGGGGTGTTTGAAACTGCCCGTGAGTTGGGTATAAGCCTGCTAGCTTATTCTCCGTTGGGTATGGGTATCCTTTCAGGTAAATACCAGCGTAACCCGGAGTATCTGCAGCAGGTGCCGTTTATCCGCCGTAAATCTATCCGCCGGGCGCTGGAAAAGAGTATGCCTATTATCGCCAAGCTTTCAGAAATAGCCGGCAGATACAGTGCAGATATAGCTCAGGTAGCTCTGGCGTGGGTAATTTACGGGCAGGGAGATACTGTTTTTGCCATAGCCGGCGCCAGTACTCCGGTGCAGGCACGGGAAAACCTGAAGGCTCTGGATATAAAGCTGACTACAGCCGAAATAGCTGAATTAAATAAGGTGTCCCGGTTTTAGGTCTGCTCCGGCGGGTCTGGCTGGCAAGGGGGCGTTTGCCTCTGGCAGCAGGGGCGGGCATCTATCTCAAAAACCCCTCCCTCTATCCGCAGTGCCTTGCCATTTAGCAGGGCGTCTGCCACTTTGTATCTGGCGGAATAAAGCATCCGCTGAAAAGTGGGGCGGGAGATATTCATCTGCAGGGCGGCTTGGGCTTGCTCCAGCCCCAGCAGGTCTTTTAAACGCAGTGCTTCAGCTTCCTCAGTAGACAGCTGGTTTTCCTCAAGCATACTCAGAGGTATGCCGGCAGGTTTGTAATAAGCTACTTTGGGTATCTCACTTATGCGGCGGCATTTGTACGGTCGGGGCATGGTGCTTACCTTTCAGTTTCTTTCACGCTTGGCTTCAGAATAGCCTCTACTTTTATTTGTGTCAATATTTATTCTGCAGGTGTTATTACGTATCATTACTAATAGACCATGTGCCTGTTTTGGATTAAGCTCAGAAGAGGAGGGCAAAGCGATGGCAGATACCGAGTTTATTACGCAGCAGATACAACTTTTAAAAGACCCGGATGGTCTGAAACGCCAGTTTGCCCGGCTGGCGCTTGAAGATTTGGGTAAATCAAGCGTGCCGTATCTGGTTGCCAAGCTGGATGAGTATCAGGGTGATGCCCTGTGGGAAAGTGTAAAAGCCCTAAGCCGCATTGGGGATGCCTCTTCCGCCGGGGCTTTGGTCAAACTTCTCTCCCATGAGGTATCCGATATACGCTGGCTGGCCTCTTTGGGTCTGATAAAAATAGGCAAAGAAGGGGTGAAGCCGCTGCTGCGTGCCCTTAGTTTATCAGATGCCCGTTCACCTCTCCTCAGAGAGGAAGCTCACCATGTGCTTACCGGGCTGAGAGACAAGCAGCTTAAAAACAGTTTGTCAGGGGTTATAAAGGCTTTGGAAAGCAATTCCCCCCGGTCTGATGCTCCGGTAGCCGCCGAGGAAGCGCTTGTAAAGCTTAAATTTTAAAATAAAACCTGATTATTATCTATACATGGATAAATACAGGCAAATAAAATGATTTACAGTTAACTACAGAAAAATAAGGTTATAAAATAATCTGTATTTATTTAAAAGGTCTTAATATCTCGCTATTATACCTCTGTAGCTTGACTGTAGGGATATAATAGCGGTAAAATAAAGTAAATATGAAGCACATGAGGAGGTATTTATCTCTCCAAAGTGAAAAAGTTTATTTGAATATAGTTTGTTGTAGCCCGTTTTAACGGGTTTTGCCCCGGCCCTTTCCGCTGTATTTAGTTTTCAGGTTTTTCTCCAGCCACTGGTTTTTATATTATCCCGGGTACTTGTCAGTCTTTACGCAGTTCCAAATTTTCTGTCCGAGACTTTCATTTGTCTAGCCGTGTTTTCTTAATTCAGCTTTCGGGTTGGGGTTATTCCCTGCACAAAGGAAGGATTAACATGGTTTTAGCCGATACAAAATCCGAAATGCCTCAATACCCCCAGACGGAGCAAGACCACCAGGTGATGGCTCACAAGATAAGCTCTGACTACCATGAGGACGAATGGAATAACTGGAAATGGCATATTTCCCATACTATTAGGGACTTGACCACAGTTGAAAAACTGCTGGGTGTAAAATTTTCAGCTGAAAAACGCCGTAGTCTGGAAGATACTATCCTCAAGTTTCCCATGAGCATTACACCTTATTATTTTTCCCTTATTGACCGCAAAAATTTCGAAAATGATCCTGTTTTTATCCAGTCTGTACCCAGTGCCGCTGAACTTAATTTCAGTTGCTACGATAAAGAAGACCCTCTGGCCGAAGACGTGGATAGCCCCGCTCCCGGCATTACCCACCGCTACCCGGACAGGGTGCTGTTTCATGTCTCAAACCGTTGTGCCATGTACTGCCGGCACTGTACCCGCAAACGCAAGGTGGGGGATATTGATAAAAACCTTTCACGTGATGAGCTGAAAAAGGGATTGGAGTACATAAAAAACACCCCCCGGGTGCGGGATGTTTTACTGTCCGGGGGTGACCCTCTGCTCCTTCCTGATAGCATACTTGAATGGCTACTTTCAGAACTGAAAGCGATACCTCATGTTCAGGTAATAAGGATTGGTACACGGGTACCGGTAGTATTGCCCCAGCGGATTACTCCCCATCTGGTAAAAATTATCCGGAAGTATCACCCCGTCTGGATAAATACTCATTTCAATCACCCCCGTGAGATAACCTCCACCTCCAGCCGGGCGCTTGGCATGCTGGCAGATGCCGGTATACCCTTAGGTAACCAGACAGTTTTGCTGGCCAAGGTAAATGACTGTCCGCGGGTTATGAAAGCCCTGGTACATAAACTGGTGGAAAACAGAGTCAGACCGTATTACCTCTACCAGTGTGACCCGGCACAGGGCCTTTCCCATTTCCGCACTTCCATAGGCAAGGGTATAGAGATTATCGAAAATCTTATCGGGCATACCAGCGGATTTGCCGTACCCACATATGTTATAGATGCGCCGAATGGCGGCGGCAAGATACCTATTATGCCGAATTACCTCATATCCCAGTCTTCCAGCAAGGTTATTCTGCGTAATTACGAAGGGATTATCACGGCCTATTACCAGCCGGAAGATTACCACCCGCCCAAGTGCGGGCAGGATTGTTCGGCCTGTAATCTGGATTTGGACTTGAATGGTGCGGCAGAGGGGGCGCTGGTAGGGATTGCCCGTTTGCTGTCTAACTATGAAGATACCGATTATTTAGTTCCCACTGAATGTGACCGAATGGATCGCCGCAAGAGCGGCTATGACCAGATAACTACTATGGGGACTTCCCTCATCCAGCACGGCAAAAACAGTGACCGTATCTACCTGATGAGATTGGCCGCCGAAGAGGCCGCCACTCTGATAACTGGGATGCAGACACTGGCAACCGAAAACGGCTACACCAAGCTGTTTGCCAAGGTGCCTGATGATATAAAGCCCCTGTTTGAAGCAGATGGTTTTGAAACCGAGGCGGTTATTCCCTGTTTTTACGGCGGGAGCAAAGCCGGTTACTTCATGGGAAAGTTTATAGATAAAGACCGTAAAATAGAAGAAAATGGCGAATTGCTGGAAGATGTGCTGAAGGTGGCCCATTCCAAAGCTGGTAAAGTGCCGGCGGTCAAATTGCCTAACGGGTATACCCTTCGCAAATGCACCGCTGAAGATACGTCAGCTATGGCCGAGGTTTTTTCCACTGTTTTTGCATCATATCCGTTTCCCATTTTTGAACCGGACTATATCAGCCGCACCATGGCTGAAAGCATAACTTATTATGGTATCTGGCATGGTGACAGATTGGCGGCGTTATCTTCAGCCGAACAGTATCCGCTGGAAGGGCACGTGGAATTGACAGATTTTGCTACCTTGCCCGCATACCGACGCCGCAAGCTGGCGGGTATTTTACTGCGTACTATGGAAGATGAAATGAAGCAAAAAGGCTTTGGAGTTAGCTATACGTCTGCAGTGGCGGAGTCTTATGGTATGAATATCAGCTTTGCCCGCCAGGGATATAAATTTGCCGGGAGGCTGAAAAACAATACCCAAATAAACGGCAGTATAAAAAGCATGAATGTTTGGTACAAGTGCCTGAAGAAAAAGACCAAATAGGCCAAGTTGCTTTCAGTATCATATAGCAGAGCGGACACCTTTTTGGGGTGTCCGCTTTTGTTTGACAGATTGCAGGTTATTTTAGGCGCCAGGGTTCAGTACCCGTCCGGTAAAGAGAGTAGTGCCGGTAGCCATATCTACTATGCAGAATATAAAAGCCCGGTCAATGCTCAGGGTGACAGGTTCAGCAGGGGCGGAAGTCAGGTTCATAGTTACGGCTGTTGCCGCTGCCGCTTCAGTGCCGGCTTCACTTACAGATATAAATGACTTATGAAATACGTCACCTATCATCAGGTTATAGCCGCCGTCCATTTTTGAGAAATCCGCTTGGCCGCTAAAAGCAGTGGGCATACCCAAGGCAGACAGGGCATCTTTGAGGGCAAACTCTGACTCAAAGCTGAATTTGGGCAGGGATAAATTTATCTGGTTATACTTGATGGAAGCGAGTATCCCGGTCAGCATTTGCCCGGAAAGAGCATCTTCCACCTGTCCAAACTTGCCTTCATCCGGCAGGATAATCACCATGGAGAGACTGTTTCCGGCGTAAGCAAGTTCTACCGCCTGAAAATCATCTCCGTTGTAATAGCCGTGGCCTTCGCTCTGGTGCATCATCTGCACGCTTACGCTAGAGCCGTTTTGCAGGTAGAAAAGGCCGTTCTGAGTGTCTTCTTCTTCAAACGGAGCTGCCCAGGCGGCATTAAAGTAAATGGCATTGGTCAGCACCAGACGGGTGGTTGAGTCTATTCCATCAGAGGGGATAAGGTCTTTGATTTTATCTTTGGTTGCCTCGGATACCCAGTCATTTATCACCCTGCGGGCATCTTCAGAGCTGGCGGCAAAGTCCAGTACCCGCAGTCCTGCACCGTAGTTCTGGGCAAGCGTATCCAGAAAATCTGACAGGAAGGTGTAATTTTTCTGCCCCCAGATGGCATTTACCAGTTTCAGCTCAAAAGTGCCGGCATCGGCCTCCTCTGCCTGTGATTCTCTTTTATTCAATTCCTGATCTATAAAGTTAAAAAAGGCATGCAGGTTTGCATCCGGCAGCAGGTAGTTAAGGGTATTTTGCATCTCGGTTTTGGTGGTGGTATCTGCTCCGGCGTATGTCATGGCCAGAGCAATGGAGATGCTGAAAGGGGAGTAAAAGAAATTGCCTTCCTCTGTACCTTTCAGAAAGTGATACAGCTTGAAGGCAAAATCATTGTTGGCTTCTGCTTGAATATTTGCGTCTTGCTGGCTGATATTCGGGTTTGCAATCCGGTCTTTGTCAGATTTCAGTTCCTCAGCCGAAACTCCGCCCGAACAGGCGGTAAGGGTAAATAAACTGGCTACTGCCAGCAGTGAAAATACATGTTTGATTTTCATATTTTATCTCCTTGGGTTGTCTGCAAATATTAAAACGCCGGGGGTCTGAAAAGGATAGTATAGGGTAATAATGCCCGTAGACCATTTGAAATTAAAGGTTTATAATTGTAATTTCTTTCAGGAGGACGAACATAAATATACGCAAAGCGGAGCGCTTTTCATCATTTTCACATCTGGCAGGGGCGGTGGGGGGTGTGCTGGCACTGATAGTGCTGGTTATCCTCAGCTGGGGGAACTGGGATATTATGGCGGTCTCGGTGATTTATGCCCTGGCCGTTATCAGTTTGTTTTCCTTCAGTACCATTTACCATGCCTTGAAAAAAAAGGAAAATGAAATAAATGTCTGGCGCAAGCTTGACCATATAGCTATATTTATAATGATAGCCGGTACGTATACCCCTATGGCTTATATCTATCTGGACGGCGGCTGGCGGCTTGGTATGCTTATTGCCACCTGGGTTTTTGTGCTGGCAGGGGTTTTCCAGAAGATATTTTTCCTGAATGCACCCCGCTGGCTTTCACCGGTAACTTATCTGGGTATGGGCTGGATGGCGGTTGTCCCGTTAAGAGAGTTCTGGCTGAATATGCCGAGTCTGGTGTTCTGGTTGATTGCGGCCGGAGGACTGGCATACAGTATCGGGGCGGTTATTTACGGGCTGAAAAAACCTAATCCTGTGCCGGGTGCTTTCGGCTTCCACGAGATATTCCATACCCTTATATTGCTGGGCTGGGCGTTTCATCTGGCGGCGGTTATACTGGCTATTTTAGGTTAGTTATCCAGCTCTTTTAGGGTATCTTCCATTTTCTGCTTAAGTGTGTCATTCTGCTGGCAAAGTTTCAGCCATTTTTCACCCAGAATTATCAGCCGTTCTTTGCAGGTTTTATATTCCAAAGAGGCATCGGCCACTTTTTGGCCGCTTCGGTATAAATCGGGGTCGGCAAGCAGGGTTTCCAGTTCCTGTTTGCTTTTTTCCAGCCCGGTTATTTCTTCCTCTGTATCAGAGATTTCCTGTTTTAAAGCCCCTGTTTCTTTATAATGCTGGTTTCTAATCTGACCTTCCAGAGTTTTACGCTGTTTCTGGGAGAGTGAGGCTGAAACGGGAGCGGGGCGGGGGGAACTGACCGCAGTCCTGTTCTTTAGTATTTCATCTTCAAAGGGGTTGGCGGCGGCAAATTCCAGATAGGCATCATAATCGCCTTCAAAAATTCTGATTTTACCGTTTCGTACTTCAATAATCTTGGTGGCCACTTCGCGGATAAGGGTGCGGTCATGAGTGATGAAACAAAGAGTGCCTTTGTAAGCCTGAAGGGCATCAGCCAGTATTTCACGGGCAGGTATATCCAGATGGTTGGTAGGCTCGTCCATGAGTACCAGATTGGCTGGTTTGAGTAGCATTTTGGCGATGGCCAAACGGGTTTTTTCACCTCCCGACAGTACCGATATTCTCTTTTTTACATCATCTCCGCTGAATAGAAATGCCCCCAGCATGCCCCGCAGCTGTTGTTCAGGGGCATCAGGCAGTATTGTTTCCAGTTCCTGAATAAGGTTATTGGACGGGCAGAGTGACTCTACATAATACTGAGCGAAATAGG
Source organism: Dehalococcoides mccartyi CG5 (assembly GCF_000830885.1). Classification (NCBI taxonomy): domain Bacteria; kingdom Bacillati; phylum Chloroflexota; class Dehalococcoidia; order Dehalococcoidales; family Dehalococcoidaceae; genus Dehalococcoides; species Dehalococcoides mccartyi. Next base: position 179,451 of record NZ_CP006951.1, read on the forward strand.
CGGTATTTACGTTTACACCCAGATTACGGTAACCCGAATCAAAGGGCATAACCCCGGCCAGTATCTTCAGGAGGGTGGTTTTGCCGGCACCGTTCGGACCTACCAGTGCAACTTTATCTCCGCGGTTGAGTACCAGTTCCAGCCCCTGGTAGATAACCATATCGCCGTAAGACTTGGTAAGGTTTCTTAGTTTTATAACATCATGCCCGCTGCGTTCCGGTTCAGGGAAGTTGAAGTGCATTTTCTTGGTCTGGCGGGGGATAACTATGGCAGACAGTTTATCCAGCTTTTTTATCCGGCTTTGCACCTGGCTGGCTTTAGTGGCTTTGTAACGGAAACGTTCTATAAACTTGGTTTCTTTGTCTATAAGCTCCTGCTGGCGGCGGGATTGGCTTTCAAGCTGGGTTAGGCGGAGTTCGCGCTCACGCAGGTAGCTGTCATAATTGCCTGTATAGAGACGGGCTTTTTGTTCCTCCAGTGACAGTATTTTGGTTGCGATGGAGTTCAAAAATGCCCGGTCATGGCTGGTAAAAAGCACCGAACCACTGTACTGCTTCAAGTAGCTTTCAAACCAGCGGGTGGATTCCAGGTCAAGGTGGTTGGTAGGTTCGTCCAGTATAAGTATATCCGGGCTGAGGAAAAGGAGTTTTGCCAGTTCAGCCCGCATCAGCCAGCCGCCGGAAAATTCATGCAGGGGGCGGTCAAAATCGGCGGGTTTGAAACCCAGTCCTGCCAGTATCAGTTTAGCTTCCTGTTCGGCGTTATAGCCGCCCAGAGCTTCAAAAGAGTGCTGAAGTTCACCCAGTTCGTTCATCAGGCGGTTGCTTTCAGAGCCGTCTTTTTCTTCTGCCAGTTCTCCCTGCAGCAGGGAAATCTTGTGCGAAAGGGAACGGAGGCGGTCTGAGGCGCTGGAAACAGCTTTAAGCAGGGGTTGTTTGGAACTGGGTTTGATATCCTGCTCCAGATAACCTACCGTAGTGCCGCGGCGGAGGATGATTTTACCTTCATCAGGTTCCAGCCTGCCGGCAATCATTTCAAAAAGGGTAGTTTTACCGCTGCCGTTCGGGCCAAGTAAAGCCAGGCGGTCTCTTGCGCCTATATTCAGGTTTACGCCGGTATAAAGGCTGCGCACCCCGAAGGATTTGGAAAGATTTTGGATATTTAACATATTAGTTTTTGTATAGTAGCCATTATACAGTAAGAAACCCCCGCCGCCAAAGGAGGTATAACTCAATATAAAAAGGGGGAGGCTTGAAATCGCCTCCCCCGTCAGGGTTTCTTTCCGGAAGGTGTTAGAAAACCTAGCCTACCTGAATGGCATTAACCGCTTCAGGGGGCAGAGTGATAGATACCGGCTGGTTAATATTGGTTATAGTTGTAGACATAACCATAGATAAAGTTTGCGCCTCTATGAGCATATCCATGGACATATTCATTTTTATTACATAAGACGTATCTTTGGCCACCCAAGCAGTCAGTTTTATATTTTTCAGGCTGTCAGCAGGGTTGGTTATAGCTGAAGGGTCTTCGATAGCTTGCTGTTCGTTCAGGTATTTTATCAGTTCTGTCAGGTCAGGGGTGATGGTAACTTTCCAGCAGCTTGTTCCGTTTATCGTTTCAGACCCGTCTACGGTAATGCTGGATTTGGAAAACAGGTAGTTATTCTGCTGGGATTGGGAGTTCCAAGTCTGGGTTTGCATCTGGGTATCCATCAGCATTTTGTACCAAGTGTTAAGCTGCATGCCGGTGTTCTGGTCGGTGCTGGTAATCCTGAAATACTGGAAACTGTCAATCAGGTAGGTTTCCATTTCCATGGTGCTCGCCAAATCTCCGGTCATGAGGATACTGCTTGTTAAGTACGCTTTCTTGCTGCTAAGGTCCTCTTTGCCGTTTGCAGTCATAACCGTTTTGATACTCATACCGGAAACTTGCATAGTCATGTCAATAACACTGGTCGTATCAAAGCTGGTTATATTGGGAGAGGCGGCCAGTATGGAAGCAATCAGCTGTGAGCCGGTAGGGGTAGTGTCCGATACGGGAAGATTATTGGTGTCTGGTGAATCATTGTTCGCTGTGCCGCTTGAACAGCTGCTGCCCAAAGCCAGTGAGAGTAGCATGAGCAGGCTGATTAAGGGAGCTATAACTTTAAAGGATTTCATCTGTTGCTACCTTTCCTGTTTACTATTACAGTAAACTATTTAGACTATACAGGACACTATGATAAATATAGTCAAGCAAGAAGTCAATATGGTAATCCTTGCGGCATAGCTACAAATTGCAAATTTTAACTTAAACCGGCTACGTAGCCGGAAGCCCAGGCAAATCCAAGGTTATAGCCGCCGCGTTTGCCGTTTACGTCCAGCACCTCGCCTGCCAGATACAACCCTTTGACCAGCTTTGACTCCAGGGTTTGGGGGTCTACTTCTTTGGTGTCTATACCGCCGGCGGTAAATTCGGCCTCATTCCAGCCGCGGGTTCCCGAAACCTCAAACCGCCAGTTTTTAAGTTTAACAGCCGCTTTGGAGGGGTTTTCTTTTTCAAATAGCTGTTTAAATGCCAGGCAGAGTTTACCGGGCAATATACCGGTCAGCATATCCTCCGGAGTTAAGCCCATTTTATGGCGGTTAGTCAGCTCTGTTTCCAGCTGTTTTTGCTCCATAAAGGGTATCAGGTCTGTTTCAAGGGAGACATCTTTTATATTTAAGCGGTTTATAGCCAGAGAAATTTCCTGGCTTATATCCAGTATAAGGCTGCCTGACAAACCGTATTTGGTAAAAAGCAGTTCTCCGTCAACGGGGTTGCCTATTTTGCCTTGGATACGGCTTTGGGCGCGGGCAATAATGCGTTGCCCCTGAAGCAGGTGACAGAGAGGGTCTTTGACCACCAGAGGTACAGTACTGGGTACAGGTTTGATGATGCGGTGACCCAGTGAAGAAGCCAGTTTGTAGCCGCTTCCGTCCGAACCGAAAGAAGGGTAAGTAGAGCCTCCGCCTGTCAGGATAAGGCTGTGGCCGGTTTGCTGTTTACCGTCTGCTGCGCCCAAGCTGAAACCGGTTTGAGTTTTTTGGATGGACACGCAGTCAAAGCCGTATTCCACCTGCACACCCAGCCGTTTTATTTCCAGTGCAAGCACCTTCTGGACAGACGCAGCTTGGTTGGTAAACGGGAAAATGCGGCCGTCCTGTGAGTAATAGTGAAGCCCCAGTTCCGAAAAGAAAGTTAGTATATCATCCCGTCCGAAGCGGCTGAAGACAGAATTTACCAGGGGTCTGGCTTCGGGGTTATAAGAGCTGGAATCCAGCGCTTCATTAAGCAGGTTGCAGCGCCCGTTGCCGCTGGCCAGTATTTTCTTGCCCAGCTGGGCAGTTTTTTCAAGAATCATTACCGGTTCACCCCGGCGGGCTTTGCTGATTGAGGCTACCATACCGGCAGCGCCTCCGCCAATAATCAGGGTTGTTTTCCGGGGCATTTTCAAATGGCCTCCCTAAATTTGTCACGCCGGGTAGTGAAGAATAGGCTTATTATACACTAAAGGCAGGGATAAGCTGACGGCCGGGGTGTTTGGGTATCTTCAACATGTCCAGTTGAGGTAAGAAATCGGTGTATTTTAGGGCAAAGGCAGGAAAGGGACAAAACTCAGATGAGATATAACTGCACTTAGGCTGATAGGCAAAAAATTAAGGGGTTATTTTCTGTCCGCAGTTTGGGCAGAACACAACATCTGCTGCCAATCCGATACCGCATTTGGTGCAGTATTGACCACTTGTGTTTTGACTGTCTGGGGTGGATAGACGGGATTGCACTGGATGAGCAGGTTTGGACGGGTTTTTCAGATAGCTTCTTATCAGAAGGAATGCTCCTAGCAACATAACTAATGCCGGAAGCCCGGTGACAAAGAAAAACATTCCGGCAACCTGTGGCTCAGTTTCGCTCAGGGAGCCAATGAGGTTTTGGATGGAAAAAACAAGTACCGGCAATCCCCAAAGGCCCAGCAGTATACCTATAATCAGCCTGACCATAATACCGGCTTCCTAGGGTATTTTAGGGGCATGCAGTTTCTCTGTGCCGCAAACAGGACAAAACTGGATATTGGCTTCCAGTTTCTGCCCGCATCTGGTGCAGTACTGTACCCCTTTGTTGATTTCAATTATATCCAGAGGCATATTTCTTCCGGTGATTTTCTTTTTATTCAGCTTGTTAAACAAATATATCAGCCCCCAGATAAGACCTACAGGGATCATTATCAGTATGATGATTATTATTATTTCTATGGGACCAATTTTGGGCATGTCATCTCCTCCATGTGTTAATTCGGGCTGTCCGCTGGGTGGAGAGATTATTCAGATTGGCATATGCCATTAAAGCTTGCGGCTATATTAATCCCGCAGGGGTATGCCTTTGGCGTCATACTGGAATGAGCCGGTAAGTATAAGTATGCCTTCAATAAGGCCCCAGATATAGCCGCCTATGCCCAGAGTAACAAAAGATACAATAATTTGGGCTATTCCAATACCCACGTAACCCAGATAAAATCTGTGTACGCCTATACTTCCCAGAAATATACCCAGCAAACCGGCCGCAATCCTGGATTTTCGTTCGGGGTATTCCGTAGCGGTTGTTCCGCTCGTATGGAGCTGATTACCGCAGGCAGGGCAGAAGGATACGCTATCATCTACTTGTTTACCGCATTTGGAACAATACATGCTATTTCCGCCTCTATATTTTTGTTGAAAACATTATAGTCTTGAGTATATGTATTAACAAGTACATAAAAGATAATACATTGCACAGGCATTTGGCTGTTACTGAAAGCTACTGAAGATGTCACGCTATTATCCACAAGGATTTTAGCTGAAAATCCAACTTTGCAAAGTGTCAGGATAAAGGCATTCAGTCTTCCGGAAGGGTTTTGAAATTAGTTAAATGGTAGGTTTTAGCTTTATGGTGGAGCAGAGCCGGAGGGATTCGAACCCCTGACCTCCTCCTAAATAGAGCTACTCAAATTATACAGTTCGGTCATGTTAGACGCCAAATGTTACTCGGGTGCTCCGGGAATTCAATTAAAATATACACATCGTTTCTGATAGCATTTATTCAACTATCTGGTAGCCAACTCCGGGTATATTTATGATAAATTCTTTGGAATTATCAATACGGCTTAGTTTTTGTCTTATCCTCATAATGTGGGTTTTAATAGTTTCTTTGGCATAATATTCGTTGCGCCCCCAAATTGATTTGGATATATCAGCATAACTGACAGTACTTCCGGCTTTGGTCAACAAAATGTGCAGCAGCTGGCCTTCTGTAACGGTTAAATTTACGCGAATATTGTTATAAGATATTTCCTTCAGGCTGGTACCAAATTTCCAGTGCCCGTATTTAACTCCCAGGTCCTGGCTGGCTCTGCTTAGGCGTTTTAACAGGGATTTTACTCTGGCTATAAGTTCCAGCGGCTGAAAAGGTTTGGTAATATAATCATCTGCACCTAATTCAAAAGCGGTAAAAATCTCCTGTTCATTATTTCTGGCGGTTAAAATAAGTATGGGTAGACTGGAAAATGCCCGTATTTGTTTGAGGACATTTATGCCATCAATATCAGGCAGTCCCAGGTCTATTATGGCAATGTCAAAGTCCTCTTTATAAGCAGTCTCAATGCCGGTTTTACCCAAGTGTACAGCTTTGGTTTCCATATCCGGCCAAAAGGATTTGAATAGTAAGAAGATAGATTCAACTATTTTCTTATCGTCTTCTATAAATAGCAGTTTCATGCCGGTGTTGCCTTTGATGGCGGTTGCGGGATGGTAAACAGGAAGGTGGTGCCCTTGCCGCATTCACTTTCAACCCAGATACGTCCGCCATGCAGTTTGACGTATGTTCTTACAATGCTGAGCCCCAGCCCCAGCCCTTGTAGCTTCCTCTGCCTGTTTTCCACCCGGTAATAGGGCTTGAATATGTTCTTAATCTCGCCTGGTTCTATCCCGATACCGCTGTCTGAAATAGAAAAAAGGACATTATTCTGGTCATGGCTGATATTGATAGATATAATCCCGGAATCTGCAGAGTATTTTATGGCGTTATCTATCAGATTATCCAGAATTTGCTTTAAACGGTCTTCATCAGCAATTATAAACGTTACTTCGGGTGCAATAACTATATTAAAAACAATATGGTTGGTATTGCATATTTCCTGCTGGATGGAGATTATATGCTCCAGCATTTCTTTGATGTTGAAACGGCTTTTGTTTAGTTTTGGGTCTCTGACTTCACACTGAGCCATATCCAGAAGTTCGTCAAGGCGGATATTTAAATTCATAGTACTTTCATAAATATTGGAAGCCAGTGCCTTGTATTTTCCATCAGCGGCTATATTGGAAAGTACCCCGCTGGATGAAATTATGGAGGTAAGGGGTGTTTTTAAGTCGTGGACTACAATTCGGGTAAATTCCAGACGGCTTTTCATTTCTGTCTGTATTCGTTTGCGCAGTTTCTTTTCATTTTCATAAGACACCATAAGCTGGTTATAAATGAGTTTGCGTTTATTAATCTCGTCAGACAATAGTTTGTTTACATCAATGTCAGGGTTCTCCTGGCTGGATGAAGCGGGATTGCTTGAAATACTGAGAGGTGTTGAAGATGACAAGGTGGTTTCTTTAGTAATATCTTTTATAAAAGTGACACTCAAAATTCCGTTGTCAGCGTTGTCTTTTAAAAGAAAGCCCTCTGATTCTGCCCAGATACATCCGCCGTCTTTTTTAGAGTAGCGTTTAATGATTTTTGAATAACAGTGTTCATCGTCCCAGATTTTCATGGCGTGCTTGTAGCTGATTTCCATATCATCCGGGTGGGTAATATCAAACATGGTTTTACCCAGAAGTTCTTTTTTCCTGTATCCGAGCATCTTGCACAAAGCCTGGTTAACTCGGATTATCTGGTGCATCTTCTGATCCACAATAGTTATTCCTACCAGAGTGTTATGCTGCATTATTTTAACAATCTGGCTGCAATAATCAGCTGTTCCAATCCGTTCTGGTGAAGGCATTTTCATCAGGTGCTCCTTAAATCTCATTTTATACCCCTTATTTTCGAAGGACAATGACTGTTACAAATCTTTACCGCAATTTCATTATTTATAACCGTAAATACATTCTCCTGTTACTGGGGTGTTGGTACACTCCATTGAAACGCCTTTTTCCGGCTACTCTCATTATTGGGTTCATTATTTCCGGTAAAGGCGTTCAAGTAAATAAAAATGGGGGTGAGAACGGCATAAAAGATTTTATACCGCTGGGTAAGCCCCAGATATTTATGGTCTTAATATAGGAGAGGGAAAATGAATAAATTCCATTCAAGCGTAAGCCGCCGGGATTTTATGAAAGGGCTGGGAATAGCCGGGGCAGGATTGGGAGCTGCGGCAGCTACCGTGCCGGTTTTTCATGATTTGGATGAAGCTGTCTCTGCGCCTGTAGCTGGCGGTTTCAGACGCCCGTGGTGGGTTAAGGAACGTGAATATGAAGACCCTACCTGCGAAGTAGACTGGAGCCAGATAGAGCGTTCGGACAATTCGTGGATTATGCACGGGGTGCGGAACGGGGTAAAGGGCGGTTACCTGTTTGCCGGGCAGAAATACCTTGACTGGCAGAAGGAAGGTTCTGACCAGGCTTTTAACGGGGTTAAAAACAATGAACCCGGCCTTACTCTTCGGGATATGGCCCTTGAGGGCGGCGCATCTCCATTGCTTATGGGTTTAAACAAAGTGGTTAATTTTGTGTTGCCTGAAATTGACCAGGATCAGGTTCTGGCTCAGTTCGGCTTTACCGCTGCTGCTTGGCCCAATGCCTCGTCTTTCTGGGTGGCATCCGCCCCGCCGGATTTCTGGGGAGTACCGAAGTGGCAGGGCACACCCGAAGAAAATTCTCGCATGCTGCGTTCAGCCATGCGTTTCTTTGGTGCTTCCGAGGTGCGTTTTGCCGAGTTGAATGAAAAAACCAAGAAACTCATTTTTACCCATCATGTACACAATACACCCATTGTATTTGAAGATGTAGACAAGGCTTATGAAGTTGCAGGCCAAAAGTTTGTTCTGCCCGACAAGCCGCTTTATATCGTCAGTGTAGCCGTTCAGATGAGCAAGGAAATGTACCGCCAGGGTAATGCCGGCATTCGTTTTGCCGCTAATAACATGCGGTACCGCCTTAATAATGTGGTGCAGGTAGCTACCCAGTCATTTTTAAAAGGCATCGGTTATCAGGGTATCGGATATCCTTCGGAGTCTCTTTTCCATGGTATGATGCCTTCTCAGGCTGATGCCATTCTGACCGGTTTTGCCGAAATGGCAAGGAATAACAACTACTGCATAAGCCCGGAATTCGGGACGGTGGCTGGTTATTACAGTATTCTTACAGATCTGCCTCTGGCTCCGGACAAGCCGATAGATGCAGGCTATTTCCGTTTCTGCCATACCTGCCGGAAATGTGCTGAGGCTTGCCCCTCCCAGGCTATCTCTTTTGACAGCGAACCTACCTGGGATATACCCCCATCTTCAGTAGATCCTGCCAAGGCAACACTGTACTCCACTCCGGGCAAAAAAGTTTTCCATACAGATTCACCTGCCTGTTATTCAAGATGGATAGGCCTGCATGGCTGTGCCCGCTGTATGGGTACTTGTGTGTTTAATACCAATAGCAGTGCCATGGTACATGATATGGTTCGGGCTACAATAGGTACTACCGGACTGTTTAACGGCTTCCTTTGGAATGCAGATAAAGCCTTTGGTTACGGGCTGATACCTCCGGAGAAATGGGAAGAGTGGTGGGACAAGGATTACCCCGTGCTCGGTCAGGATAGCACCATTGGTTCTTATTACGGCGGGTATTAAGCAATACAAAAGGAGATAATAAAATGTGGTTATTATTAGGGATTCTTATAGGTATAATTGCTCTGGGAATAATCTGGTGGGCCAGAAAGAGTAATACCAGTCTGCAGTGGTACGACTGGGTTATCGGCCTCGCAGGTTTGGCCATGTTGCTTTTTACTGTTCAGAATTATTTTGCTTCCGTAGCTGAAGGAGAGTCTAAAGCGGCCAGTATGTTCCTTTTGGTTGCCGGACTTCCAGCACTTATTCTGCTGGCGGTGGTCTGGCAGTTAGTTATCAGGCGCGTAAAGAAAGCTTAAACTGCAAACAATTCAGGGCAAAAGAGGGGCATGTTCTATGCCCCTCTTTTAAATTTAAACCAAAACAGGTTATTAACAAACTCCGGTAGATTGAGATTCTTCTCATTAAGTAAATAATTTAGCTATTGTACTCAAGAAGATTGGAATCAGATCAATATAGCACTATATCTTCTTGCAAGAGGGTGATGATAATCTACTTCAGTAAAAGCAATAGGGATTGAAATATATGTTGATTTATTCGGTCACTCAGTGGATTTAAATTATAAAAGAATGACATGGGTTATTTTAATCAATAGTCTTTAAAATATATCCATGATTAGGACTATTGATCAAAAGCTTTGGATCGGATGCTGTATCTTCGATTTTGTTGCGCAATCTTAAAATGTGAGTTTTTAAATTACTGCGTGCCTCTGGGTAATAATCTCCCCAAAGTAATTCCGATAAATCTTCATAGCTAACCGTTTTATCATGGTTTTTCATGAGCATATAAATAATGCGACCTTCACTTACGGTGAGATTTACCAGTGTGCCATTTATCCATAGTTCTCTAATTGATGAACCAAAATGCATTTTACCACAAGTGATGGATAGGTCCTCACCGTTTATTTGCTTTTTAGTTAATAATCGCCTGACTCTGGCTAGTAATTCCATTTGGCGGAACGGTTTAATAATATAATCATTCGCACCTAAGGTTAAACCTCTGACAACATCACTTTCATCTCCGCGTACTGTCAGGATTATTATTGGTGTATCTGAAAAAGTGCGTATTTGCTTCAGAACATCAAAACCATTCATATCGGGTAGCCCCAAATCCAGTAAGATAATATCAGGGTTAGCTGATTCGACTGTTTCTATACCCCTTCTGCCATTTGAGGCAGAAAGCACGCGTGAATTTGGGCAGCTTATTTGAAATATTGTGCATACCACATCAATTATTTCAGCATCATCCTCAATTAACAACAGTTTCATATAACTTTCCTTTATTCTTAAGGCTGGGTTTGAGGTAAACTGGTTTAACTGAAATTAATATTGGTATAGTGAAGGTAAATATACTGCCATGTTCATTGGCATTTTCTACCCATATTTTGCCCCCGTGGAGTTCTACAAATCTCTTGGATAATGCTAAGCCTAATCCCATGCCATCAAATCTCTCCCTATCTCTCTCCAATCTGTGATAAGGTTCGAATAAATAGGCCCTATCTGATGACGATATACCGATACCTGAGTCAATAATCTGGAATACAACATCGGTTAATGTTCTGAAGCATCTAAGCTTTATTAGTCCCGGTTCAGGGGTATATTTAATAGCATTGCTTAAAAGATTAAGTAAAACTTGCCTTAATCTATCAGGATCTGCTTCTATAAATATGGTTTTATCGTCATGTTCAAACACTAACCGGAGATTTGCCTTTCTGACTTTGGCATCAACGTACTGTATAATGTCGGAAGATAATTCGATGCAATCGATGGGGATTTTTTTAATTTGGAGAACACCTATTTCTCCCCGAGCTAAATCCAGGAGTTCATCAATCCGTTTATTCAGATTAAGCGCTCCCTTATTAATGTTCTGAGCTAAATTAAGCCAGGGTTCTTGTTTTAAGCCCGAAGAAAGTGTGTCACTGGCCGCCATTATTGGCGTAAGGGGAGTCTTTAATTCATGAACCAGAGCTCTAGTAAATTCGATCCGGTTTTGAATTTGGGTTTCCAGTTCATGGCGTAAAGAAGCTTCATTTTGGTACAAGTCTATTAATTGCTGTTCGGTAATCTTCCATTCGGTTATATCTTCCAGTCTGCCTGCAAAAGCACCTATGCTGCCATCGGCTTTAAATTGAGGGCTTAGAGTTTCTCTAATCCATCTGCATTCGCCTTTGCCGTTTATTATCTGGTATTCAAGCTTTAGCGGGTCTTCAAAGCCCCTTTGTAAACAATCCGCTATAAAATTGGACCGTTTTGATATTATTTAGGTTCTTTTTTTGTATAAATATCCACCTTTATTTTGGGTTGACAGGAATGTCAGTTTAAATTCTTTAGTAGTTATACTTAGTAATTTCTCAATTATGGGGCTGATAAAAGTCACCTCTTTGCCTGGCTTGTCGATTATATAGATAATTTCCCTCATGGTTTCAAGCAGCGAGATGGGAATTAACTCTGGTTTGGGAGATAAACCTAAAGTAATCCGGCTTTCATTTTCAATATGGACTTTGTCAACTGCAGCCTGGATTAAATTCCTCAGATGTTCCAGACTTTCATCATGGATACTGTATGGAAGGCCGGCGCTCGCGGCTTCTCTTTTTACAATTTTTTCATCTGGTTGGGGGTTTTCGAACCTGAAAACCGTTAACTCTTTGATGCCGCAACTGGATGCAACCTTGCCATTTCGGGTATCATAACCAAAACTTTCTGAGATCTCTTTGTTCCATTTGGTCAAAAAAGCCTTGTTTCCCAGCCATGAATTTTGGTTAAGATATTTTTCCACCTGTTCAGGGCCTAATAACATTTCCCAACAATTATTACCCTCAATTTTTCGGATATTGCTATCACAGTACATATCCAGTAATCCGTTCAATTCAGGATGGCAAGACCCGTATATTATAATAGTAGCCTCATTGGCCAACACTGATTTGTCTACTTGGTTGCGTATTGTGTCGCCACTTATGGCGAACAGACAGCAGGGCAATACCGGGTAGATAACAAATTGGTCTTTTGGTATAAGCGGAACAATTTGTCTGACTTGATCCAGCATGGAGGCACAGGTAACCAGACCTATTTTCATTTTAAACCTTCTCTTCACTGGCTGACGAATTTATTTTATTTATCAGCGGAAGAATATCTTTAATATTATTGGGAAATATACAGTTGCTAAAATCAAGTTTCAGGCTTGGTTTTAAATAGAAAACATTTCCTCCGACTAGGATATTAAGTTTTTTCGCTTGAATGATTTTAAGAAACTCTTTGAAAGAGTTTAGATGATTATACTGCGGAATCGTGAATATCAGTATCTTATGGTTATCATCAAGTTCCAAATCAAAGTAACCGTCAGATGCTTGGACAATAGGCATTTGGCAGCTTTTTATGCCCTCAACTGCCAGGAGGATTTGCAGCATGTCTGCTGATTTGGGCACAACATGGGAGAAGTAGCATATCGGAATTTCCCTGTTACTGACATATTTGATATCCGCTGACGGGATATTGTATTTCATAAAGTTTAAGGCAGCCGTAAGGTCGGCTGCACTTAGACAATTGCCGCGCTCCCAGTTTTCAACTGTTTGGTAAGCAAAACTTCGGAGTTCGTCCCAAGATAGCGGCGGCATTGGAGCGTAATCTGCCTCAAGTAGGTTTGAATATATTGGCAGTGAGTTTTTACACATAGCTGGCATGAGATCAATCCTCACATGGTTATATTGCCTTTAATAATATCATATGTATGAGTTATTAGTGGTTATATTCGGTAACTGTTTGGTAACTTTCCTGCAAATATTTTGCCTTTGGTATTTGATTTCGGGCAAATGCAATAGTGGCTTATTTATGCATAGACCGAATTGGTTACAAGATGAATTAGTCAGGGTGATTTTTAACCTTGATTATATTGAGCTGTAGCTAGCTACATGCAAACTTATCCTGCCATATTCCCCAAATCAAATTGATACCGGCACCACCAAAATCATTACCCATTGTTACCTGCGTTGAAACCTTGACTTGGTATATTTATATCCAGTATCCGGAATGACGAGCGAACTCCATATTGAACAAAGGAGGACTATGCTTTTTGGCACCGGGGAAGACTGGAAATAGATTTAATATAATTAGGAGGTCGGACATATGCAAGGATTCCATTCTGCTTTATCAAGACGAGACTTTATGAAGGGTATTGGGTTGACTGGCGCAGGTTTTGGTATTGCCGCTGCTACAGCTCCGGTATTCAGAGATTTGGATGAAGGTGCTTCCACAGCCGCTAATACTTACAAGAAAAATCCTTGGTGGGTCAAAGAGCGCAATTATTGTGATCCTACTACCCCTATAGACTGGGATGTATGGAAACCGTTTGATGCTACTACTTATGACTATATCGGCGGGCAGTATTCTGATGAATATTTAGCTCAAATTGGTATACCTTCTGTACTTAATGAAAGTGTAGCAAAGAGGCACGAGCGTATAACTTCTCGTTTGGGTAAACCCGGTTACTCCATGCAGGACTGGGCTTTTTGCCAGGGAGCCAAAAACGTAACCTCTTCTATGTGCTATAACGAATTTGGTCAGGGTCGGTCAATGTTCCTAGGTGACAAGAAAATGATGGATTCCATCATGACTCCGGAACAGATCGGCTTGGCCAAGTACGAAGGTACTCCCGAGTACAATGCCCTTATGCTCAAGAGTGCTATCCGCTTCTTTGGTGGTACCGATATCCGGTGTTTACCTGTTGATGACAAGACTAAAAGAGTCCTGAATATTGGTGAAAACCAGCACCCTGACCAGCCTTATGTCTGGGAAGACGGCATATCCTGGCCGTATGAAACCAGAACAAAGAGGGCTATTCCGAATCAAGGTGCCCATATTTTGGTATTCAGCTACAACGGTTCGTATGACGGCACTGTACGCAGCCCGTCCTGGATATCCAACGGCGTAGCTTTCAATCAGTGTCTTTCCGGTGATGCTATTCAGCTTTATCTCCAGCGTTTTGTAAAGGGACTGGGTTACTGGCTGGTAGGTGGCGATGATTTCCCCGGTATAGCCAGCTACCCCGGCGCAGGCGCTCTATCCGGTTTCGGAGAAATCGGCCGTATAGGTCATGCAGTCGGCTGGGACAAATGGATGCGTTGCACCCGCTTGATGATTACCAATCTGCCTTTGCCAGCTGATAATCCTATCGATTTTGGTGTTGTGTCATTTTGCACTACCAGCTGTAAGAAATGCGCCGAATTCTGCCCTGTTAGCGCTATCAAAATGGATCAAGAGCCCAGCTGGGAATTAGCAACTGATCCTTCCAACCCATATTTAAAGCCCCAGAACTTCAACAACCCCGGTAGGAAGACTTGGTATCTGAATCAGGCCGGCTGTTTCTCCAACTGGTGTTTGACCGATACTTTCTGCGGTATTTGTATGGGAGAGTGCGTATTTAACAAGCTGGCTGATTCCAGTATCCATGAGATTGTTAAACCGATTATTGCCAATACCACTTTACTGGATGGCTTCTTCTTTAATATGGATAAAGCCTTTGGTTATGGTTGCTTGCCGGAAGACAAGTGGGAAGATTGGTGGACCTTGGGCGAAAAGATGCCCATACATGGTATCTAGGACCTCTGTGAGACTAATAAGAAAGGATATTAACGTATATGTTTTGGCCTACAGTTATGGTCATTTTGACAATAGCCATTGGTGCGCTCCTCCTGTGGGGTAAAAATAAAGGTTTGTCATTTAAACTGTATGAATGGTTGCTTTTCATAGCTGGTGTAGCGTTGTTTATTTTTACCCTGGAGAATATTCAAGGTAGCTTCCAGGAAAACGTACCCAAAGCTGTTTTGATGTTTGTACTAGTGACCGGTATTCCTTCGATCATTTTACTGGCGATTCCCATGATAGGTGTATGGAGACGGGGTTCTAGCCGCACCTAATAGTTGTCTGTTTCCTTATCCTGCGAGTCACTTAGAAAGGGGGGTAATAAAATATCTCCCTTTCTAAGTGTGTTTGCCGGGTTTTAAGCAGGTTACTGATAAATTAACCAAGAAACAGATCAGGAGATGTAAATTTCAGGGAATAATTTCCCCGGCGGAGATTTCTTGATACAGGCTTTTACGAATGGGGTCTATGAAAACTACAATTGGAATCAAGCAAATAATAATAGGCATGGCGGTGATAAGTCTTCTAGCGGCCTTTGTTATTGGGCGATTGCCTAAATCGACCAGCATTGAGTCATATTTGCCGGATACTTCCGATACCGTATGTGCTTATGACCTGGCTAAATTTGAAGCTCCGAGTAATTACCTCTTTGAATCCTTGGACACTGCTGGGAATACTGTCGGTTACATAACTCTGACAGAGGGCAGGGGTTATGGCGGTATTTTGCTTGTTGAGATAGTGTGGTCACTGGACGGGGCAATCTTGTCCATTACTGTTCCCGAGCAACAGGAGGGTAATGCTTGGTGGGCTAAACTGGAAGATCATGATTTCTTTGATCAATACATAGGACGGCAGTTTGATACTGGATTGATACTTGGTGATGATATTGATGTGGTTTCCGGAGCTACCATCTCCAGTACAGGCGTAGCTTTGGGAGTATATCAGGGTAGAGCCTTGTTGGCAGATGAACTGGGCGAGTCATATCCGGCACCTATGGAGATCGTAAAATTTGGTATTGGTGAAATCCTGCTGATATCCGGATTGATTATGACTGTATTATTCCGGACTTTTGCTGTTTTTCGAAAGAGGAAATGGCTACGCTATATCACTTTAACTTTGGGGTTGGGAGTTTTGGGATTCTGGTTATCCCGTCCATTGAGTCTGACCAATATAGTTGCGTGGTTGATAGGGTCACCACCTAACCTGCCTAATAATCTGTTCTTGTACATACTGGTTTTGGGAGTGGTAGGCCTGGTTTTATTGACCGGCAAGAATTTTTATTGTTTCTGGCTGTGTCCGTTTTCGGCAGTTCAGGAAGTGACCTATAGAATCGGTGGACAGATTGGACTCAAACCTAAGCCCAAAACCTACAAGTTCCTCAGGAATATACGCTTCCTGTTGTTATGGGCGGCTCTGATGCTGGTTTTCTGGTTTACCAATCCCTCGCTGGCTGTTTTTGAACCTTGGGGTACATTATTTAGCCAGGTAGGGGGAATAGATCAGTGGTTACTTCTTATTCTTACTATAACCTTTAGCTTCTTTATTTTCAGTCCATGGTGCTTCTACATCTGCCCGGTGGGGGCATTTCTGGATATTGTCATCAAAGTACGCAAGGGAGGAATCAGTCTGTGGAAAAAGCTCAAAGTATTCCGGGTAAAGAGGTTGGCAGAGGACAAAGCATAGTTGTGACCATAATGATAACCCTTATAGCTTTGTTGAGTATGGTAGTGATATTCATGAAGATAGCAGGTATTGAGATTTAGCATTGTTGGTTGTAAATCATTTTCAATAACTCATTTGCGGAAGGAGGATTAGATGAAAAAGGCCTTTGTATCCTGGAGTGGAGGCAAGGACTGTTCATTATCGTTACTAAGGGCGCTGAGGGACGGCTACGAGGTGCAGTGTTTAGCCAGTATGTTTACCGAAGGGACGGGCAGGCTTTACCCTCATCATTTCACGCCTCAATTACTTGAGAGCCAGGCGGAAGCCATTGGCATACCGCTGGAAATAACCTGGACAAACGGACAGGAGTATACCAGTAACTATATCAAGATGCTAAAGCGTTTTAGGGAAGAGGGCATCACGGTTGCCGTGTTCGGGGATGTGAGTGTGGGTAACCCGGACGCTCTGGAGCACCGGATGTGGGTGGAAAGGGTTTGCCAGGCCGCTGATATGGAAGTACTGCTGCCCTTATGGGATGAAGACCGCGAATCCATAATCGGTGACCTTATAGATTCGGGATTTGAAACCCTTATTGTAGCCGCCGATGACAGTAAATTAGGCAGGAGCTGGTTGGGCAGGAAACTTGATTATACACTCTTTAATGAACTCAAATCCCTGCACACAACTTCACCTGACGGCAAGATAGGGCTTTATCATACCCTGACGGTGGATGGGCCTATCTTCAAAAAGAAGCTGGAGATAGCTGACCGGAAGACCGTTTACAAGGAATGCGGCCTATATGACGGCAAACCCACTATAGCTCCGTTCTGGTATCTGGAACTCAGTGATTGTTTTCTGGTTGAGAAGCCGTTGCTGGTTGCAGAAGATATCGGGGTAGAAACGTCATGAAAACTAACATTTACCACATCACCCATACCCCGACTACCGGGAGTGTATCCCTGCGTTTCTGGGGTTGCAACATGAGTTGTCACGGGTGCCTGTGTAAAGAGGGGATTTATGACCACCTTCTTAAAGAGAACAGGTTCGATAAATTGCTTCAAGCGAAAAATACATCCAAGCCCGGACGCCTCCTGGAACTGGATGAAGTACTGGCCAGACTGGATGAACTGCAACCCAAAAAGATATTCCTGACCGGAGAAGAGGCCTCTCTTGACCCGAATTATGCCGCTATCACCAAAGCGTTCCACCAGCGTTTTAACTGTGAAAATGTTTTGTATACCAATGGCTTTAAGATACCTGAAATTGAAGATACGGATGCAGTTGAAGTAGGAATCAAGGCTATTTCCGAGGAACTGCACCAGTGGTATACCGAGCGCTCGGTTGAGCCGATAAAACAAAATTTCATCCGCTATGCCCACTCAGAGGTTAAGCTTACGGCAGCCTCTATACTTATACCCGGTCTGGTAGAAATTGAAGAAATTGAGCGGATAGCTCAATTCATCGCCAGCGTCAACCCGGATATTCCTTACTTTGTTTTGCCATACTTTCCGGCCGGTGATAATAACTGGCGCAAGACCAGGCCGGAAGAGGTTGCTGAAGCGGTTGAAAGAGTAAGCCGCTATCTGACTAACGTATCCGGCTGCCGGGGTGTTGAACAGGAAATACTCTATGAAGTGGAACGGGTGGTTTAAAGCCATGACCGGAGCTATTTCCAGAATATATTATCCCAAAGTATTCATTACCGGTGTCGGAGCCGGTGGCAGGGCCTTCCTGACACCGGTGGCTGAGGCGGCTGTAAGACGCTGCGGCATTATAACCGCCTGGGCAGAAGTGATAAAAAGTTTGGGGTTTAGTCTGGAAGGCAAGCTGGTTTTGGAACAAAACTGCACTAACTATCAAGAAGTACTTGTTAAGGCGGCAAAGCTGGCTCGAACTAAGGGGGAAGACATTGCCCTTTTAGTAAAGGATGACCCTCTGGTGTATTCAGCCGGCCTTGACAGCTACAAAGAGGTTTTTAAAGACTTCCGGATTGAATTTATACCGGCTGTTTCCAGTTTGCAGTTGCTGGCGGCCGCTACCCGGGTTTCACTGGAAGATTGCCTGCTGGTAGTCTATAAACCGGATGCCGCCGGCAATATTGACCAATCTGATTTAGTCGTAAAGCGGGAGCGTATGTTAAAGGCTTACAAAGCCGGTTACAACCTGATTATCTTGAATGACCTGGAACAAACTCTGGCCCAGACCGCCGGTTTTTTGATTGAGAGAGGGATACCGGCAGATACAAAGATAATAGTTGGCGAACAGATGGGCACTGAAAGCCAGAAAATAACCGGAAAAAGTATCTCTGAAGTATCCCGGGGTACCAGCCACTGGATGTCCTGTATGGCGGTAAAACAGCCGGAGTACTAAAACAGTAAATTGTGAGGAAAGATATGACCATCTCCAATCTTAAATATCAGGCTGATTCAACGCCTTGCGGAGATAAGGCAGATATGCAGACCAATGTTTACCACGTTGCCTATGCCCCGGCTATCAAAAAGGCTTACCTTTTCCACTGGGGATGCAATCTGGAATGCAAGGGTTGCCTGTGCAAGAAGGAAATAAACTGCATGGCACTGGAGGAAAATCTGGACGTGGTCTTCCGCGACCCCCGTTTCTGCCCGCCTCAGACACCTTCTGCTACGCTTTCCTTCGGAAAACTTGTTTCCCTGCTGGAGAATATAGAGCTTACCGAGGTGGCCTTTGAAGGGCAGGAAGCCTCTCTGGACCCGATGTTGCCGGATATCTGCCGGTGGCTAAAAGACAGAGGCTGCAAGGTTATTCTGCATACCAACGGGGTGGCCATGGCAGATGCCAGCCATATTGATGACGTGATTGTCAGCCTGAAAGCTATTACTCCTGAACTCTATGCCGGGTACACCTGCCGTTCCAATGCCAGCCTGCTGGACAACTTTCGGAAATACTACGAATCCGGGGTTAACCTGAAAGCCGAAAGTGTATATATACCGGACTATATAGGTCTTGAAGAAACCGAAAAAATTGCCAAGTTTATTGCTTCGGTGGATACAAATATTCCCTACCGGATGGATGCCTATTTTGCATCCGGTGACAACCCCTGGCGGCCGCCTACGCCTGAGGAGATGCAGATTGCTCTGGCGGTTGCCCGCAAGCACCTGAAGAATGTCTACTGCACCCAGCAGACCAAGAAGGACCTAAGCAAAGCAGACCTGCTGTACGAAGTGGTGCGGCTGTATTAGATAGCAATATGGAGTAAGGAGATCAAAAACTTGACTACTAAAAGTGAACTTAAAAAAATATCACTGGGTTCGTTTGAAGGCTTTACTGCCGATACGGTTTATTATACAGCTATTGGGTATCCTAATAATGTTTTTGCCCTTCGGTTTGATGAAATGCGGGATGTCATAAGCAGCCGCCACGGTATTATGAAGTCTGATTTTTTAACTATCTGCCATATACCGGACGAGCTGGGTCTTTATATGCATGACCAGAGCAAGAGCCATTTCTATTATTATGGGCAGCTGCTGGCAGATGTACTGAAAGAATATGACATTGAAATTGAAAACACCGCCTTCCTCTCCACCGGTGTTCAGATGCGTAACCTGGCCTTTGCGGTGGAAAAGTATGAAGAACTCTGGGTGGCTTGTTTTACCACCGCCGGCGTTCGCCACAATGCAGTTCGGATAGGCAAAGATGCGGCGGTGGGTATTGAACGCAACGGTGAATTCAAGGGTTTCGGGACTATCTGCCACGTGGTGATTACCAATGCTTCTTTTGACCACGGAGCTTTGGTTTCATCGGTCATAACCGTTACCGAGGCCAAAAATGTAGCCCTTCAGGAGATGGATATAAGGAGTTCCCATAATCCGGATTGGCTGGCCACCGGCACCGGGACTGACCAGGTGATTGTAGCTTCAGGCTTCGGAGAGAAGTGCAAGTATGTGCAGGGGCATACCGTAATAGGCAAGATGATGGCAGATGCGGTTATAAAATCTACCAAAGAAGCGGTGGCCAACTGTATCCGGGACACGGCCGGCCAGCCTGACTAGGTAAGATGAATATTTACCAGATTACCTATGAACCGAATTACCGGGTGCTGGGGCTCCATTTCTGGGGTTGCAACCTTTTTTGCCGCGGCTGTTATAAAAACTACTGGACTGACGACCTTAGTCTGCCCGGCAGTTCGGTAGAACAGCTTAAAGATGCCCCCAGAGCGAAAACCCCTGCCATATTTTTAACCCTTGAAGAGGTGCTTGAAAAGACCGAAGGCCTTGCCCCCCGAGATATATTCTTTATGGGCAAGGAAGCCTCGCTTGACCCCGAACTGCCTCTGCTTGCAGCGAGGCTTCATGCCCGGCACAAAGGTTTTCATACCCTGCTTACCAATGGCGTCAAGCTAACTGACCTTTCAGATATAGACGAAGCGGTTTTTGGTTTTAAATCTGCCAGCGAATCTGTCCATCGGGAATATACCGGGTTGTCCAACCTGGGCATAATGAACAATTTCAAGAAGGTTTATCAGAACGGTAAAAAACTGCAGGCCGAAATAGCCTTCATTCCCAATCTGGTAGAGGAAGAGGAGATTGGGGCGTTAGCTAAGACTATTTCTGAAATAGACCGCAAGATTCTTTTCCGGGTTACCTCGTATTTTGCGGTTCCGGGCGCCCCATGGCCAGCTGCTTCGCGGGAACAGGTGGAAGATGCGGCAGCGTTTGCCCGCAAATACCTTGATGACGTGGTTACCATGGCTTCAGACAGCCGGGATAACAGCTGGAAGCCGGAAGTAATCTTATAGGAATAAATATGAAACTAAGCGGGAACGCCAAAATAGTACTTGAAAAACGCTACCTGAAACGGGACGGAGACGGGAGTATTACCGAATCCCCGGAGGATATGTTCCGCAGGGTAGCGGATGCAGTGGCGGCGGCTGAAAATGCTTATAACCAGCAGGGTAAAGCCGCCTGCTGGGCGGACGAATTTTACCGTATGATGACCGGTCTTGAATTCCTGCCTAATTCGCCTACCCTCCTTAATGCCGGGCGCGAACTGGGGCTTTTGTCATCCTGCTTTGTTTTACCGGTGGAAGACTCTGTTGAGGGTATCGCTAAAGCCATCGGTGAAGCTATGATTATCCATCAGTACGGGGGCGGCACCGGCTTTGCCTTTGATACTATAAGACCGGAAGATACCCCGATTAAAAGCGGACATAACGTAGCCGGCGGACCGGTCAGACTGGTGGGGGTTTTTTCGGAGGCGGCCAACTATATCAAACAGGCAGGGGTTCGCTGTGGCTGCAATTCGGCCAGTTTGCCGGTAAATCATCCGGACATCCTGAAATTTATCCGGGCTAAAGATGAGGGTAATCACTCGGCCAATTTTGGCATTAATATAGCCCTGACTGACAGCTTTATCCAAAAGGTTAGACGCGGGGAGGATTATGAACTGATTAACCCGCGTACAGGGGAAGTTACCGGCAGTTTATCTGCCTCAGACGTTTTTTACCGCATCGCCCAAAGCGCCTGGGAAACAGGCGACCCGGGTATAATGTTTATTGACCGGATAAATAAAGATAATCCCACCCCGCAGCTTGGGGAATTTGTAACTACCGACCCCTGCGGCGGTCAGCCATTACTCCCGTATGAATCAGCTACCTTGGGGACTATAAACCTGTCCCTTATGGCATTGAAAGAGGGTAACTGCTTCGGGGTAGATTACCTGCGGCTTGGCAAGCTTATTGCCAAAGCTATCCGTTTTCTGGATGACGTGCTGGAAGTAAACCGTTATCCGATACCGGAAGTTGAAAGAGCGGCTAAAGCCACCCGCAAAATCGGCCTTGGGTTCATGGGCTTTGCTGAAATGCTGATAAAGCTGGGTATCCGCTATGATTCAGAGCAGGCGGTATCTCTGGCAGATAGGCTTATGACCTTTGTAAATGAAACAGTTAATAAAGCCAGTGAAGAACTGGCACTGGAACGGGGGTCTTTCCCGGCCTTTGCGGGCAATATATATGCTAAAAGCGGGGCTAAACCCAGACGAAATGCCACCTGCCTTACATTTACCAATACCGGTACCACCAGTATCATTGCCGATACCTCGGTAGGTATCCACCCTATATATTCACTGGTTATGGTGCGCAATATACTGGACGGGCAGCGTCTGCTGGATATCAACCATACTTTTGAAGAAACAGCCCGGGAAAGGGGTTTTTTCAACCCGGTGCTTATAGAAAAACTGCTGACGGGTGAAAGCCCTCAAAATTGCCCGGAGATACCCCGGGATTACCGCAGGTTGCTGGTTACCGCCCGGGATATTCAGCCGGAGTGGTGTATAAGGGTACAGGCAGCTTTCCAGAAACATACGGACAACGCTATTTCCCAGACGGTCAATTTTCCTAAATCTGCCACGGTTGAGGATATAGCAGAGTTATTCCTGAAATCCCATGAATTGGGACTTAAAGGGGTTACGGCTTATCGGGACAGCAGCCGGGACGTGCAGGTACTCTGCACCGGAACAGACTGCCGGGATATAGCCAAACAGTATTTTGAGGATTGCCATGTTTGATATATCGGTTCAAACACAAACCGGTCTGGTACAGGTTTTTTATGGTGACGGCCGGGGCAAGACTTCGGCGGCTATGGGTGAGGTCTGGCAGGCAGTTTCGCAGGGTCTTAAAGTCTGTGCGGTTTTCTTTATGAAGGGTAAACGCAGGGAGGCGGAATATAATATTCTTGAAAAACTGCAGGTGGAATACACAGTCTTTGGCCGAAGCGGTTTCCTGAGCAGTGCGGATACCCAAGCCGAGGATTCTAAACTTTGCCGCCAGGCTTTGGAATTTGCCGAAGGGCAAATACGTTCGGGCAAATGGGATTTGGTGGTGCTGGATGAAATTAACAATGCCCAGTATTACGGTTTTATACAAGCTAGAGATATCTTAAAACTTTTATCTGCCAAGCCTGTTGGCACCTCGCTTATCCTTACCGGAAAAGTGGTGGACAAAGCGGTAGCAGAGGAAGTAAATCTGATAGATGAATGCTGCAAGGTCAAACACCCGTATGACCGGGGTATTCTGGCCCGGCAGGGTATAGACTTTTGAAGATGAGTAAAAGCAGATGAACGAATATATTTTGATTTTAGTTCTGGCCGTCCTCTGGGACTTGGCTCTGGCCGAGCCTCCGGCGGCTATTCACCTGACTGTCTGGATAGGGCGGGTGATTTCGGTGGTAGAGAAAACCGGGCTTAAGATGCGCAGTCACGCCTTGCAGTATATCTTCGGCATGCTGGCCTCGCTCTTCCTGATAGCCCTCTTCGGCTGGCTTAGCTACTGGCTGCTTGCTTATCTGGGCGGTATCAGTTTTGTACTATACATAATAGCGGCCTTCTTACTGCTTAAGCCTACCTTTTGTTTTAAATTTAATGCCCGTATGTCTCTGTTGGTGGAAAAGTATCTGAAGGGCGGAGACTACCGGATAGAAAGTGCTGACAAGGAAATCCGCTATCTTTTGACAACAGTTGAACGCGAAAAAGGGGATGAGTTTGCCCCGCCCATGATATCCTCTACCATTCGTTCACTCTCGGAAAACGCCTCGGATTTTCTGGTTGCCCCCCTTTTCTACTTCCTGATTTTGGGTGTACCGGGGGCGGTAGCCTACCGGGTTTCCAATACCCTGGACGGTATGCTGGGGCACAGGGGAGAGTACGAGTATTTGGGTAAATTTGCCGCCTGCCTGGATGATATACTTAATTACATACCGGCAAGGCTGACCGGACTGATGTTTGTGCTCTCGGCCTTTGTTTCCGGTCTGGATGGTAAAAATGCCTGGAAGATGGCACTCAGAGACCAGTCCAAAACTGAAAGCCCCAATGCCGGCTGGCCGATGGCAGCTACCGCCGGTGCTTTGGGAGTCAGACTTGAGCGGGCCGGCCACTATGCTCTGGGAGACGCTGATAAACCCCTTACAGCAGGTCATATAGGCCAGGCCGTCAGGCTTTTTAGAGTAATGTCCGCTATTGATATTATTGGCAGTATCGGCATATTGTTTCTGCTATCTTGGGTGAGCCTAAATTAATCGGAGGTGGCTGTATGGCCAGAGAAATGACTCATTGTTACGTTAAAATACCCGTTAAGCCGCTGGATGACGCTGCCTTGGAAAAGGTACGCCAAATGGAACAAAAGTTGGGCTTGCCACTTATAGCTTTCAGCGCCCGAAATGATGAATATGCTCGTCTGACAGAAGAGCAACTAAAGGAACTGGATAAACTGGGGGAGGAACTGGATGCCTCCATTGTGGCCTATAGCCGGGGCAAGAGTGCCCGTCCCGGTAGCCAAGCCTGCCGTATATAGGGCAAAGGAATAATATGGAAAATATAATTTATCTGGATAATGCCGCCAGTACCTCGGTTGACCCGCGGGTAGTTGAGGCCATGCTGCCTTATTTTAGTCAATATTACGGCAATCCTTCGGCTATTCACCCCATGGGGCGTCTGGCTGATGAAGCCTTGGAAACCGCCCGTGAGCAGGTAGCGAGACTTATTAACTGCCAGCCGGAGGAAATCATCTTTACCAGCGGAGGTACCGAGTCCGACAATCTGGCTATCACCGGGGTCGCCTCTGCCTGCCGGGGCAATCATATTATTACCTCGGAGATTGAGCATCATGCGGTATTGGAAGCCTGCCATGCCCTTGTAAAAAAAGGCTTTGAGATTACCTATCTGCCGGTTGACCGCTCGGGGCAGGTTTCAGCACAGGACTTGCAGGCTGCCATTACGCCCCAAACCGCTCTGGTAAGTATTATGGCAGCCAATAATGTAATCGGCACCCTTCAGCCCATAGCTGAGATAGGGGCTATCTGCCGCAAACGGGGTGTATTTTTCCATACCGATGCCGTCCAGATGGCAGGCCACCTAAGCGTAGATGTAAAGCGGGATAATATAGACCTTTTATCCTTGTCTGGCCACAAGTTTAACGGCCCGAAGGGGGTGGGCATACTTTTTGCCCGAAGTGAAATACCTTTGTCACCCCTTATTCTGGGCGGCGGGCAGGAAGCGGGACTGCGCTCGGGTACTGAGAATGTTCCGGGGATTGCGGGATTGGGAGTAGCATCTGAAATAGCTATGGCTGAAATGGAGTCTGAAGCCAAGCGCCTTTGCAAACTCCGTGATGACCTGATAAACAGGATTCTGGCCGATATTCCAGGCACCTGCCTTAACGGACACCCGGGAAAGAGATTGCCGAATAATGTGAATATCAGCTTTGAAGGTATAGAGGGCGAATATTTTACCAAAGAGTTGTCCAAACAAGGTATCTGCGTTTCCACCGGTTCGGCCTGCAGTTCAGAAAGCCACGAAGCACCTTATGTGCTGCTGGCTATCGGACGGGAAAGGAAACTGGCTAACTGTTCAATCCGCCTGTCTCTGGGGAAGATGACCACTGCTGAGGATGTCAATAAAACAGTGGCTGCTATTTGCTCGGTTGCCGCCAAAATACGCAAGCAAACCAGAGTTTGGTAAGTATATTTAATTTAAAGCATTTGAGAGATACAAAAATGGCCATCATAAAAGCAAGAGACGTGTGTAAACTGCCCGGGATTAAGGCAGAAGTTCTGGATACCCAAGTCTGGGATACCAGAGCCAATGCACTTGTTATACATTTAGACGAATCTCGCCCATGCCTCTCCGGAACTGATGGGTATAATGACATCGGGCTAATTTGTAACTGTTACCTGCCCAAAGACCTGTGCGACTATCTCCATTACAGCCACAAAGATTACGGGGATTACTTAAACGACCTGAAGAAAGAAATTGCCTCATTTTACAGTGTTAATACTAAAGAAATATCCATGATATCCACCGGGGTGGATATGGCTGAACTTAGCTATGCCTTTGAGTCTTATGATAAGCTGTGGGTGTGTGCTTGGGTTACGGCTGGCTTTAAGCATAATGCCATGCGGATAGGGGTGGATAAGGCTTGCGGGATTGAAATTGAGGGTGAATATCAGCCCTGCGGCACTATCAATATAATTGCCGCCAGCAATGCCAAACTTGATTCCGCTACTATGGCCTCAAGCTTTATAACCATAACCGAAGCTAAGATAGTAGCTCTTCAAGACCTTGATATCCATAGTTCCTTTAACCCCAAGTTACAGGCAACCGGTACCGGGACTGACCAGATAGTAGTGATTTCCGGTAATGATTTTGTCTGCCGATACGCCGGTGGACATACCCGCCTGGGTGAGCTTCTGGCCAAAGCTGTTACCAGTGCCTGCAAAAAAGCCTTTAACCTTCAACTGGCTAAAGACCCCAATTACCACTTTGTGAGTGAACAATGAAGCTAGATTCCAATCAAACCGGCTGCCAGATAACAGACCAAGCCGGACGCAGGATAAACCTTAAAACCATGCCTAAGAGAATTATTTCTCTGGCACCCAGCTTGACTGAAATTGTTTATGCTATGGGTGCTGACAACCTTCTGTGCGGGGTGACCGAGTACTGTGATTATCCGCCGGAAGCCCGAAATAAGCCATGGGTAGGCGGTTACAGCACGGTTGACATCGGCCAGATTGGCAAAATACAGCCTGACCTGATACTTACAGGGCAGATACACCTCAAAGCGGTCATTCCTCAACTGGAGGCACTTGGTTACCCGGTGCTGGTGCTTGAACCAAGTACCATAGAAGGTCTGCTTGCAACTATCCGGATAATCGGGAAATGCACGGGTAGACAAGAAGCCGCCGAAGATCTGGTTAGATCACTGCAAAGACGTGCTGGCTTTGTTACTGCCAAAATAGGCTTGTTGCCCACTGAAAGCCGCCCCAAAGTTTACATACTTCATGAGTGTGAAACGTGGAAAACTTTTGGCTCCGAGACTATCGGTGATACTCTGGTCCATCTGGCCGGGGGGTATAATATCGGGCGGGATTTTGGCAGTTATTACCCTTATCCCACTAAAGAGGCTATTAAGCTTAAAAACCCGGAGATTATTATTGCCGAAACCGGTTACGGGGATAACCCGCAAGAACCGCTTAGTGTTGCCCTTAATGAACCAGCTTTGGCTCAGGTAACTGCCCGCCAAACAGGGCAGGTCTTCGGTATACATAGCGACCTTGTCAGCCGGGCAGGCCCCCGAATGGTGGACGGGCTTGAGTGTTTGGCTTGCCTTATTCACCCGGAGTTATTCCCTCAAAAACCGTCCGCTTGCCGTGGCAAGGTCTACATAGCCGGGGTCGGGCCGGGCTCAGCCGAATGGGTATCTCCCCAAGTTCAAAATCTGGTGGCAAAGGCAGATATACTGGTTGGCTGGGAACAGGATTTAAAGCCGGTTCGGAGTTTGATAAAAAACCAAAAGATATTCCTGCAGGAAGCCTGCAACTATCTTGAAATACCCAAGCAGGCGGCAGCTGAGGCTCAGAAAAACGGGGGCACTGTTGTTGTACTCAAAACCGGTGATCCGCTGGTCGCACCAGCCGGGATTCACGGCATAGCAAATACCTTTGGCGGATTTGAGATGGAGGTTGTTCCGGGTATAAGCTCGGTTCAGATGGCAGCCGCCAAGGCCTGTTTATCCCTGTATGATGCCGCCGTTATTACCTATCACCCTCTGCCCCATGACGGAGGTAAAGACCTGCGCAAGAAACGCAAGCGGATGCTTTCTGCCTTAAGCTGGGGATTGCATCTGATAGTCCTGACCGGCGTCCGCCAGATGCCGGATGATACTGCCCTCTATCTGCTTGGCAAAGGCATAGCGGCGGATTCTTCGGTGCTTATTTGTGAAAACCTGACCTACCCCAACGAGAAAATCACTGCATGCTCTCTGTCCGAAGTAGCTCAAAGGAAGTTTGACTGGCTTTCAGTTATGGTGATTTTTAACAGGTATACTTCGCATTAGTTAGTGATGCTTAAGTAATCATTCTGAACATATCAGCTTAGTACTTAGGTATGTTAACAAAGCAGCCAATCTTTAAAGATTGGCTGCTTTCCAGTTATCTTATGGTAATTGTATTTGCGTAGTAATTATGAAGAACGATTTGGCTTACTTACTTTTCCGGAAATACACAATCAGTAATACTACAGCGATAAAGCCTGATATCGGGTGGAACCAGAGGTTTGCTGTATACGATTCACCTTTATCTATGAGGGTGATCATTTGACATGCACAACCAATACTCAGAACAGCAAGTATAGCACCCAATATTCCATATAATTTATTGTTCACGTGATATCCTTTATTCGTCTTCATATTTATCGCTTTTATTCGCTGATACTATCAAGGTGCAGCTGTAACTGATTTCACAACTACCGATTATCCTAGGAAATCAGTTTCCCCTTGTCCTGCGGAGCCTGAGAATAGACGGCATCTACCTTAACTGTACCTACACCGGTAATATCAACACCCATAGCTGCTTTCAATGCTTTGGCAAATTGCTCAAAGAGGGGGCCGGAGGTGTGGTATTTCAGGAAAGTGCCCTTCACCTGGTAGGTGGTAAAGGGAGGTGCGATCGGGATTTTAACGGCTACAATAGCTACTTTCTTAGTTTCCTCAAGATTTTTAAAGGTACGGGTTGTGCGTCCATATAAATCAGCAAACGCCAGGGTTTCTTCATCAACAGCTGTCATGCTGGTTTTAGGAGTAACATTTAGTACTCCGTTTTTATCTACGGTAGCAACCATTTTGGGTACACCGGCATCCTGAAATAGGCTGATTACTTCTTTAGACATCTTAGCCATATTGATTTACCATCCTTTTATTATTAAAAATATGAGTGTTACTTAGATTAGGCTTAAGCAATTCCTAAGCCATGTAAACTCCTTTGTATAAATAATATCAATCTCAAGTGTCTATTTTAGGGACCTCAGGTTGAATATTAGTTATTAAGAGTATCAAACGCGAGATCTAAGGTTACCAATGTTTTTATATTTTCTGAGTTAGTGAATAATACCTATCAGCTTGTGCTACTCTAAAAGAGCAATTATGGCTAGGACTATAGCTGTTATACCAAGTAGCAGATGTACCCAGAAGAGTTTGATTGTGATAAACCCTTTAAGCGGGTTGTTAGGGGTTTTCAGGGTGAAACCACAGATTCCTGCAGCCATAATGAAGATAAGAGCCCAAGTAGTCATGAATATATCCTCCTTCAATGTTAATAGTAAATATTTGCATAAATATGAACTCTGGTCTGTAAAATTTATTACATTATTGTGGCTAGTTTTTCGGGTATAATTTAGATGTTACGCAAAGACGTGGAGGCCTCCTTTGGAATACTTGAATTGCATGATGGATCTGTGGTTGTTTGAATCTTTGAGCAAGTCTGAAAAGACCGAAATCAGTCATCTTTTTCGGAGGCCGGAGTATCTGAAAAATGAGCATCTTTTTAGTGAAGGTGAACCTGCGAGTGCCGTATTTGTTGTTACCAAGGGGAGGATCAAACTTTTTAAGACATCAGAAAACGGGAGAGAAATTGTCCTGGGATATTTGACCCCTAACCAGCTCTTTGGTGAAGAGATATTGTTTAATGATGCTATCCGGACTATTGCAGCCGTAGCAGTAGAGGACACCAAGCTGTGTGCTTGTTATAAAAATGACTTTGAAAATCTGCTTTCCCAAAATTCACAAATAGCGGTTAAGGTGATAAAGGCCTTGAGCGATAAAATTAACCATATTACTGAAACTTTGGCAGATATGGCCATTTACGATACTCAGGTCAGGCTTGCGCGCACTTTAGCGAGATTAGCCAAGGAACATGGCGAAGATGTATGTGATGGCCGGCGGTTAAATTTCCGTTTGACTCATGATGATTTGGGTTCTTTGGTTGGAGCTTCCAGAGTAATGGTAACCAATGTGATGAAGTCCCTCAAAAAATCCGGCATTATCAAAGATGATATCGACCATAAGCTGGTTGTCAGCCAGTGGTTTTTGAAAGATTATTCTGATGAAAAGCCAACATTTATCAGGAATAATTCAACCAGCTGCGAATGTTTCCCGAAATCTGATGCATAGGTGTGCAACATATAAGATAGATAGTCTATCGGAAAGAATGAGCAGGCTTTTTATCCTTATATAGCCTGTAAGTTTGGGAGATTCTTAGACTTAAGATGCTAGGTACGGTTCTACTTTGAGGTCTTTATCTTAGTGAATAGTATTGTTATCCGGCTTGATTGGATATAATCTCGATTGGGTAAATCAGGGTTTTGCGATTGACATAGGACGCCAGATGGTGGAGCTGAGGGGATTCGAACCCCTGACCTCCTCCTTGCAAAGGAGGCGCTCTCCCGACTAAGCTACAGCCCCACGGAGCACCATTATACCAAGTTTGAGTGAAAGTGTTAAATCGGGGGGGCGTAGCTGAATTTTTGAAGCAGCAGGTGTTTTAGATGAGGTACGGCATCAGTTGCCCCCAGCTCTCCCCGCAAGACTATTTCCGGGGCTTTCAGGAAATCGCCTGGACCTATTCCTGAGAGGTCAGGCTCAATGGCAATATCGGCGGCCAGCAGATTTTCCTGAGCCATATGTATTGACATAATATTTACTATCTGGAAGGCTGTATCAAAGACTGAGGGTTCCGAATCTCTGTTTTGTTTTATATAATCATGGCGGTAAATGGCATTTACCGCAATTACAAAATCTGCCCCCATGTCACGTACAATCTGAGCTGGAATAGGGGTAATAATGCCGCCATCCACCAGAAAACGGTTTTTGTTTTTCACCGGACGGAAAATAATGGGCAGGGACATGCTGGCAATTACTCCGTCAATAACAGGACCCTCGTTAAAGATAACTTCTTCGCCGGTTTTAACGTCTGCGGCTACGCAGGCAAAGGGTTTCTTGAGTTCGGCAAAGGTGATGTCTCCGATAAGCTCTTTTAAATAACTTTTTATCTTTCGGGACGATAGGAAACCGGCTCTGGGGGCGGCCAAATCCAGAAGGGGCATAAGCTGTTTCCAACTCAGGTTATGTACTATTTCTTTCATTTCCTGCGGTTTATGACCACTGGCATATAGAGCGCCTATAATGGCACCCATACTGGTTCCGGTGACCAAATCCAGCGGTAAGCCTTCTTTTTCCAGTACTTCAAGCACGCCGATATGGATGATGCCTCTGGCAGCGCCTCCACCCAAGGCAATGCCTATTTTAGGCACTTTGGATTTGGGCATGAATAACCTCCTCAGTTAGCGGGATATAACGCGCCGGGTTTTGTTCCCATTCTTCTCTGAGCAGTGACATAAACCAGACATCCGTCCATGTTCCCCTGACCAGTATATCCCGGCGCAGGGTTCCGTCAAGCTGGAAGCCGTTTTTCTCCAAAGTGCGGCGTGATGGCTGGTTTCCCTTAAAAACTCCGCCGAAAATACGCTCTGCTTTAAGGTGTTTGAAGGCAAAGTGAACACTTAAGCGTATGGCTTCTGTCATATAGCCTTTAGTCCAGTATTTGTGCCCCAGCCAGTATCCGATAAGGGCTTGCTCTTTATAGCCGATAAGTCTGAAAGCCAGACTGCCTATCAGGCCGGGTTTATCCACTCTTTCAATGGCAAAAGAGTAGCGATGACCTGTTTCAAAGTCGGCTGCTTCGTCCTGATATGCCAAGCGGAGTTCATTTATGGTTTTCGGGCCATCCCACATCAGGTAGCGGGTTACCTCGGGGTCTTTAATCAGGCTGAAGGCTTTATAGGCATCGGCGGCTTGAATTATTCGCAGCCTTAGGTTCTGGCTTTCTACAACTGCCTGCTTAAACCCCTGTCCATTCGTGGCCTCAAATATATCTGGCATATGTCTAGAAAAGCTCCTCTATTTCTTCGGAGCTGATTTTTTTCTGGCTGACTTCGTTATAGATATTTTGGTCGTACTCGCGGGGGACAAAGGCTACCGGCATGGGTACTGCCGCACCGAATATCAGGGCTTGCTGGCGTGAAGCCAGTTTGGCAAGGACGCCTTTGAGTTCGTTTTTACCGGAAACGCCTGAGAGTACGGCGTCTATATCTTTTTCGTTGTCCAGCAGGGCGGTTATTTTAGTGCCTAACTGGGACATCACTTCAGGGTCTATGCCCGAAGGCCGCTGGTCTATGATAAGCAGGGTGACATTGTATTTACGCATTTCACGGGCAATAGTGCCGAAGATAGTGCGGGAAGCCACTTCCGGGTTTAAAAATTTATGGGCTTCCTCTATGGTAATAACCAGCGGGGTGGGTTTGGAGGCATCTTCGGCCATGGCTTGTTCCATGTGGTCACGGTAGCTGGTATATATGCGGCGGGTAAGCAGATTGGCTACCAGTATGTAGGCGGTGATGTCTGTATACCGCCCGAATTCCAGTACTACGTTTATATTCCGGTTTAGGTATTCAAGCACCCTGTCTACTGCCTTGACCGGGGCATTTTCTACGATAAAGGGCAGGCGGGTAAGGGTATTAAGCCCCCTCCGCAGGTTCTGGAAAGTGCTTTCATGGATACTTAAAGTGTCCAGCAGTTTTTTATCTTCTTCTTCGTCTCCAATATTATTGGCTTCTTTTATCCAGTTTTTCTTGAAGTGCTTGCGTAGCTGGTAAACGGCTTCTACCGCCTGTTCGGTCAGATTAAGGGTCTGGCGGAGCAGGCTGATATCTTCCGGCTCTATTTCGTCGTAGCCTATCTTTACCTCAAAGTCCACGCTGACTTTGCGTTTGCGGGAGCTTTCCCCATCTAAAGTAAATACGGCTACCCTGTCCGGAAAGAGCTGTTTTAGGGCTTTAACTTTGTGTTTTTTCTCACTGGTGCCTTCCCAGCCGTATTCGGAGTGCATATCAAACACCAGATTTACGCAAGACCCTTTCTGAAGCATGCCGACCAGCAGGGTGCGGGTGAGGAATGTTTTGCCGGTGCCGCTTTTACCGAAGATGCCGTTTGAACGTTTGACCAGCTCAGGCAGGTTTAGGCAGAGGCGGGTTTCCATGTCCAGCGGGTTACCCACATAAAAATGGGTGGCGTCTTCCTTGCCGAATACCATCTCTATATCTTCGTTGGAGGCAATATCTACCGGGGCATAGTGGCTGGGTATGGTCTTGACCGGCTGAGGGCCATCCAGAAGGCTTTTTTCATCATTGCCCAGTACCAGATAGGGTATAACCTTCAGATCTCCGTAAGCGGCTGTACCGCTGAGTATTTCGGCCAGAAATTTTTCGTCTGAGGCAGGAGGGGTGAGCATAAGGCGCTGGTCTGTTACTCCCAGAGAAACATCGGTTATCATGCCCAGAAAGCGTTTGGTTTTGC
The DNA here is from genome assembly GCF_000830885.1 of Dehalococcoides mccartyi CG5. Lineage (NCBI taxonomy): Bacteria > Bacillati > Chloroflexota > Dehalococcoidia > Dehalococcoidales > Dehalococcoidaceae > Dehalococcoides > Dehalococcoides mccartyi. The sequence continues at coordinate 212,827 of NZ_CP006951.1, forward strand.
CTTGAATGGTGACATAACGCCCAACCGCCATATCTTCTACCAAGGTTTCACCGTTCAGGCGGACATCTACCCCGCCGGAAAGTGAACCCCCTATTACAATACCCAGTTTGTTTTCAGTTGTCATAGCTGTATCCTCTCCAGGATTACTTTAAGCCGCTGGTACTGCCCTGGCAGGAGTTTGGCCAGCTCTTTGCCCGCTTTTACCAGAAAGGCTTGCTTGTCCGGGGCGGCGGCGGATAAGTGCCGCAGGCAGGCGGCGGTGACTTCGTCCGGGGGGACGGGCAGTTCGGAGTTTACCAGTATATTTAAAAAGCCGAATGATTTACAAAATTCAGCCGTTTCTTCCGGGGTGCAACTTTCCGCAAAGCTGTGAATATGGGCAGGGCGGGGTGGCAGGTAATGCAGGATTTGCCCTTGTCCCCTGTGCCCCAGTATCAGGCAGGAGAACTCACTTCGGAGGAGTTTACTTAGCTGGGGGCTTTGGGCATAGATAGCCTCTTCGCTGACTGCGTCCTGTCCGCGGGCAATGGGTTTTCTGCCCGGCTCTATGGATGAGGTGGTGGCATGATAGACGGCGGCGTAAATAGTATTTTCGCCTTCACCGGTTTTTACCAGTGCCCCCAGAGCGGGCGTGTTGTAAAGCTGGTAACACTGGGCGGTAAAGTCAGTGGTGCTGGTATCTATAACCTCGCCTATGCGGCTTGTACTTAGGTTGTCCAATTTCTCACCCCCTGCGGTTAATGGTGTATTTATATTTGCCAAATAGACTAACGGACTAGTTTACATAAACTATACCCAGCGGGTTTTTTTGCTCAGGCTCTTGGCGGAACTGCTGGGATTTATCTGGCTTGCGGTCAGCATTTCCTCTACCAGCTGGTTGAAAATACGCCTGTCCTGACCGCTGACTACTGCCTGTTCGTGGGCTTCGGAAAGAGATACGGGGTAGCCGTGTCCCAGACGGCACTGTTCCAGTATCAGGCTGTGGCTCAGGTTTAACAGCTCTGCGCAGTGTACTGTCCAGGCGGGCAGTTCCACTCTGGCTATTTCCTCACTGGTTTTCAGGTAGTAAAAATATACATGGTGTTCTCCGTAATATTTTTCCAGTATGGAAGATGAGCTGGCAAACAGGGCGGAACGTTCACCCGGTTTCAGTATACGGTCAAAAAGCATGCTGTCTGTGATGCCTGAGAGTATGTCACAAGGGCGTTTGCCGTTGGCAAGCTGGTCACATTTGCTTATGCAGTTTGCCGGTTCGTACGGGCAGTAAAGCAGGCGGAGGGTATTAACCACATCTGTGCTTCTGGGGTAACTGATATAGCTGGCCAGAGCCACTTGTCTGTCTTTTGTATTCAGGTTTTTTATTTGCTCCAGATATTTCAGATAGCCATCCACCAGCAGGTTTTCAACCACGTATTCGGGAAACTCTTTGGATAAGAGTGACCAGAGTATCAAAGTGCCGTCTCCAAGCGCCAGAGTGGGGAGGCCGGGTGCGGTGGCATCTGCCATTTCCGAAAGGTGCCGAGTTTCCTCTACGCTTCTTTTTATGCCCAGCAGAGTCCCTTCCACTGCCAGTTCTTTGCTTCCGCAGGAGATTACCATATCTTCGGGGCGGGCATACAGGACAGGCAGGCTTTCCAAGCTGGCAGACGGGGCTTTGCCGTATTCCAGTTGTACCCTGCCTATATTTATAAGGTAACAGCGGCTGAGCTGGTGGCGGTCTACGTCTATTTGTGAGCCGTCTGTAGCTAGTATGCGGTAACTTTGGGGCAAGACAGGCGGCTGGTGAACGGCATTGGGTATTTCTGCAGGCCGTGCTAAGAGAAAGGTGGTCTTGCTGCGTTCTACTTTGTCCAGCAGGCGCTGGTATTCAGCCGGAGTCCGCGCCATGCCGTCCAGACAGGCTTGAAGATGTTTTTGATGTTCCAGATCACGGCCTTTCAGCTCTGAGACCATGTCCTGTATTTGAAGGGCGGTTTTGTCCAGGTTTAAAGACAATACCGTTATCTCCTTGTTTCTGCATTTGTTTCAGTATAAATCAAGATATGTATTCCCACAAGCAAGAAATGGCATTGATACGGGACACGTTTTGGTTTTTGCCCGTGCTGATAGAAGTGTTATAATGACTTTCATGTTAACCACGCTGCTTAGTGTTATGGTTATATCCTTTTCAGGTGTTCTTATGCCCGGTCCCATGTTTGCGTTGACTCTTTCCCGTAGCTATCATACCCCTTGGGCAGGTGCTCAGATTGTGCTTGGGCATATACTGGTGGAATTGCCTATTATTCTCCTTATCTATTTTGGTTTTGCCGGTTTTTTTGAGCTTATCTGGGTGCAGATACTGCTCAGTCTGGCCGGTGGAGTTATGATTGTTTACATGGGCTTGGGTATGATAAAAGCCCGGCGTGAAGCCAGCCAGGATAAGGCCTCCTTTAAACACAATACGGTAGTGTCCGGAGCGGCTATGAGCGCCTTAAATCCCTTTTTTCTGGTCTGGTGGGCAACTGTAGGGGCGATGCTGGTTATGAAAGTGTCAGACTACGGTCTGGCGGGGTTGGGGGCTTTGGCTGCCACTCATTGGCTGGTGGATTTAGCCTGGCTTTGTCTTATTTCATTTATTGTTTACCGCACCCATCGTCTGTGGGGGAGCAGGGTGAGGGAGTTAGTTTTTATAGGCTGCGGTTTGTTGCTGGTGGTTTTCGGAGTGTATTTTATCATCTCCGGGCTGAAACTGTGGCTTGCTTAATATTTTAAACCAGGAAAGGTTCGCTTATGGCTGTGGGGCTGGTTTATAACCATATATATTTAAATCATGATACAGGTACCCATGTGGAAAATCCTGACCGTTTATTGGCGATTATGGAATATCTGGAGACGCATGGCCTAAAAGACCGTTTGGTGCATATTGAGCCAAAGCGGGTGGGTATGCGTGAACTGGAGAGTTTTCATAAACGCAGTTATATAAGCCGGGTTGAGGAAGTGGGTTTCAGCGGAGGCGGCTGGCTGGATCAGGATACGGTTATTTCGTTGGATAGCTACGAAGCCGCTCTGTATGCCGTGGGCGGGGTGATTGAGGGAGTGGATAAGGTACTTTCAAGAGAACTTGATAGCGCCTTTGTGCTGTGTCGCCCGCCGGGTCACCATGCCTTGCCTGAGGCTTCCATGGGTTTCTGCGTTTTTAACAATGTGGCTTTAGGAGCCTTGCATGCCCTGAACAAGCATAAACTTAAGCGGGTAGCGGTGGTGGATTTTGATGTTCACCATGGCAATGGCATCCAGCATGTCTGTCTGAATGACCCCCGTCTAATTTATCTTTCTCTCCATCAGATTCATCATTTTCCTTTTACGGGAGACAGCCGGGAAAATGGTCCGTTTCAAAATATTTTAAATATCCCCTTGCCTGCGGGCTGCGGAGATAGCCATTATCAAAAGGCATTTGACGAGGTGATTGGTCCGTACCTTCGGAAATTTGCACCCGAACTGATACTGGTATGCGCCGGATATGATGCCCATTTTGCCGATGATATGGGCGAGATGTGTCTTTCCCAGCAGGGCTTTGCCGGTATAACCCGTGCCATAAAGCACGCGGCGGAGGAAGTTTGCGGGGGGAAACTGGTATTCAGTTTGGAGGGGGGTTACCACTACCTTGGTCTGGCCGAAGGAGTGGGGGCTACTCTGGCGGTTTTGTTAAATGAAGCATTGCCTCCCCCAAATACCAAAGCCCCCGAAGGGGCTGTGGGTAATCCTGATATTGACCTGATGATTAATGATTTACGGCATATTAACGGTATCAGGTAGCTCTGAATGGCGTTTTTTGCAGCTCATCTGGCACTCAGGGCAGTTTTCCTCGGTACAGGGTTCTACGTGGATAGTTACATAGTCTACCTTTAGTTTATCCTTCAGGTCCTGTTCCAGATGGTCACATATAGCATGAGATTTTTCCACCGAAAGTGTTTTAGGCATAACCAGATGCAGGTCTACATAACGGTAACTGCCGGCTTTGCGGGTGCGCAAGTTGTGAAATTCCACCAACTTTGACGTATGTTCGTTTATCAGGCTGGTAATAGCCTCTACCTCTTCTTTGGGCAGACGGGCATCTACCAGCGCCCCGAAAGATTTGTTGAGTATGTCCCAAGCGGCTTTGATGATGAGCAGTGCAACCAGCAAGGCTACAATGGGGTCAAGTATTACCCAGCCGGTTATTTTTACCAGAACAAGACCTACCAGCACTCCGGCTGAAGTGATTACATCAGTGGTAAGGTGTGAGGCATCTGCCTCCAGAGCAACTGAATCAGTCTCGTGGGCTATCTTTTTAAGATAACGCGAGACCAGAGTGTTGGCAACCACGGATATACCCATGATTACTACACCCCATTCCAGCATTTCCGGGGCAGAGCCTCCTATAAGTCTATTTACTGCTTCGTAGATTATCCATATAGCCGCTACGAATATAAGTACAGCTTCTACTGTACCGCTTACATTTTCCCACTTGCCATGCCCGTAAGGATGGTCAATATCTGCCGGTTTGTCAGAGGCTTTGACGCCGAAAAAGGCGATAACTGCGGCTATCAGATCCAAGGTACTGTGGATAGCCTCTGCCAGAATACTGACGCTACCGGTAACAAAACCAACTACCGTTTTCATAGCTATAAGAGTTGAGTTTGAAGCTATGGAGAATGATGCAGCTCTGGTTTTTCTGGTAGCCATTGTTTATCCTTGTATTATTTTATTAAGCTTTTTTAAAGGGTTTAAGCAGTTTGCCCCAGTCACCATTTTCCCAGGTAACCAGCAGGGAAGGGGCAACAAAAAGTGAGTCATAAGTACCGGCAATAAGACCGATAAGCATAACTATACTTAGGTTCTGGATAGACGCCCCAAGGAAGAGCATAAGGGCTACTACAGTAATGATAACCGTAAAGCTGGAGTTAATGGAACGGACTATGGTTTCCATAATACTCTGGTTCACCACTACCTCAAAGCTGGGGTGAATGCCTTTAAGCTGGTTTTCCCGTATGCGGTCAAAGACCACTACGGTGTTGTTGATACTGTAGCCGATAACGGCCATGATACCGATAATGAACATAAGGTTTATTTCCCAGCCGAAGATACCCGCCAGCAGGGCGAATATGCCCAGTACCACCAGGGCGTCATGGAAAAGGGCTATGACTGCGCAGGTGCCGTAATGGAAAGGTTTGGGCATGCGGCGGAAGGCCCAGGTAACATACAGAAGAATGCCCACCAGAGCCGCCCCAATAGCTATCAGCGCCATTTGGGTGGTCTGCCTGGCAATCATCGGGTCTACATTTTCAAACCCGCGTTCGGTCAGGTTGCCGAATGTTTCTTCCAGAGAAGTTTCCAGAGAGATTTTCTGGCTAACATCAAGCTGGCTGGTGCGGATAAGATAATCTCCGTCACCGGTTACTTGAACAATAGCTTCGTTTTGCCCCAGACTTCTCAGTTCCTGAGTGAGTTCATCAATGCTGACTGTTTGGTCAAACTTGACGGTCAGCATTGAGCCGCTGGAAAATTCGATGCCGGGTTTCAGCCCGAATATCAGCAGTGAGGCCAGTCCGGCCAGTATTATCAGGGCGGATATAAATATAAACAGGGGTCTGTGTTGTATTATCTTATTCATTTTTGCCTCTTGTCTGGGTGGTGAATAGGGCTAGCTTTTTGCCTGTTTTTGTGCCTACAAAAAGCCTGAGCAGAGTGCGGGTAACAAAAATGGCGGTGAACATGCTGACGGCTACGCCCAAAAACAATGTTACGGCAAAGCCCTTAACCGGTGCACCGGCCGCAATAGTGCCACCCACCCAGAACAGAATGCCGCAGGCTATAAAAGTGGTAACGTTTGAGTCCCAGATGGCAGACCATGCACGTGAAAACCCGGCTTCGACTGCTGCTCCCAGAGTTTTGCCTGAAAGAAGTTCCTCTTTCAAACGGGCAAATATAAGGATATTGGCGTCTACCGCCATACCCGCCGATACAATAAAACCGCCTATACCCGCCAGTGTAAGGGTAACAGGCACCAGCTTGAACAGAGCCATTACGATGACCCCGTAGAACACTAAAGCTATGCTGGCCAGCAGGCCGGGAAGGCGGTAAAAAGCTATCATAAATATCATAACCAGAATTATGCCTACCAGACCGGCTTTTACGGCCAGATCTACAAAATTTTGACCCAGAGTGGGTGAAACGGTTTGCTCGTATATAGACTCCAGAGGTACCGGTAGGCGGCCGGCATTCAGCTGGTTGGAAAGCATATCTGCTTCGTTGTAGCTGAGGCCTTCTATAACGCCGCTGGTTTCAATAACATTATTTATGACGGGGGCGATGGGTACTCCGTCATCACCGGAAAGAGCTTCGTCACCTTCAAAAATACCCAGCTGCTGGTTTAAAAGGCGGGTGGTTATTTCCTTGGATAATTTAGCACCGGTGGCGTCCCATTCAAACACCAGCAGGATATTTCCGTACTGGTCACGGTTGACATAAGTGCTGTCTTTAAAATAGGCACTGGTCAGGGCATATTCAACCCCGTCAATAGTAGCGGTGACCGGTTTCCATTTGCCCAGACTGTTTTCCCATTTATAGTCTTCTCCGTCAGCCGCCAGTTCGCCAAACTCCAGCAGGGCGGTACGGCCGATACGGGCTTTTTGTTCGTCTGTAATATCCAGACCCGGCAGTTCGACTACTATTCGGTCATCTCCCTGACGCTGGATTAACGCTTCGGTTACACCCAGTGGGTTGATGCGGTTGGATATAACCTCAACCACGCCGTCCATTACTCCGTCAATGTCACTTTCGTCTACGTTGGACAAGTCAGCCTGGTATACCATGTGCAGGCCTCCTTTTAAGTCCAGACCAAACAGGATTCCCTTGCCCAGAAGTGTGCCTTTGTCCGTCGGCAGCACTATCGTGAAAGCAAGGATCATGGCGGCCAGTATGGCCAAAAACACGAGCCCGTTTTTCCTTCGCATAATTCTCCCCAAGCTAATTTAGATTATTTTCTGGCTTGCCCCCAAGCCTTTGGCTGATAAATTTAAAGGCCTCCCGGCGGGTTTTTATTTCACCGGCCGCCTGGGCCTCGGCAATTTCACCAAGCAGGATTTTTATTCGGGGACCCGGCCTGAGGGCAAAGCGCTCTATCAGGTCGGTACCGGTTATTAAACGTTTTGGAGTCAGTCTGGTTAGCTGTCTTTTCTGCTCTGATAAAATGTGCGCTACTATATTAACATGTTCTTGCCAATTTGCCACCATCAAATTTGGCCCATCTGTTGCCAAATGGTCTGCCAGACTTAGGTAAAGGGTGGCAGTGGCGGCTTCCGAAAGGTCACGGAAATAGCGGTAAATAGCTTTTGAAGACGGCAACTGGCCGTCAGGATTCATCTGTACCGGACGCAGATGGTAGCAGACCATTTTCTCTACCAGTGAGATTTCTTTTTTTGAAAAACGCAGACGGGTGAGTATTTCAGATGTAATTCGGCTACCTTCCAGCGGGTGACCGGTAAAACGTACCCGTCCGTCAGGGTCTGTGCTGCGGGTTTGGGGTTTGGCAATATCATGCAGCAGGGCGGCCAGTTTGGCCAGAGTGCGGATACGGGAAGTACCGCTTATTTGCTGGATGAAATATTTTTCAAAATTACTGTCACGGTAAATTTCACTGGTTATTTCAGGTTTTTGGTATGGCCAGACAGATTTGCCCAGTATGGCGTCCAATGCGTAAATGGTTTTTATAGAGTGTTCAAGCACATCCCATGTGTGTTCGTAGGGCTGTGGGTGCCGGTAGCAGGGATCAAGCTCCGTGAATATGCTTAGTAAAAGCCCCAGTTCGAGGCACTTTTCCCAGATGCCTGTCTGGCTGGTTTCAAGGAGTTTTAGGAGTTCTTCCCGAATTCTTTCGCCGGCAACAGTTGATATCAGGCCGGCGTGGGTTGTAATAAGACTTTGAGTTTGTTCGTCCAGCTCAAAGCCAAGTTCGGCTGACAAACGTATAGCCCGTATCAACCGGATGGGGTCAGCTCTAAAAACTTCGGATGAGGTTACCCGTATGACCCTGTTTTTAATATCCCTAAGCCCCTGCATGGGGTCAACAATAGCGTGTATTTGCAGATTGCCGTGATTTAGGGCAGACAAGGGTGCGGCCATGGCGTTAAGGTTGAAATCACGCCGGGCAAGGTTTGCCGAAATATCTGGCGTGCCGGAAATATCCAGCTGAAAACCGGGCAGCATGACTCTGGTTACGTCATTATCTGCATCAAGTACTATCTGAGTGGCTTTGAAATGACGGGATATCTTGGAGGCAGCAGAAAAGCCGTTACCTATTACGCACAGGTCAATATCTGCAGTCGGTTTTTTAAGCACAAGGTTACGCAAAAAACCGCCCACCAAATAGGTTTCAGTGCCTTCCGCTGAAAGCAAACGGTGGAGGTCTTCAAGCAAGGCAGCGGTTTTTTTATCTGTATGGAGCAGCTGGTTTTTATTCGTCACGGTTTTCACCCAAAAATCTACTAAACTATACTCCGAACGTATCTTCAATATCAAGAAAATTACGTTTGATTAGCTTTGGGTGGCAGCCGCTGAAAAACACACCCCGGTACCTTCCGCAGACGCGGCGGCATTTTTGAAAAGCCTGAAGTACTTATTTTGCTAGGTCATAGACTTGGAGATACTTTTCAGCATAGCTAGAATAGCAATGACCGCTCTCTGCAGTTCAATAGGCTCTTGTGCCAGCACTTTGGCTACATAAGGGTCAAGCTGTCTGGGGATAGAAGTATATTCCGCTTCCATCTCCGAGATACTGTCCTTCTGGGGAGTAAGATATCCGGCCAGAGTGAATAACTCATCTTCTTCAAAACCCAAAGGATGAGCAATTCGTTTGAGTATTCTGGCAGACGGAAAACGCTCGCCGCGCTCAATGCGCCCCAGATGCGAGGGTGAGACGCTGGTCTTGGCGGCCAGCTCTTGCAAGGTAAGCGGTATTTTTACCCTTTGCTGACGGATTATCTCTCCAAGGTCTGCCCAGCCATTTGATGATGTGGCTTTACTCATGATCTTCCTGCCTTAGATATAATTCGGGTAAGGACTGAATATGATAAAGGTATAATAATATTATACGATAACAGCAAAGCATATGCCAGATGTCAATGTCTGAGCTTTTTACAATGTATACCACTGAACAACAGGTGTCAAAATTAGTATTTTTTGTATACTCATATTTTACAAATGGTATATAGGTAATATTGCCATTTTGGTCCAGCACAGGACAAAAGGCACTTTTTTAAAACGAAAATTTGAGTATTAAAAGGATCTAGCATAAGCCGTATGGATCAATATCAATACTCCAGCCTTGCCCCAGGTTGATATCCCGGAGGAAATTGGCCGGGTTTGGTGAGCGCAGGATTATCTGGTATCGGTAACGTCCCCGCAGGCGCTGGATAAAGGCGGGAGCCGGCCCCAGAATCTCCAGCGTGCCTGAACCGGTCGAATCAGCCTTTTCCCGAAGCGTTTGTGCCAAAAGTATAGCCTGCTGCTGACAAAAGTCATGGTTCAAATGACTGAAAACCAGACAAGCCAATTTCTGGAAGGGGGGATTATTCAGTTCTCTGCGGTAGGCTATTTCTTTGGCATAAAAACCCGGATAATCATGGCAAACGGCTGACTGGATAGCGTAATTTTCAGGTGTGTAGGTCTGGATAACTACTTTGCCGCCTGCCAGACCCCGTCCGGCCCGTCCGGCTACCTGTGCCAGCAGCTGAAAAGTGCGTTCGCCTGCCCGGAAATCCGGCAGGTTCAGGCTGATATCCGCGTTTATTACCCCCACCAGAGTTACTCCGGGCAGGTCAAGCCCCTTGGCTACCATCTGGGTGCCGATGAGTATGTCTGCCTGATGGCGGCTGAATTTGTCCATTATCTGCTGGTGGGAGTCTTTGCCTTTGGTAACATCACTATCCCAGCGAAGCAGTTTTGCCTGAGGAAAAGCCAGCTCGGTTTCTTCCTCCAGTTTTTGGGTTCCCATGCCAAGATATTTAATCCGGCGGCTTTTGCAGTTCGGGCAGGTGAGGGGATTGGGATAATGCCTGCCGCACTGATGGCAAACCAGATTTTCCTGGTCAGGGTGGTAAGTAAGCAGTGTATCACAGCTTTTGCACATGGCTACATAGCCGCAGTCACGGCACTGGATAAAACTGGCACCGCCCCGCCGGTTTATGAAAAGGATGGCCTGCTCATGTTTTGCCAGTACTTTTTCAATCGAAGCATGCAGGTTGCGGGAGAAAATACTCCGGTTGCCTTCGGAAAGTTCGGTGCGCATATCTACCAGCTCGGTTTTGGGCAGGGAAGCACCTCTGTAGGGGGTCAGGCGTTCGGGCAGTTCCAGCAACTGGTAAAGGCCGTTTTGGGCTTTAAAATAGCTGTCAATATCCGGGGTGGCACTGCCCAGCACCAGAACTGCACCATATTCTTCAGTCATTTTTAGGGCGACTGTGCGGGTGTGATAACGGGGTTGAGAGTTCTGCTGTTTATATGTCCATTCGTGCTCTTCGTCTATGATGATGATACCCGGTTTATCCAGCGGGGCAAAAAGGGCACTTCTGGGTCCGATTACTATATCGGCCTGATCGTTTTTTATCCTTTGCCATTCGTCAAACTGTTCACCGAGACTGAGGCGGCTGTGAAGTACGGCCACCCTGCCGGGGAAACGCCCGGCAAAACGGGCAATAGTCTGGGGGGTAAGGGATATCTCCGGTACCAGTACAATGGCTTTTTTGCCCAGACGCAGGGCTTCAGCCAGCGCCTGCAGGTATATTTCGGTTTTACCGCTGCCGGTTATTCCGTGCAATAAAAAGGTACGGGGATTCTGGTCATCTTCGGGCGGAGTATTCAGGGAACGGTTGATAGACTCCAGACACTTTTCCTGAGGAGGGCTTAGTTTAAGGTGGGGCAGGGTTTCTATGTGGCTGTAATCTATCGGCTGGCGGAATACCTGATGCTCCTCAGTTAGTATTAGCTCTTTCTTCTCCAGAGATTTCAAGATTGCAGCATTATTTTTAACCAGCAAATTCAGACGGCTTTTGGAAATGCCTTGCGGGTTTTCCCGGAGGCACTCAAAAACCTCGGTCTGGCGGGGAGATAACTTTGGCAGAGTCTGGTCTTTAATAAATGCCAGTGCCTGCTCACTTAGGCCGAAATGTTTTTCAAATTTGGTTTGTGTCCGTACCGGGCTTATCTGATAGGTTCGGTTGATAAGCCCCTGATTTATCAGCTTTGGTATGGCGGTTTGGGTGGTTTTTTTGCCGAATATATTTTCCAGTTCAGTTTGAGGGGTAATATCTCTGGTCTGCAACCAGTCAAATATTTTTTGTAAACTTGGGCTGAGGATTGCAGGCGGTTTTTCGCTTTTATTCAATGGTGAGGGCTCAAGGCTGATATAGGCTACGCTGCGGCGTTCAAAAGACGGAGGCAGCATGGGGGAAAGGGCTTCGTAGATGCTGCATAAATAGGTTTGGCTTATCCATGCGGCTAGGTTAAGCTGATGAAAAGAAAGAAGCGGCGTATCAGAGATAACGCCGCAGATTTCACGTGTTTGCCCAAATGCCGGCTGGTCAGATACTTCAAGGACTATGCCCTGAACTATTTTGGGCCCGAAAGGAGCCCAGACCGCCTGGCCGGGTTTGATTTCTAACCCCAAAGGTATGGAGTAGGAAAAACTGCCCGGTCTAAGTACCGGAGTGTTTACGGCCAGTTCGGCAAAAGCCAATCTATACCCCCTAAGAAAGCTTAAGAGGGTGTCTGTTTAACTTCTTTAATGCGGGCTGCTTTTCCAGAAAGCTTGCGCAGGTAGAACAGGCGGGCACGGCGTACTCGGCCCTTCTTCATAATCTCAACCTTGGTAACATTGGGTGAGAGGAAGGGGAAGGTGCGTTCAACGCCCACGCCGTAGCTTATACGGCGAACAGTGAAATTGCCGCCGTCAGCGGCCTGTTTGACCTTCAGGACTACACCCTGGAACATCTGAATGCGTTCTTTGTCGCCTTCTTTAATGCGGGCGTGTACTTTTATAGTATCACCGGGGCCAAAATTAGGTAAAACTTTTTCGGCCTTGGTATTTTCTACAGCAACTGTTTCTTCTTCACTGGTTGCAGGGGCTTCCTGATTATTCATAGTCTCTTCCATGGTGGTAAAAACTCCTTTAAATATCAACGGAATATTAAAACACAAACCCAATTCATAATCAAGTGCGCGGGTTTGGCAGGGGCATAGCGGGGTGTTTGCATACCTTATATATAATAGCAGATTTTAACCCTGAGCGTTTTCTTCGGCCAGAATCTCGTCTACCAGTTTTCGGTCGGCTTTGGAGAGTGGTATTTTTTCAAACATATCCGGGCGTCGTTTCAGGGTACGCCTGAGAGATTCTTTCCGCCGCCAGCGGTTTATCTGGGCATGATTTCCGGAAAGAAGCACGTCCGGTATGCCCCAGCCCCTGAATACAGGGGGGCGGGTATAGTGGGGGTGTTCCAGCAGGCCGTTTGAGTGGGAATCATCCTGTGAGGATTCGCCTGAACCAAGCACGCCGGGTATCAGGCGGGAAACAGCATCTATAACTACCATGGCAGCCAGTTCGCCGCCGGTTAGTACAAAATCACCGATGCTTATTTCATCTGTGGCCAGATGTTCACGCACCCGTTCGTCAAAGCCTTCGTAATGGCCGCAAATTATAATCAGCCGTTCGTGCTTCGCCAGTTCACGGGCTACTTCCTGATTGAAGGAGCGTCCCTGAGGGGAGAGCAGGATAACCGGGGCAGGGGTGGGGTCTTCCCTGAGGACGTCTTCTACCGCCTCAAACAGCGGTTCAGGCTTAAGAAGCATGCCGGCACCGCCTCCGTAAGGGGAGTCATCTACCGCATGATGCTTGTCATGGGCAAAATCCCTGAAGTTATGTATTTCTAACCTTACCAGATTATTGTCTGTTGCCCGCTTGAAAATGCTTTCTTCAAAAGGGGACTGAAACATCTCAGGGAAAAGGGTTAATACATCTATTTTCAAGCTTTTCTCTCCTATTTTTACCCCTTGACGTTGTTCTATTTTAGCATACCCTTTTGGCCAGACTCAAAAGCTCAATAGATATATAAAAATATATTTTCAAAGGCTTGACAAAGGGGGTGTTCGCTTATAGAATGGGAAAAAGTGGGGTAATGTGGTAAGTCGGGGAGAGAGTACCTAAGAAGATGTTTTTCGGAGAATTTGAGTACAAGCTGGACGAAAAAGGGCGTTTCCCTTTGCCGCCTGCCATCAGGCCCAGCCTGAAGGACGGTTTGATACTTGCCCCCGGCACCGGTGAGAAATGCATTTATGCTTACCCCCTGTGCGAATGGAAAAAACTGGCTGAAAGCTTGAAGAGTACTACGGTTGCTCCCAGCAAGATGCGCCGCCTGAACAGGGCTCTATTCGCTTTGGCTTTTGATGTTAATCTGGATGCTCAGGGTCGTTTGACCCTGCCTGCACCTTTAAAAACCTATGCTGGGGTTAATATAGAGGTTATTGTGGCAGGTGTCAACAATTATTTGGAGATATGGGACAAGGAGACTTGGGAGTCTGAAAAGAAGGCCAGCCAAGAGCAGGCCTGGCAAATAATAGAAACGCTTGAGGAGCATTAGACAAAAGTGATTGAATATCCTCATATACCGGTTATGCTGGAAGAGTCCATACAGGGGCTGGGGGTTATACCCGGAGGCCGTTATGTGGACTGTACTTTGGGGGCAGGTGGCCATTCGGAGGCTATTTTAGAGCACAGTTACCCCGGCGGGCAGCTTTTGTCTATAGATGCAGACCCCAGTGCCATAACTCTGGCGGCCGAACGGCTGAAGAGTTTCGGCAGTTCGGTTTTACTGGTTAATGACAATTTTGCGAATTTGAAAGATATATGCCAGCGGTATGAATATATGCCGGTACATGGTATTTTGTTTGATTTGGGTCTTTCCTCTATGCAGTTGGACAGGCAAGAATCCGGGTTTAGTTTCCAGACCGAAGCTCCTCTGGATATGCGGTTTTCCCCTGAGCAGGAGCTGACGGCGGCAGATATTATTAACGGATACGATGTGACTGAACTTTCCGATCTTATTTGGAAATATGGAGAAGAACCTTTTAGCCGGCGGATTGCCAGAGCTATTGCAGAGAAAAGGCCGTTTAAAACCACCACCGAACTGGCTGCTGCTATAGAGAGGGCGGTAGGCGGGCGTCATGGACGTATTCATCCGGCCACCCGTACTTTTCAGGCTTTGCGGATAGCCGTAAATGAAGAGCTTTCTCACCTGGAAAGTGCTCTTTCGCAGGCTCATAGCCTGCTGGGTCATGGCGGGCGGCTGGTGGTGATAAGTTACCACTCGCTTGAAGACCGTATTGTGAAGCAGTATTTTCAAAAGGAAGCCAAGGGCTGTATATGCCCTGATGATATTCCCCAGTGTGTTTGTGACCACCAGCCTTCGCTGAGAATTATAAACCGCAGGGTGATTACCCCTTCGAATGAAGAAATATCCCGAAACCCGCGCAGCCGAAGCGCCAAGATGCGGGTAGCAGAGCGGATTATAGAACCCGGCGAGGGGCGTTTTTTTTCCAGCCGGGAAGATGAATTAGTTAATCATGTCAGCAGAACTGGCTCTGTTCAGCATGGACAGGCTAAACATAAGGGGGTGGTCCAGAGGGGAGGAAGCTGATGTGCGGAAAGGATTAATTTTCCCGTAAGGGATTTTTGAGATACCCGGTTTTGCAAATGGAGGGAGATATATGAAAAACAGAATCGTTACAGCGATTGATGTCGGCACTACCAAGATCTGTACTATAATTGCCGAAGTAAATCCTGTGGGCGGTGTCAACGTAGTAGGTGTTGGCATTGGCCCTTCGCAGGGTTTACATAAAGGTCTGGTAGTAAACATCAATGACGCCCGGGAATCCATCCGTGAGTCCATCCGTAAGGCGGAACAGGCTTCCGGATACAAGGTTGAATCCGCCTATGTAGGCGTAACCGGCCGCCATGTGACCTCTATGAACAATAAGGGTGTGGTGGCTATTACCAGAAATGACCGTCTGGTAAGAAGTGATGACCTGAAGCGGGTAATGGCTACCGCTCAGAACATCAGCGTTCCTAATGACCGCAAATTGCTCCACGTTATTCCCAGAACCTATGCAGTTGACGGCCAATCCGGGGTAAAAAACCCGGTGGGTATGCATGGTTTCAGGCTGGATGTGGAAACACATATTATTACTGCGGCCGCTACCTCGGTACAGAACCTGGTGAAGTGCATTCGGGGGCTGGGCATTGATATTGATGACCTGGTACTCGAACCTATTGCTTCCAGTGAAGCTGTACTGACTGATGACGAAAAGCAGGTGGGTGTTATTCTGGCCGATATCGGCGGAGGCACCACTGATATCTGCGTCTTCAAAGATGGTAGTATCTGGCACACGGCTATTATCCCGGTGGCTGGTTATCAGCTGACACGTGATGTGGCTATTGGCCTGGGCCTTCCCTTTGACGTTGCCGAGGAAATGAAGAAACGCTACGGCAGCGTCCTGCCCGTATATGAAACCAAAATGGAGTCTCCCAGCCCTATCTGCGAAGATGGCCATGGTGTTTCTTATCAGGACCTGTGTGACATTATCCGCGCCCGGGTGGAGGAAGTTCTGCGCCTTATCATGCTGGAGATACCTAACTCGGACTATGACAGTCTGGTACCGGCTGGCCTGGTACTGACCGGCGGCAGCTCTAATCTGGCGGGTATGGAAACTCTGGGACGGGATATCCTGCGCATACCGGTAAGGGTAGGAAACCCTGACAAGGTTTACGGCATTGTGGATTCACTTCATGATCCGGCTTATGCCACCGGTGTGGGCCTGCTCCTCTGGGGTGCCAAGCATCAGCCTGTTAAAAAATCATGGCTGGATAATATCGGCTTTTTCGGCCGAATGCGTAACTTGCTTAAGGGTTTTGCCGGTCTGTTTGGAACTAACTAAATAAAGTAAAATTTTAGAACGATATAAGGAGATTATAAAATGGCTAAAACAAGTTTCGTTCCCAATCCCGCCAGAATTAAAGTATTCGGCTGTGGCGGCGGCGGTTGCAATGCTGTTACCCGCATGGTCCGTGAAGAAATACAGGGTGTTGAATTTATTGCTATCAACACTGATGCCCAAGCTTTGGCTATCACTGAAGCTCCTATCCGCCTGCAGATAGGCGAAAGAGTTACCCGCGGTTTGGGTGCCGGCGGCGACCATAATATGGGGCAGAAAGCGGCTGAAGAGAGCCGCGATGAAATCCGCGAAATAGTTAACGGGGCTGATATGGTTTTCGTTACCGCAGGTATGGGTGGCGGTACCGGTACCGGTTCTGCTCCCATTGTGGCTGAAGAATCCAAGAAAAGCGGCGCTTTGACTATCGCTGTGGTTACCAAGCCCTTTACTTTTGAAGGTGCTCACCGGGCTTCTACTGCCAAAGAAGGCATTAATCGCCTGCTGGGCAAGGTAGATACCCTGATTATCATCCCCAATGACCGCCTGCTGGATTTGTGTGACCAGAAGACCGGCGTGGATGCCGCTTTCAAGATGGCTGACGATGTACTCCGCCACGGCGTGCAGGCTATTTCCGAGGTTATCACCGTTCCCGGTCTGATTAACCTGGACTTTGCTGATGTGCGTGCCGTTATGCGGGACGCCGGCCCGGCCTGGATGTCTATTGGTTATGGTTCCGGCAAGAACAGGGCTTCAGATGCCGCCAAGAGCGCTCTGGCCAGCCCTCTGCTGGATGTTTCCATCACCGGATCCAAGGGTGTTCTCTTTAACATAGTGGGCGGCCCTGACCTGAGCCTGATGGAAGTTAACGAAGCAGCCGATGTTATTAAACAGGCGGTTGATCCTGATGCCAACATCATCTTTGGTGTGGCTTCGGACGCATCCATGGGTTCAAACGTAAAGATAACCCTGATTGCTACCGGCTTTGTTTCCAAGATGGGTATGGCCGAAGAAGAGGGTGATGATGCCATTACCCGCCAGCTGAAGGGTATCAAGACCGAAGACGAACTGGATGTTCCCTCCTTCTTGCGGAGACCGCTCTTTAATCGGGCCCGTCCGGTTGCCCCTCCGGTGGATACCCGCTCTAATAAGCCTTCTTCCAGGATTTCCTGGTAAGTCTAATATAGTTGTATAACAGGGCTGCGGTGCTTAACCGCAGCCCTGTTTCTTTGTAAAAATAAGACTATTTACGTATTGACTACCACTATCCCTTGTGTTAATCTATCTGCGCAACACAATATACAGTGTTGGAGGGTGAAATGAATTGTCCTTATTGCAGTCACCCGGATTCCAAGGTGATAGACTCCAGAGATGTAGATGACGGGGTACGCCGAAGGCGTGAGTGTGTGGTTTGCGGCCAGAGGTTTACTACCTATGAACGTTTTCAGCCAGCCGGTCTCTTTGTGGTTAAGAAAGACCAGCGGCGTGAAGAGTTTAACAAGGAAAAGTTGCTGAGCGGTCTCAGACGTGCCTGTGAGAAACGCCCTTTGCCAGCCGGGGCGGTGGACAAGGTGGCGGGGGATATAGAGGCCGAACTTTACAATATGGGCAAGGCCGAAATACCCAGTACCCTTTTGGGAGATATGGTTATGGAAAGGCTGAAAATGCTGGATAATATTGCCTATGTGCGCTTTGCCAGCGTCTACCGTGAGTTTACTGATATTACCCAGCTGAAAAAGGTAGTAGACAATTTGGTAAACGGACAGGACGAGGGCATACACAAAGGGCAACTTAGTTTGTTGCCTGAAGATAAGGCGGTCCCCAAGACCAGATACCAAAGGAGATAACATGGTAAATCACGTAAGCGGTAAGAAACCAACTCCGGTTAATCGCAACCGCGTGGCCAGGGCTATGTTTGTAGCTGCGGCCTCAATGGGTATTTCTGATAGAGTCCAGATAGAAACACTTATCAGCCAGCTTATAAAAAGGCTGGAAAAGCCGGTAGGATTGCCTGGCATGGAAGATTTGTTGCCCAGTGATTTAAAAGCCCCTGCGGTACTGGCCACAGATGATGAGATAGATATAATGGTCAAAGAGGTGCTGGACGCAGGTAACAAGGACAAGCAAAATCAAATTGAGACCCAAGCCAAGGAGGAAGAACCGATGCCGGTAAAAGTACAAGTTAAATCTGAAATGAAGGCAGATGCCAGAACTGAGGGGCTGAAGCTTACAGATAATGCCATGTGCGTGCTGGAACGCCGCTATCTGAAAAAAGACAAGCAGGGCAAATCTACCGAAACAGTTGAGGATATGTTTCGCCGGGTTGCCCGCACTATTGCCATGGGGGAGCTTATTTATAACCCCAAGGCAGACGTAAGAAGCCGTGAAGACGAGTTTTTTAACCTGATGACTCGTCTGGAGTTTCTGCCCAATTCGCCCACCCTTATGAATGCCGGACGTGAGCTAGGGCAGCTTTCAGCCTGTTTCGTACTGCCGGTAGATGATTCGATAGAGTCTATTTTTGATGCCGTGAAGCACACCGCCATGATACATAAGAGCGGCGGCGGCACCGGTTTCTCATTCTCCCGCCTGCGTCCAGAACAAGACCGGGTGGGTACTACCGGAGGGGTTGCCAGCGGGCCTGTATCCTTCATGCGTGCCTTTGATGTGGCAACTGATGTTATCAAGCAGGGTGGAACCAGAAGGGGCGCCAATATGGCTATCCTGAGTATTGACCACCCTGATATTATGAAATTTGTCCATGCCAAGGATAAAGCCGGAGTGCTGACTAACTTTAATTTGTCGGTAGCCATTACCGATAAATTTATGCAGGCGGTAAAAGACGGGGTTGATTATGATTTGTTAAACCCCCATAACGGCGAAGTTGTTTCCAGTCTGAATGCTTCCGAAGTGTTTAACAAGATTGTTCATATGGCTTGGAAGACTGGTGATCCGGGTATTGTCTTTATTGACCGCATAAATGCTTACAATCCCACTCCCCAGCTGGGGCGGATTGAAAGCACCAATCCTTGCGGTGAACAGCCTTTGCTGCCTTATGAATCCTGCAACTTGGGGTCAATAAACCTGTCACGTATGGTGACTGTAAGCGGAGGCCAAAATACCGTTGATTATAAAAAGCTGAGCCGGGTTATAAAGAGTGCCGTTCGTTTTCTGGATAATGTCATAGACGTAAATAAATTCCCCCTGCCTCAGATTGATGAGATGACCAAGAAGAGCCGCAAGATTGGTCTGGGAGTGATGGGTTTTGCGGATATGCTTTTGGAACTGGGTGTGCCGTACAATTCGGAAAACTCAATAAAGCTGGCAGAGGAGATAATGTGCTTTGTAAATGACGAAGCCCACAAATTCTCGTCAGAACTGGCGGTGGAGAGGGGCGTTTTCCCGGCCTATCGCGGGAGTATTTATGAGAAGAGCGGTCGCCCTATGCGGAACGCTTCCTGTACCACCATTGCACCCACCGGTACTTTGTCTATTATTGCGGGATGTTCTTCAGGTATTGAACCCCATTTTGCCTTGTGCTTTACCCGCAATATTCTGGACGGAACTAAGCTGATAGAGGTTAACCCTTATTTTGAGAGGGCGGCTAAAGAAGGCGGATATTATTCCGAGGAGCTTATTAAATCTTTGGCGGAAGGGGCGCATCTGGATGAGGTTGATGTGCCGCAGGACGCCAAAGACCTGTTCGTAACCGCCCACCAGATTGTGCCGGAGTGGCATGTGCGCATACAGGCGGCTTTCCAGAAATGCACTGATAACGCCGTTTCCAAAACAGT
The DNA here is from genome assembly GCF_000830885.1 of Dehalococcoides mccartyi CG5. Classification (NCBI taxonomy): domain Bacteria; kingdom Bacillati; phylum Chloroflexota; class Dehalococcoidia; order Dehalococcoidales; family Dehalococcoidaceae; genus Dehalococcoides; species Dehalococcoides mccartyi. The sequence continues at coordinate 232,617 of NZ_CP006951.1, forward strand.
AAACTTTTCCCGTGACGCAGGGGAATGTGATGTGGCTGAGGTCTACAAAATGGCTCATGCCCGCAATTTGAAGGGTATTACTATCTATCGTGACGGCAGCCGCGAAGACCAGCCTATGTCTACCGGCAAGGCTGAAAATAAAATTGAAACTCCGGCTGTTGCTGTAAACCCGAATTTGATGCCCCGTAAACGTTCCAAAGTAACCCAGGGTATTACCGAAAGGGTTACTACGGGTTGCGGATATATTTACGTTACTGTAAACTCTGACGAGCATGGAATTTGTGAGGTGTTTTCCTCACTGGGCAAGGCCGGAGGTTGTGCTTCCGCCCAACTTGAATCCACCTGCCGGCTTATTTCGCTGGCCTTGCGCTCTGGTATGGAAGTAGCTTCGGTGGTTAAACAGCTTAGAGGTATTCGCTGCCCTTCCATTGCATGGGATGACAGCAAAGCTGTATTAAGCTGTGCTGATGCGATTGCCAGTGTGCTGGAGAAACATGTAAACGGTTACAGTCAGCCAGTGGCGGCTTCAGCCAAAACCGGGAGTGTAAGCGGGCTGGTCAGGAACATAGCAGGGCAATGCCCTGAATGCGGCAGTATTCTGGTTTATCAGGAAGGGTGCTTCATTTGCCCCGGTTGCGGTTATACTAAATGTTAAAAAATATTGGAGGATATAAAATGGAAAACACTAAGGATATGCTGGCTCTGGTACTGGTTGCTGCTGGCTTCATGTATCTCATGATAGTCACTGTGGCTGGCTTGATCGCCTAGCCGTATTCTAATTAGATTAGGTATAAAAACACCTTTCCTGCCTTAAAAACAGGATAGGTGTTTTTTTATCTCAAATAATATATTATAGAATCAAGTCTATACATGAGTGGTGATTGATGACGGATACACTTGAAAGGGTGATGATATTTATAGATGGTAGTAACATGTACCACTATCTCAAATCCCATTTTCAAAGAACTGATATAGATTTTGGTTGTTTTTGCTCCAAGATTGCCGGACACAGGCGTTTAGTCCGTATTTATTATTACAATGCCGAGGTAGGCCGCAAGGAAGAGCCGGAGCGTTTTAATGACCAGAAAAAGTTTTTTACCAGTCTGGAAAAAATACCCTATATGGAGCTTCGGCTGGGAAGGTTGGTATATTCAGGTTGGCCTGCTACACCCCCATATGAAAAAGGGGTAGATGTATTGCTGTCTACCGATATGCTCAGCCATGGATTCAAGAATAATTTTGATACAGCCATACTGGTTGCTGGGGACAGTGATTTTGTGAGTGCCCTTCAGGCAGTCAAGGATAATGGCAAAAACGTGGAGGTAGCCCTTTTCGGCAAGGAAAGTACCTCTGTGGAACTTCGTAAAGTGGCGGACAAGATTATTGCGGTAGACGGGCGTCTGCTGCGTAACTGCTGGAAACAGCAAAGAAACAATTATGGCACGCAAAGACCGCCTCAAGAATCGTAAAGAGCTTTCACGCACACGGGTTTCATATGCCTCTTCCCAGAGGGTAGCCGGTGAAAGCGGAGTTGTTATTAAGGACTGGGGCGGCAGATTGCCTCTGGCGGTTGCATATCCCAATTCTTACTACGTGGGCATGTCAAATCTGGGACTTCATACCCTTTACCGCCTGATAAATAACTATCCGGAATATCTGGCCGAGAGATTTTTCTGGGAAGGCGGCACCGCCAAAGGCCGCCCGACTCTGAGTGTAGAATCACGCCGCCCTCTTACTGATTATGTAGCTCTCTTGTTTACTCTTTCCTACGAACTGGACTTTCTGAATATCCCCTCTATGCTGGCGGATTGCGGCATGCCGCTTTACGCCCGTGAACGGGACGAGGCTTTTCCGCTGGTTATCGGCGGAGGTGCCTGCATAATGTCTAACCCCGCACCGGCAGCTGATTTTTTTGACGTGTTTTGCATAGGTGAGGCAGAGGCTATTTTACCCGAGCTTCTGGCGGTGCTTTCCGAAACGGCAGGCGAATCTAAAGGTTTGATTCTGGAACGTTTGGCTAAAATACCCGGTTTGTATGTGCCGTCTATACCGCCAGAACAGCCGGTTGAAAGGGTATTTCCGTCTGAACTTACTCAGGGGGTGGGAACGGCGGTCTTCAGTACAGCTACCGAACTGGGCGAGATGTATCTGATGGAAGTGGAACGCGGCTGCGGACACCAGTGCCGTTTTTGCTTAGTAGCAGGGGTGTTTTGCCCTCTGCGTTACCACCCTTTGGAACTGCTGTTAAAACAGGCTGAAGAGGGAATGCTGAAACGCAAGAGGATAGGTCTGGTGGGACCGGTGGTTAGTGACCATCCCCAGGTGACTGAACTTGTCTCCCGCTTGAGGAATATGGATTTTGGCTTAAGTGTAAGTTCGCTCAGGATAAAACCGCTGTCTGAAAAAATGCTGGACGAACTGGCACTTTCAGGTGTTTCCAGTTTGGCTATGGCACCAGAAGCCGGTTCTGAGAGGCTGAGACGGATTATCCGCAAGGGTATAACCGAAGATGACATAATACGGGCAGCCGCTCTGGTGGCTGAAAAGGGTTTCCGCCAGCTAAAATTTTATTTCATGCTGGGGTTGCCGGGTGAGGCTGACGAAGATGTGGAAGAAATGATAGTACTGGCTGAAAAGGCTCAGCAGGCCATGTCTTCCAAGGGGCGTGGGGTAAGGCTTAGCCTGAATATTGCTCCCTTTGTGCCCAAACCTGCCACTCCTTTTCAGTGGCTGGGTATGGAAGATGCTGCCCTCATAAAGCGGCGGCTGGATACAATACGCTTACGTCTGGAAGGGCAGGGGATAGAGGTTCGGGCTGAAAGCCCTGAAATGTCTCAGATTCAGGCGGTGCTTTCCAGAGGTGATTCAAGTCTTTCAAACCTGCTGGCAACGGCGGGAGGTGATTCACTGGCTTGCTGGAAGCGGGCAGCCAAATCACTTGAGATAGACAGCCAGTCTCTGGCTAAAACCCGGTTTGATTTGGCAGATGAACTGCCATGGCACATGCTGGAAAACCCGAAACAGCGGCAAAAACTGGAAACTGAATATAAAGCCGCTTTCAAAGAAATATAAAAAGGGAGACTTTTTAAAGGTCTCCCTTCCGGTTTAAGGTAATTAAATTTAGTTATTCAGAAGTGCGGTTACGATGGCATTAACCATCTGTCCGTCGGCTTTGCCTTTTACCAGAGGCATTAACTTGCCCATTACTTTTCCCTTATCCTGAGGGGTGCTGGCACCTGTTTCCGAGATTACTTTTTTAATAATCAGGGTCAGTTCGGCTTCGCCCATCTGTTCCGGCATATAGGACTGGAGGATTTCCATTTCCTGCTGTTCTTTTTCAACCAGCTCAGGTCTGTTTGCCTGCTTATAGGCGTCTATGCTTTCGCGCCTTTGCTTTATCTCCTTGGCTATTACCCCGATGATTTCCTCATCTGTAAAGGTTTTCTGCTTGGCTATTTCAGCATAACTGATGGCTGAAACCAGCATACGGAGTACAGAACACTTCAGTTTTTCACCTTGTCGCAGAGAAAGTTTGACCTCTTCGCCAAACTTTTCTTTCAAAGTTGGCATTTTAGGTGGCCTTTCTGGCGGCTTTTATTGCCAAACGCCTTTTTGCGGCGTCCTTACGCTTGCGGCGGGTCGGGGGGCGTTCAAAGCGGGTGCGGCGACGTGCTTCGGAAAGAATGCCGTCCTGCTGGACCTTGCGGTTAAAACGTTTGAGCATGCTTTCAAAGCTCTCGTTATTTTCGGGTCTAACGTCTGCCATTTGTATATCACCCCCTTACTTTGAAAAAAATGACCTAGAGAATCATTGTACTTGGATAGGGGGCTTAAGTCAAGATGTTCAAGCTAACTGGCTTTGGAAAATGCCCGGCAAAGAAGAAGCCCTCTCTTTTCAGGGAGAGGGCTTCCAATAATACGTTTAATTCAGGAATTTTTTAGTAATCAGCGTTGCGGCGGCCGAGCCAGAAACCCAAAGCTAGCAACAAAAGACCACCGATACCAATCAGGACATAGGTAGCCCATGCGGGCAGGTCCAGGCTGAAGCCAACTGTGAAACTACCAGCGCCGGTATAAGCACTTGCGTTTCCAGCACCGTCCACAGCCTTGACTCTCCACCAGTAGGGGCTGTCTGAAGAAACACTCTCCAGCTTCTGGGCCTCAGTCATGGTGTAGGTGGAGTCGGTGAGATCTTTTATCTGGTAAAGAATGGTAGCAAAGTTTTCATCAGTGGCAATTTCCAGTACATAAGTAACACCACTGGGGTCAGTAACATCTTCCCAGTCAAAGACAACGGGCTGTTTAGCCTTAAGTCCCATCTCCGGGGTGAGAGGAGCAGGAGTGGCCGGAGCAGTGCCTTCAACAAAGAAGGTGAAGGCACTGCTGGTAGTGCCGGAGATAACGGTAATGGTGTGAGGTCCGGCAGTGGTAGCAGGAATTTTAAATATAAGGCTAAAACCGCCATTGCTATCAACTATGGGGCTGGGAGTAATAGTGAGTTGGGCACTGTCAAAGGTAACCAGTACGGTGTCATTGGCCTTAAGGCCTGAACCGGTTAGGGTAATTTCCTGTCCCACGCTACCGGGAGTGGAGGCGTTGTTGGTGGGGGACATGGTGATATTGGTGGTAACTGTAAGGGTGGTGGTAGCTATAACGCTGCCGTCTGTGGCAGATAGTGTGTAAACTCCGGCTTGAACACCGGGTATTACAAAGGTAGTAGTAAAAGTGCCGCTAGTCAGGGCCACAGTAACACTCTGGCCGAAGTAGGTCAGGGTGACTGAACCGGTAGTATTAAAACCGCTGCCCTTTACGGTGATGCTCGTGCCCACCGTGCCGCTGGTGGGGGTTACCGATATTTTCTGGGCTATATCAAAAGTGGCCTGAGCGGATTTATTCCAGGCATCGTTAGCTGTAAGCGTATGGATGCCACGGGTCAGTGCCGGGATTGTGAAAGTGGTGCTGAAGCTGCCGTTTGAACCCACAGATACACCTGCATTAGCAGCAGTGCCCGAATCTACGCTAATCTGGATGATACCTTCATAAAAACCGCTGCCGGTTACAGTTATGCTGTCACCTACCCCGGGGTTATCTGTTGAAAGGGTTATTTTGGGGTTAATAGTGAAATTAACCGGAGCAGTGCCGGGAGTGCCGCTATCATTGGCGGTGATGCTTAGTACCCCTTGTTTGGCCGGGGGTATGGTAATAGTACCGGATACAGTACCGGTACTGGAAGAGTTCAGGTGGGCAAAAGCAGTGGTACTGCCTGACAGGTAAAAATTGACTGTCGTGCTGGGGGCAAAACCGCTGCCGGTTACGGCTACACTATCACCCACGTAACCGGTGGCACTGGCCAGAGTTATGCTGGGAGTGACAGTAAAAGTGGCACTGGCTACACTCTCCAGCCCGAGGGTGGAAACGGTATATGCGCCCCGTGTGACTGTAGTTGGAACAGTAAAACTACCGCTGGCACTGCCGCCACTTACGGTAGCAGTTGTGATTTGGGTTCCTCCAAATAATATCCAAGCAGTTGTGCCGTTTGTAGCAGTAGTTGCAATGCTAAAATTTACCAGACTTCCGGCCGGACCGGAATTTGGATACAAAGTAATGCTGGCCGCTGCCGAAACCGGAGAAAGCGGCAAGGCTACAATCAGCAAGGCCAAGGTGGAAAACACCCCTAATACGCGAAGTAAAAATTTGTGTTTCATTATCTGAGTTCTTTCAAGCCTCCTTATTTGAAAATAACATACCCTCTAAACTTGGGGCAATTATACCACAGAAGCCCTCCTATTCAAATAATTTACAAGCTGATTATGTCTATTTAATAAAACGACAAAATAGTCTTGAAGATATTAGAACATATGTGCTAAATTTAACCACTGCAAGCACAGATTTTATTAAGAAGGATTGGAGAGATGACCTTATTAGAGAATGATTTGAGAATAGAAGAAGCGGATTTGCTGCCTGAACTTACCTCATACCCTGACCAGGGTTGTGAGTTTTCAAAAACTTGTTTGGGTTGTCCTTTGCCGGTGTGTATTTTTGACCAGCCGCGCGGCCGCCAGAGATGGCTGAAAAGGCAAAGGGATAAGGAAATAGTAAGTTTATTTCAGCACGGGCAGTCTGAAAGGGAACTGGCAGAATACGGCTGCCCAGTGATTCCCGCAGGAACGAGGCTACCGGCTGTCCCAAACCGGTGGCATCCACTGCTACCTTGCGGCATTTCCAAACTTTACCCAGCAGTTCCACCAGCTTTTCATAGAGAAGGGCATGACGTGTTCCCTGCCAGCTGTAATGGCAGACCAGCCTGACCTGAGGCAGGTTGTAGGGGGCTTTGGCAAAGGTATAATCCAGCTGCGCAATAGTAAGCACGCTTGAGTCCCGCCGTAAGTTTACAGTTGTCGGGGAGATGCCGCCCGTTTGACTGTCTTCGCCTGCCAGATCAAGACCAGCCACATATACCTTGCCCTTTTCGGGGTAGACTTGACAGGGGTGATTTCCTTTAAGCAAATCAAGCTGTTCGTTACTGAACATGCCGCCGCCACCGCTTACCGGAAGTAAGCGGTACTGGGCCAGGAATAAAGGGTGGTTTTTCCCCAGTCTCTCTTTTTCAGACAGGGCATATGCCAGATAAGTCGGGTTGTGGGCGGCTACTGCCTCCCAGTCATACCGGAAATGCCGTTTCAGCCCGTCTTTTTGCTCTTTTTCTATATTTTGTTCTTTTATCTCTTCAAGAAGGCTGAAACTGTCCCAGGTAGTGCCGTAAAGAACGGTGGTAACATTGGTGGTGGCGCCCATGGGTTTAAATTCCTTGCTGTACTTTTCCTTGTTCACGTCTTGGGCTTCATCTACCTCCAGTAGCAGGTGGGCGGTATTGCCCACCACGCTGGCACTTGGTTCGGCTGACAGAAAAACGGCTCTGGCCTGATTGAGCCTGATAATATACCCGCCTTCGGTGTGGTATATATCCGTAAAACCGGCCTCATTCAGGCGGTCTTTCAGCCTCATCATGGAGATATTCAGCTGGGGTTTGAAGGTAGGGGCGCATTTAACCAGATTTTTAGGCTCAAACATGTAAAGAGTAAGAAGCAGGAGCTCCAGCTGGAATGAAAGTTCATTTTTCCCGCCCTGCCGGGCTATTTCTACGCTGAAGGTCTGCCCCTGCTGGTTAAATATACTTCGTAACACCGCCCTGGCAACATCCTGCTGGTAAGGGCGAAGTTTATTTATCAAAGGTAGCCTTTATAATGCCCAGCGGCACAGCCACGTCTCTGAGGACGTTGAAAATAGCCTCTTTCAATCCGCCTTTGTCCTGACGGCTGATGTTGTAACGGGCAGAAAGCAGGCGTGACAGGGTGGTTACGGCCTGCATTAGCAGTTTCAGATTGTCTGGGTCATGGCGGAGGACGGATTTGATTTTTACCCTGAGCAGGGCAATTTCTTCGTCAATACCTTCCGTCAGGGTTGCCTGTTCATAGTCCTCCAGTTCATCAGTATCCAGTACGCGGGAATAGAAGCCGTGTTTGCGGGCATTCTGGTTGCCGTAGGGAGCGCCTTTTTTTCTTTCAATAAATTCTTGTGTCATAGTGGTAGAATAATAGCACAAATGTTCTAATATCAGCTATAATCATCTGTCACTCTTTAGATAGTTATTGCTAAAGTGTGATGCAGGACTTACAATAGTGGGCAAGTATGCAACTAGCAAAAGAGCTTTATCAACTGCAAGAACTGGAACTGGATTTGGAGTCTCACCTGATGCAGGCCTCCAAATTACAGGCAATCCTGCAGGATGACTCTGCTCTCAGGCAGGCCGAAAATAATCTGGTGGAAGCGGCCAGCCATCTGAAAGAACAGCAGGCTTCTCTGCGTGAACTTGAAAGTCAGTCTGCTGATTTGGATGCCAAGATAAACGAAATTAAGAAAAGCCTGTATTCAGGACGGATTAATAATCCCAAAGAGCTTTCTAATCTGAGTAAGGAACAGGAAATCCTTGAAGCAAAGCGTACCCAGATAGATGATCAAGCGCTTGCCGGCATGGACCGTCTGGAAGAGTTGCAGACTAATTGCAATCAGGTAATGGAGGGGCTGGAAACTGCCCGCTCGGAATGGCAGCAAGACCAGACCCAAAATACCCAGTCACTGAACCTGATACATTTAGAGATAGAAAAGCTTAAAAACGAACGTCATGAGTTTATGTCCCGTTTTGAACAGCCGGATTTGGTACTTTTCCAGACTCTGCGTAAAAGCAAGGGCAAAGCTGTTTCAAAGGTAGAACAAGGGAATTGCCGTGGTTGCGGTTTGAAATTAACAGCGGCTTGGATGCAGCGTGCCAGAGCCGGTACTCTGGTGCAGTGCAGCGGTTGCCAGCGAATATTATATCTGGATTGAAAGAAAGGTATCTAAAAGATTAGCAAGATTATTATAAACACAGACGGGGCATCAAGGGGTAATCCCGGCCCGGCCTCCATTGGCGTAACCCTCAAGGACGGAAAAAACAATCTGGTTGCCTGTATTTCCAAAGCTATTGGTCATGCCACCAACAACCAAGCCGAATATCAGGCTCTGCTAGCAGGGCTAGAAAAAGCCGCTTCTCTGGGTGCAAAGGAACTGGAAATTCGCTCGGATTCAGAGCTTCTGGTAAAACAGATAAAGGGCGAATACCGAATGAAAAACGAGGGGCTTAAACCCCTGTTCAGCAAATCTGTTTCACTGTTGGGGCGTTTTGAACGCTACCAAATAAAGTACATACCCCGCGCCCAAAACTCTGAGGCAGACGCTCTGGCTAACAAAGCTTTGGATGGCGGAAGCTGAGACTCCTGTTTAAGCTAAAAGGGTGGCTATCCGCTTTTTGTTTTTAGAGTACTTTTTATGCGGGTAGAACATATCTCTGCTATACTAAAGCTTGCCAAGTAGACCGGGTGGCCGCCCGCCTTTAAAGCGGGAGGAAAGTCCGAGCTCCTCCAGACAGGATGCTGGGTAACACCCAGGGGGGGCGACCCTACGGAAAGTGCAACAGAAACATACCGCCTGTGAAAACAGGTAAGGGCGAAATGGTGAGGTAAGAGCTCACCGGCAGTCCGGGTGACCGGCTGGCCGGGTAAACCCCGTCCGGAGCAAGGCCAAATAGGGGAACGCAAGGACGTCTGGCCTGTTCCCGGGTTGGCCGCATGAACCAGACGGTAACGTCTGGTCTAGATAGATGGTCATCACCTTTGCTTTCGGGCAAGGGTACAGAACTCGGCTTACAGGTCTGCTTGGCTTAATTTATTTCAGTAAACCACCCCTTTTGAGGGGTGGTTTTTCTATTTAGTAAATATCCGGGCTGGATTTTTAATTCGGGTTTGGCCTGATTTTAGTTTGACAGTTTTAGGTGGGTGTTAAACTGGTAAAAAAGAATAAAACTGCCTCCGCTTGCGGCGATTACTGTTGCCACTGTAAATATGTTGGCTACGGATTCCCTTGATGAATAAGAATCAGACAGTGCAAATGGTGAGATTTGAGGGAAAACAAACAATGTAACCGCCAGTAGACAGAGTATCCACCAGAATTTGAATAGCAAATTTATTTTGTATTCTGGCAGGGCGGTTTGAGTTTCTAGAGGCTGTTTGCTTAGTTGCCATGTTTCAGCCGTAAATAACAGCGGAAATACCAAATTGATTACGGGTATCAAGAACCCCGGAAATACCCGGCGGGATTTGTAGCGGGGAGTGATGCGGTGCAGGTTCACATAAAATGCGTGGCTCAAGTACAGGTAAAACATGCCGCTGACAAAGCTAACGGCAAGCAGTATATTCAAGCCCAGAGTCGCTTGGTCTACTGCCTCTTCGCAAAGATGGGGGTAAGACGGGATAACAAAATTGGTCTGGCTGGTAGTGTTCAGGAAGGCGCTCAGGTGAGATTGCTGGACAGCCAGATATATGCCGCTTAACATAGACAGCCCCAGCAGTACCAGCAAAAGCCGGCCAAGCATTTTTAATCCTGAAATGTTCCTGTTTTGGTTGGTATTCCGCAAGTTAGCCCCTGTTTTCTATGGAAATATATATATAAATGTATACTAGTAAGACTATAATGGCAAGTGATGTCTACTATTGCAAGTGATGTCTGCCGGCGGATGGTTTTCCCAAATAATAAAATCAGGCACTCTTGATGCTTCAAACAGGCTGGATTTCAAGGCTTAATATGCTCAAAATACAAAGATACCAGCCATTAGTGAGGTTGACCAGAGGGTTTGACTGGTTATAAATTATGCTCCGCAACTCTCCTCAGGTGGTTTGCTGCTTGCTAGGTGGTGATGGGTTATAATGAGGGCAATTATGGAAGACCTGAATATCTCTGCTCTGGATTTTGTCCAATTCTGCCACCGCCGTTGCGGGCAGGAATGGCCTGAACTGTATGACGAAATGTGCAGGGTAGCCGGACGGCGGCTCTACCGGGGGATGGGTTATTACGAACTGAATAATCTGGGTATTCCTCTGGATCTGGCTAATCTGGACAGCACCTTGGCTCTGGTGGACCAATTCAAATCAAATCAGAAGTGTTCTTAGCGGTACTTTACAGTAATTGTTAGCTTAAGGCTCGGGAGTAGTACTTCCGGGCCTTTTGTTTTATGATTAGAACAGGATATTTTACAGGGAGACGTCTATGACTTTTAGAATAAAAGTATTGCTGGGCACTATTCTGTCCATGGTTGGTTTGCTGGGGTCTTTCGCCCTGGGTTATTTTAGCGGCGGCGTGTCCGCTTTAAACAGTGACGAAAACCTGTCCAGTATTGTAACTGCCTGGCAGATTATTACTACTGAATACGTAGAGCCGGATATTATAGATCAGGCGGCTCTGGCTGAAGCGGCTATAAAGGGTATGATGGATGAGCTGAATGACCCCCATTCCGTTTATCTGAATGCCGAAGACTATCAGGCCAGTCTAGAGTACGATGACGGCCAATATGTAGGGATAGGTGCCACTGTCCAGATAGAAGACGGGGTGATTACCCTGATTCCTTATGAGGGTTCTCCGGCAGCTTTGGCCGGTATAAAGGCCGGCGATATTTTACTGGAAGTGGACGGGCAGTCCGTTGACGGATTTAGTTTGGCAGACCTGTCTCCGCTGGTCAGGGGCGAAAAGGGGACTTTGATAACGCTAAAGGTAGAAAGAAGCACCTCTGCCCAGCCACTGCTGTTTAACGTTACCCGTGATGAAATACTTATTCCCAGCGTTTCCTCTGAAATGATGGGAGATATAGCTTATATCCGTCTCAGCCGTTTTAGCGAAAGGACAGACGCAGAGCTGGAGCAGGTGCTCAAAAATCTGGGTGATGCCAAAGGGATAGTGCTGGATTTAAGGGGCAATCCCGGTGGTCTGGTAAGTTCGGTTATAAATGTAACCAGCCGTTTTGTAAGCAGCGGGGTGGTTTTAACCACTGTTGACAATGCCGGAAACTCGGAGGAATACAAAATAGTCCCCAAGGCTGTAACTACCAGTTTGCCCATGGTAGTATTGGTAGACCAGTACAGTGCCAGCGGTTCCGAAGCCCTTTCAGGTGCTTTGCAGGACTATGGGCGGGCAACTATTGTGGGTAAGACTACTTATGGCAAGGGTAGTGTAAACCGCACCTTTGATGTGACCGGGAACACCGGTATCTACTTGACTATAGGCCGCTGGTATACACCTAACGGGCGGATGATAGAAGGTCAGGGTATTACCCCGGATATCGAACTGGAGTTGGCAGGTGACGAAGCTGTTAAATGGGCGCTAAATTTTATGCATGGGGAAGCCTAAATAGCCTGAAAGCAGGCTGTTTAGGACGGACAAACCTGACATAATGTTGGGCTGTGTTGACCATTCAAAGCTAATAGCATATAATTTTTACAAAATTTTGATGTGAAGCTGGGCTATGGAAGAAATTAAAAATATCACTGACATTACCCAAAGCGCCCTTGCCGAACTGGAAGCCATAACAGATCTCAAGGATCTTGAAGCGTGGCGTGTCCGGTATTTAGGCAAGAAAAGCCTGCTGACCGGAGCACTCCGGAATCTGGCCAGTTTGCCCATAGAAGAACGTAAAGCAGCCGGAGCGGCAGCTAATGAAGCCAAAGCCGCACTTGAGGCCGCTTTTTTGCAAAAAGAGCAGATATCTAAAGAAAAACAGTTTGCCAGCCGTAATGAAGGGCTAGATATTACTCTGCCCGGCAGACCCTGGCCTATCGGACGTATCCACCCCCTGACGCAGGTAACCAATGAGGTTACTACTATTTTTTCAAGTCTGGGTTTTTCAGTCGTGGAAGGGCCGGAAATAGAAGATGATTACCATAATTTTGAGGCTTTGAATATTCCTGAAGATCATCCCGCCCGGGAAAATATGCAGACCTTTTGGATAGACAGGCCTAATGACAACGGCAGGCTGGATACCCTGCTTCGCACCCATACCTCTCCCATGCAGGTACGTTATATGGAGAAAAACAAACCTCCTATACGGATAGTAGTACCGGGAAAGGTTTATCGTTACGAAGCAACCGATGCCACCCACATTCCCATGTTTACCCAGGTGGAGGGTCTGGTGGTGGACAGGGGTATTTCCATGGCCCATCTTAAAGGCACTTTGATGGAGTTTTGCCGCCGTTTCTTCGGGGCTAACCGCAAGGTTCGTTTCCGCTGTGACTATTTCCCCTTTGTAGAGCCGGGTGTAGAAGTAGCGGTAAGCTGTACCTGCGGCGGTAAAAAAGAATGCAGTGTTTGCCACGGTTCCGGCTGGCTGGAGATTTTGGGTGCGGGCATGGTGCACCCTAAGGTGCTGGAGAGGGTAGGCATAGATTCAGAACAATATACCGGCTTTGCCTTCGGCATGGGGCTGGAAAGATTGCCTATGCTGAGGTACGGTATTGATGATATCCGTCTCTTCTACTCTAACGATACTAGATTCTTGAGGCAGTTTTAATATGAAAATACCTTTGAAGTGGCTTAAAGAATACCTTCCAACTGATATACAGCCTGCCGAACTGGCCGAACGGATGACTATGGCCGGTACTGAGGTGGCAGTATTAAATTCCCATAAAGACAAATGGCCAAACGTATATGTAGGCCAGATTATGGAAGTAAACCGCCACCCCAACGCTGACCGCCTGGTGCTGGTAAAGGTGGATTGGGGGCAGGGGCAGGAAACAGTGGTTACCGGCGCACCTAACTGCAAAGTCGGTGACAAGGTGGTTTTTGCCCGTACGGGTGCAGTCTTGATAGACGGTCACAACGGTAAGGAAATTGTGCTGAAGCCGGCTGTTTTGCGGGGAGTGGAATCCTGCGGAATGGTTTGTTCCGAACGGGAACTGGGGTTGTCAGATGAACATGAGGGTATTTTGGTATTGCCGGCGGATGCGCCTGTTGGCATGCTGGCCAGCGAATATCTGGGTGAGATAATATTTGATCTGGAGCTTACCCCTAACCGGGGTGATTTGATGTGTGTAACCGGCGTAGCCAGAGAACTGGGCGCACTGATAGACCGTTTGCCTGCTATCAGCGACCCGGATTTTAAAGCAACCGGCCCGGATATAAAAGAAAAAATAGAAATTGAAATAAATAACAGCAAACTCTGTACCCGTTATACCGCCAGCCTGATAGAAGGAATCAAACTTGAGGAATCGCCAGATTGGCTTAAAGAACGGCTGATTGCCTGCGGTATGCGCCCTATAAATAACGTAGTAGATGCTACCAACTACGTCATGCTGGAATTTGGCCAGCCACTGCATGCCTTTGACTACGACCAGATAAAATCACGGCATATTATTGTCCGCCCCGCGGCAGAGGGTGAAGTTTTAACTACTCTGGACGGGGTTGAACGGAAACTTAGCCCGGATATGCTGCTTATTACCGAACCTGACAGGATAATTGCCTTGGCGGGGGTGATGGGTGGTGAAAATACCGAGGTAACTGAAAAAACCTCCCGCATACTTTTGGAATCGGCCACCTTTGATAAGCAAAGCATCCGTAAGACCGCCAGAGGTTTAAAACTCCAGAGTGAGGCTTCTGCCCGTTTTGAAAAGGGGCTTAGCTACGAACTCGCTCCTATTGCTCTGAAACGCGCCACCCAGCTGATACTTGAAATAGCCGGTGGACAGGCAGCTTCAGGGTTGATAGATGTTTTGCCTAATAAAAAGGAAAGAAACGGTATTGTGCTCTCACTGGCAAAGGTTAATCAGATATTAGGCTATGAGAAAGAACCGCCTGATGCCTGTAAAATAGCCAAAAGGCTGGGTTTTATCTGGCTTCCCGAATATGTACCCGGCATGGAAGAATTCGGTTACGGTGCGACTGAGGATATGGTGCGTATTTATCCGGGATATTGGCGGATGGATATTGAAACCGACATTGATATGATTGAAGAAGTGGCCAGAATAGCGGGCTACCATACCATACCCTGCCTGCCTCTGGATAAAGCTATACCCAAAATAGAAACGCCCCCGTTGCCCGGCATGAAGCGTTTCCTAAGGCAAATACTCTCAGGTTATGGTTTTCAGGAACTTATTTCATATTCATTTACCAGCCGTGAAATGCTTTCCCGTGTTTCATCAGGTGCTGAGCCCGAATTTCTGGCTATCAGCAACCCCATGAGCAGTGAGCAAGAGGTTATGCGCACCAGTTTGCGTCCCAGCTTGTATGCTTCTCTGGCGGCAAACCGCCGCTTTGAAAAAGACGGTCTCAGGCTTTATGAGCTTGGGCGTGTTTACCTGCCGAAAGAGAATAAAAAACAGGAAGAACCTGAGATGCTGTGTGCTGTTATAGCGGGTGGTTCGTCTCAATCCCGGTGGCAGAGAAATACCGCCGGTTTTGACTTTTTTGATGTTAAGGGCATTGTGGAATCTATGGTAAGCCGTTTGGGGCTTTCAGCTGATTTTGTGGTATCTGACGAACATGGCTTGTCCCATGGGTATCAGGCCGGTATTCTGGTAGGGGATATGCCGGTGGGTATTTTGGGGCAGGTAAGCCCTCAAACTGCAGATAAATTTGACATAACAGAGCCGGTATATATGTTTGAAATCAATCTGTCAAAACTTATTACCAGAGCTATAGTTCGCCGCAAATTTAATCCTATTAACCGTTTCCCGGCAGTTGAACGGGATTTGGCTTTGGTGATTGACAGGCATATCACTAATCGGCAGGTTATAGACATACTCTCAGAATACGATTTGGTAAAAAATGCGGAACTGTTTGATATGTATCAGGGCAAACAGATAGCCGAGAATAAAAAATCACTGGCCTACCATCTTCTTTTCCAATCTGATACCCATACCCTGAAAGATGAGGAAGTGGACGGAGTGATGAGCCAGATACTTGGACGGCTGAATACTGAAACGGGAGCAGTTTTGCGTTCCTAACGGGTTTATCCGGTAATTTAAAGGGGCTTTTTAAAAAGCCCCTTTTGGTTTTTTCAGCCTGAATAAGGTATTATAAACACGGAGGAAAAATGTTAAGCGATAGTTCAAAGAAAATTAAAAAAGAAGTTGAAGCCATAAACTCTGAGTTCAAGACAATAGTTGGTTGTGGTGAAGCAAAATGCCCTAAACTGAAAAGATTGAGACTGGCAAGTACGCCGGATATTACTCTGACGGTTATGATAGAAATACCCAAGGGTAGCCGGAATAAATATGAATATGATAAAGAACGCAAGGTAATCAAGTTTGACCGTATGCTTTTCTCGGCTGTCCATTATCCCAGTGATTACGGTTTCATTGTGGATACTTTGGCCGAAGACGGGGACCCCCTTGATGCCTTGGTTTTAGTTTGGGAGCCTACCTTTCCCGGTTGTATGATAGAAACTAAACCGGTGGGGCTTTTCAAAATGTACGATGAAAAAGGCCCGGATGCCAAGTTATTGTGCGTACCCATTGGTGACCCGCACTTTAACTTCATTCGTGACCTTTCGGATGTGCCTCCCCACCTGCTGAAGGAAATATTCCATTTCTTTAACATATATAAAGAGCTGGAATCCAAAAAGACAGGTGTTGAAGGTTGGGAAGACCGCGAATCAGCCATTAAGACTTACTGGGAGTCTCACCAGAGGTATCTGGATACACTTAAAGACACAAAAAAAGTGAAATAATAAAAAGGGGCTTTTAAAGCCCCTTAAATTTTATCTGTTATATAGATTTATACCGGTCAGAGGGGTTATAAATCACTCTCTGATTTGATGGTGGCTATTACCCTTTCCACTATACTATCCAGCGGAACAAGCTCGGATTCCTTGTTTCGGCGGAGTTTAAATTCCACCCCGCCCTTATCCAGATTGCGGGGGCTGATAGTCAGCCTGAGGGGTATGCCCAGCAGGTCTGCATCGTTAAATTTAACCCCGGCTGTAAGCTCACGGTCATCAAACAGCACTTCAATGCTTTTGGCTTCCAGTTCTTTATATATTTTTTCAGCGCTTTCGCGGACAACGGGGTTATCCAGAAAAAGCCCGCAGATATACACCTGATACGGGGCAATTGGCATAGGCCAGATAATACCTTTTTCGTCATGGTTTTGCTCTATGGCGGCGGCCAGCAGCCGTCCTACCCCCATACCGTAGCAACCCATAATAATGGGGTGGCTGACACCCTCTGCGTCAGTGAAGTTTGCCCCGAAACGTTCGGAAAGGAATGTCCCCAGTTTGAAAATATGCCCCACTTCCACCCCCCGTTTGGAGGCGAAAGTACCGTCACAGAAGGGGCAGGCCGAGCCTTCGGCAGCCAGAGCAATATCCGCCATTTTATCCGCCCTGAAATCCCGCCCGCAGTTGACGTTTTTCAGGTGAAAGCCGTCTTTATTGGCACCGGCTACGAAGTTAGAGCCGTTTTCAACAGAGTCATCTGCAACTATCAGGATATTTTTTAAGCCTACCGGTGATGCCGAACCTGCCACTACTCCGGCGGCCTTGACTTCACCGTCTTCCGCCAGACGCAGGTCATTGCACTTAAGCAGGTTTTTAAGCTTTACCTCGTTTATATCCAAATCTCCCCGAATAACAGCCATTACAAACTTGCCGTCTGCCATATAGAAGACCGCTTTGAGGGTGTTTTCAGGTTTGACCGCAAGAAAACGGGCTACGTCTGAAATAGCTTTCTGTCCGGGAGTGGCTACTTCTTCCAAATCTTTCAGGGTTTCTTTGGGCAGGGTTTTCTTTTTGAATACAGCTTTTTCGGCATTGGCGGCGTAGCTGCATTTCGGGCAGTAGATGATACTGTCTTCACCGCTTTCAGCTACAATCATAAACTCATGTGAGGCCTTGCCGCCTATAGCTCCGCTGTCCGCGTCTATCACCATAGATTCCAGACCGCAACGGCGGTAAACACTTTCGTAGGCCTGTTTCATGGTCTGATAGCTGTCATCCAACCCTTCGGGGCTGGCGTCAAAGCTGTACATATCTTTCATAATAAATTCACGTACCCGTATCAATCCGCCGCGGGGGCGGGGTTCGTCACGGAACTTGGCCTGTATCTGGTAAAGCCGCTGAGGCAGGTCACGGTAACTCTGGATATAGCGGCTGGCGAGGTCAGTTATTACCTCTTCATGGGTAGGTCCAAGCACCAGATTACGGTCTTTGCGGTCTTTCAAATGGAAAAGGGTCTGCCCGAAGGGGGCTTCACGTCCGCTCTGCTGCCATATTTCCACCGGCTGAAGTACCGGCATGGCCAGTTCCTGACAGCCTGTCTTATTCATTTCCTGCCGTATAATGTTTTCAATTTTCTGGATAGAACGCCAGGCCAGAGGCATAAATGAATACACTCCGGCGGTCAGCTGGGCTATCATGCCCGAACGCAGAAGCAACTGGTGGCTTATCGTTTCGGCATCTGACGGGATTTCACGCTGGGTTTTGCCAAATAACCTGGAATAACGCATTTTGTAAGCTCCTTGTAAATAACGGCTTGCCGAGAAGGATTATACCCTAAAATCATCTGCCAAAGAAGCCTGAAGACGGATAGCGGACACAAGCTACAGGGAGGCTATCTCCCGTAACAGGGCATCTACCAGCTCATCTTCGGGGACTACGGCAATTTTTTCGCCCTTGCGGAAGAGCAGTCCCTGTCCTTTGCCGCAGGCTATGCCCAAATCAGCCTCTTTGGATTCGCCGGGGCCGTTTACGGCACAGCCCATTACCGCTACCCTGATAGGCTTGTCTATTTTGTTTAAAGCCTCCTGTACCCGTGAGGCAATACCCACAATATCCACCTCGGTTCTGGAGCAGGTGGGGCAACTGACCAGTATCGGGCCGCGCTGCCTGAGGTTAAGGCTCTTTAGTATTTCATAAGCGGCAAATACTTCTTCCTGAGGTGGGGCAGTCAGGGAAACACGGATAGTATCCCCAATGCCCATGTAAAGCAGATTGCCTATTCCCACCGCACTCCGCACCAGACCCGTTTTAGGCGTACCCGTTTCGGTAATGCCCACATGCAAAGGGTAGGGTATGAGAGAGGCTATCTGTGTGTAGGCCTCAATAGTGGTGGGTACATCAAAGGCCTTCAGTGAAACCTTAATCAGGCCGAAATCCAGGCCTTCCAGTATCTTTATATGTCCCATGGCGGCCTTGACCATCTTTTGGGCAATGGTGAGCTCTGGGGGCAGGTCTTTGGGCAGGCTGCCGGCGTTTACCCCAATGCGTATCGGTATTTCCCTTTCTTTAGCGGATTTGACCACCGCTTTAACCCGCTCCGGGTCACCGATATTGCCGGGATTGAGCCTGAGGCCGTCTACTCCGGCCGAAAGTGAGGCCAGTGCCAGACGGTAATCAAAGTGGATATCTGCCACTATGGGTATTTTGACTTTCGGGCGGATAGATTTCAGGGCAGAGGCGGCTTCCATATCCGGTATAGCCAGGCGGATTATCTCACAACCGCATTCTTCCAGCTCTTTTATCTGGGCGATGGTAGCCGGGATATTGCGGGTATCTGTTTTAGTCATGGACTGGACTGATATCGGGGCACTGCCCCCGATAGTCAGATTCCCCAGTCGGATTTCGGTACTTTGTCGCCGCGTAATCATATTTTACAGCCTCTTAGCAGAGAGTATAACAGAATTTAGTTGCCGGCAATGCGTATAATATCCTGAAAGGTTACAGTCAGCATAAGCCCTATCAGCAGGAAAAACCCAATCATATGGATAAGGTTTTCAACCTTGGGAGAGATGCGTCTGCCGCCCCGTATCCATTCAATAAATACAAAAAATATCCTTCCGCCGTCAAGGGCTGGCAGGGGAAGCAGGTTGATAATAGCCAGATTCAGGCTGAGGAAAGCGGTAAACTCCAGCAGTGGGCCAACCCCGGCCCGTGCCACGTCCCCGGTCATTTGGGCAAGACCCACCGGTCCAACTACATCAAAAGGAACACTGCCCATGATAAGCCCCAGTATGGAGTTTTTAAACAGCACCAGAGTTTCAAAGTTTTGCTTTACGGAAAGGGGTATAGCCTTGAGTACAGATTCACTTTCGCTGGTTATCTGGTAGTCCAGAGTCTGCAAAGAAATACCCACCGGGCCTTCACCCGCAGGGGGTTGCCAGCGGGGGGTCAGGCTGACGGTGCTCTGGGTTTGGTCAGCATGGAGTACTGTTATTTCTATAGATTGACCCAGATTCAGCTGGGATGCACGGGAAAATTCGGCGGTATTGCGTATTTCCTGACCGTTTATGCTTAGAATGGTATCGCCCGTTACCAGCCCGGCTTCGGCGGCGGGGGAATTCGGCACTACTTCCTCAACATTTACTCTGCCCACCAGCACGTCATGCGGCACTATCAGGGCAAAAGCAAACAGTATAATGGGTAAAATGGCATTTACCAAAGCCCCGGAACTGAAAAAGAGCAAGCGTTTCCCGGCGCTTTTTGAAGAAAGGCCTTTATTATTTACCGGGTCATCTTCTACTTTTACGAAGCCGCCCAGAGGAAGCCAGTTCAGGGTATACTCGGTTTGCCCGAATTTGCGTCCGAATATCCTGGGGGGATAACCAAACCCGAATTCTTCTACCTTGACCCCAATGGCTTTGGCCGTAAAGAAATGGCCAAGCTCATGGGAGATGACTACTATTGAAAATATAATCAGAAAAGAAACAACGGTTAACAGCATTTAGAAATTACCTGCCAGTTCAGTTACTTTTTGGCGCGCCCAAGCATCTGCGGCCAAAATATCATCAATATCCGGCTTGGAAACCGGCTGATGGGCATCTAATACTTTGGCTATCAGTTCGGGTATCTGCCCGAAGCTTATTTTACCCTTAAGGAACAGATCTACAGCCACTTCGTCTGCGGCACATAATGCCGCCGGAAATGTTTTTCCTTCTTCTCCGGCTGATATCGCCAGACCCAGACAGGGGAATCTGGTCATGTCCGGCATTTCAAAATCCAGTTTGCCCACTTCCGCCCAGTTAAGGCGGGGCAGGGTATGGTTGACCACTCTTTCGGGGTAAGTCAGGGCATATTGAATCGGGAAACGCATATCCGGGCATGAAAGCTGGGCCTTTAAACTGCCGTCTGCAAACTCCACCATGGAGTGGATAATGCTCTGGGGGTGGATAACCACCTGAATATTCTGTATGTGCATATCAAACAGCCAGCGGGCTTCTATTATTTCCAGACCTTTGTTCATCAAACTGGCCGAGTCTATGGTAACTTTAAGCCCCATTTTCCATGAGGGGTGCTTCAGTGCTTGTTCGGGGGTGACTTTATCTATTTCGTTTTTAGTCAAAGAACGGAAAGGTCCGCCGGAGGCGGTCAGTATAATTCTGGAAGGGGGTGTAACCTCACCTGACAAACATTGCCAGATGGCACTGTGTTCACTGTCTACTGGTAGTAGTTTAGCTTTATTTTCCCGTACAATACCGGTTACTATTTCACCGGCGGAAACCAGAGACTCCTTGTTGGCCAGAGCTATTACCTTACCGGCTTTAGCAGCCGCAAGTACCGGCTGTAAACCGGCACCGCCGGGAGTGGCCACTACTATTACGTCTGCTTCGGGCAGGGCGGCCATTTCCTCCATAGGAATGAAGCGGGAATTGCAGGCACTTTCCTTATGGCAGTCACGGCAGTATATATATTCAGGACGGAATTCACCAGCCTGTTCTTTTAGCAGATTGACATTTGCTCCGCCAGCCAGCCCCAGTACCTTGAAGTGGTCTGGCAGTGAACGGATAACTTCAAGAGTCTGTCGGCCGATAGAACCGGTAGACCCCAGTATGACAACTTTCTTTATTGAATGAACCATATCACGTAGTAGTATACCACTATACCGGTAAAAAGCAGGCTGTCCAGACGGTCCATTATTCCGCCGTGTCCGGGTATCAGATTCCCGGAATCCTTGCAGTGCATATTGCGTTTAAATAGAGATTCGGCAATATCGCCGGTTTGTCCGGCTACGCTGACCAGAAGACCCAGTAGCATAGCTATAAACATATTTATAGGTAAGCCCATCAAGTCAGCAAAAATAGGGGCGACTATAATGCTGAATACCGCACCGCCTACAGCTCCCTGCCAGCTCTTGTTAGGGCTGATGGAAGGTGCCATTTTTTGTTTTCCAAAACGGCTGCCTATAAAAAAGGCCATAGTATCCGTGGCAGAGGTGAGTATCAGTGTCCAGAGTACCCACTCCCGTCCCATGGGCAGTTCGCGCAGGGCTACCCAGAAACTGGCCAGCAGACCAATGTAAATTACCCCGGATAGTGTCCAAGCCCAGCGGGGAAAGGCGTCTGTACGGTCTTTCAGGGTAAGCAGGTAGATAAGTGAAGTCAGGCTGAAAGAGCCCAGCAGAAACGGCAAAATGCTTTCTATCTGTAGATGGGGGCTGATTACAATAAGCATACCCCAGAAAATTCCCAGTGCCTTAAAGGGCTGGGATTTAAGGTATACGGTAACTGCATTGTAAAATTCGTTTAAAGCCAGGGCTACTACTACCGCCATAGCCAGTGTCAGCCAGGCTATGGGTTGGTCAACCCAGATAACCACCAGTGAAATCAGAGCCAGCAGGCACCCGCTTAAGATGCGTTTTTTTAACATAAATTATAAACCACCGAATCGTCTCTGCCTCTGGTTAAAAGCAGAGATAGCCCGGTCAATTTCTTTCTCGCCAAAGTCTGGCCACATTACTTCCGAAAAATACAGCTCGCTGTAGGCAGATTGCCACAGGAGAAAATTGGAAAGCCGTATTTCGCCGCCGGTGCGGATAATCAGGCCTGCTTCAGGTATGCCTGTGGTAAACAGGTATCCAGCAAAAAGCTCTTCGCTTATTTTATCAGGTTCTATCCCGTCTTTAACCAGCTTTTTTACCGCCTGAATAATTTCATCACGCCCGCCGTAGTCAAAAGCCAGCGAGAGGGTCAGGCCGGTATTTTGGCTGGTTTCGGAGAGTAAACTCTCCAGTTTATGCTTGAGCATAGCGGGCAGTTTATCCAGATGCCCCAGATGCCGCAAACGGATGTTATTTCCCGCAAGCTCCGGGATATAAGATGACATAACATCATTTATCAGGCCGAAAAGGCCTTTTATTTCAGCATCGGGGCGTTTCCAGTTTTCAGTGGAAAAACTGTAGAGGGTGACATATTTGACCCCCAGCGAACTCAGGTGGCGGATAACCCGTCTGGCGTTTTCCAGACCGGCTTTGTGCCCTTCTAAACGGCTAAGGCCGCGGCGTTCTGCCCAGCGGCCGTTTCCATCCATTATTATGGCTATGTGGTCAGGGGGAGTATTATTTATTGTAGCTGTTGTGTCCAAGATAAAAACCTCTACCGCAACAGGAGGTTGCCGGACTATCCAGAGTTTGCCGGGGAATGAGGGGCTAAACTTGCCTCAGTTCAGCTTCTTTATCTGCCCCAAGCTTGTCAGCCTTGGCAATAAAGTTATCCGTAATCTTCTGGAGCTGGTCAGAGCCGCGTTTCAGGTCGTCCTGGGAGATTTCCTTGGCCTTTTCCAGTTTCTTCATTTCATCCATAGCATCACGGCGGACATTTCTCATGGCTATTTTGTCTTCTTCCAGCCGCTTGTTGACTATTTTAATCATTTCCTGGCGGCGTTCTTCAGACAGGGGGGGGATATTCAGACGGATAATATTGCCGTCATTATTGGGCATAAGACCCAAATCAGATTTCATAATAGCTTTCTCAATGGCCGAAAGGCAGCTTCTGTCCCAAGGTTGGATAGTAATATAACGGGGATCAGGGGCAGATATATTAGCCAGATGATTGATGGGAGTGGGTACGCCTGCGTATTCTACCCGGATATGCTCAACCAAGGCCGGTGATGAACGCCCGGTACGGATACCTGACAGTTCCTGTAGAAGAACATCAAGTGAAGCAGACATCTTTTTTTCAGATTTTTGTAAAATTTCGTTTATCATTTTAACTCTCGCTGGATATTAATGTACCTATCGGCTGACCGGATATGGCGCTCACCAGGCTTTCGGAGGACTGAAGGTCAAACACAATAATCGGCAATTTATTATCCAGACAAAGTGAAAGGGCCGTTGCATCCATAACCTGGAGGCGCTTGTTTATAGCTTCCATATAAGTAAGGTGCTGGAAAAGGGTGGCTTCGGGGTGTTTCTGAGGGTCAGCGGTGTAAACCCCGTCCACTTTATTTTTGGCCATAAGAAGCACACTGGCTTCTATTTCTATGGCACGTAAAGCGGCAGCCGTGTCGGTGGTCATGTAAGGATTGCCGGTGCCTCCGGCAAATATGACTACCCGTCCTTTTTCCAGATGTCGGACAGCCCGCCGGCGGATATATGGTTCGGCTACCTGCTGGACGGAAAGAGCGGATTGGGTGCGGGTTACGATACCCTCACGTTCCAAGGCGTCCTGCAGGGTAATGGCATTTATAATGGTGGCCAGCATACCTGCATAATCAGCTGAAACCCGGTCAATTCCTTCTTTGGCAGCGGTTGCCCCCCGCCAAATATTGCCGCCCCCTACCACAATAGCCACTTCAACGCCCATAAGGCAGATATGCTTAATCTCTTGGGCAATGTTTCTTACGGTAGGGATATCAATACCGTATCCGGTGGCTCCTTTGAAAGCCTCTCCACTGAGTTTTAACAGGATACGTTTATATTTTATTTCAGCCATAAAAAATACCGGTACTAGCCTCCAAGCTCAAATCGGGCAAACCGCTTCAGGCGGATATTTTCTCCAACCTTGGCAACAGTTTCAATAATGAGACCGTTGATAGTTTTGGAGGGGTCTTTGATGTAAGGCTGAAGCAGCAGGCAAGCGTTTTCAGCTTCAACTTCACATTCGGCCGGGCGGTCTTCTTCAGACAGGTAAAGCGGGCACATAGCCGCTACCTGCATGGCCAGATTGTGGGCCAGTTCCTTAAAGGCGTCAGTGCGGGCAACGAAGTCGGTTTCGCAGTTAAGCTCAACCAGTGCACCAATCCGTCCCTGGGTGTGTATATAGGATTCCACTATACCCTGGACAGTTTCGCGTTCAGCCTTCTTGGCGGCTTTTACCAGGCCTTTCTCCCGGAGAATCTCCTGGGCTTTTTCAACATTGCCATTTGCATCCACCAGAGCGTTGCGGCATTCCATAACACCTGCGCCGCATTTCTCGCGGAGTTCTTTTATCTGTTCAGCATTGATAGCCAATTTATTAACTCCAGTGTTTATTATTTAACCGGCAGTTTCGGCCTGAGCTTCACCGGTGGTTTCAACTTCGGTAACCTTCATGGCATTCTGGGCTTCTATCACGGCATCAGCCATTTTAGAGCAAATCAGTTTGATAGCCCGCATAGCATCATCGTTAGAAGGAACGGGATAGTCAACTTCGTCAGGGTTGCAGTTGGTATCAACCATAGCTACCAGAGGAACACCCATGCGTTTGGCTTCAGCCATGGCAATCTTTTCCTTGATAGGGTCTACTACAAAGATGACATCCGGCAGGCGGGTCATTTCCTTGAAGCCGCCCATAGTGCGGTTCAGACGGGCAATTTCCTCACCCAGTTTCTGAGCTTCTTTTTTGGGCAAACGGCTAAAATCACCCCTGGCCTGCTGGTCTTCCAGCCGTACCAGATAATCAATCCGTGACTGAATGGAGTGGAAATTGGTTAAAATACCACCTGTCCAGCGCTGATTGATAAAATACATGCCGCATCTCTTGGCTTCTTCAGCCAAAATTTCCTGGGCCTGTTTTTTGGTACCAACAAAAAGAACCTTACCGCCATCACTGACAACCTGGTTAATGTAATTGCAGGCTTTGTCCAGCATGACTACGGTCTTTTCAAGGTCAATAATGTGAATACCGTTGCGTTTGGTGAAGATATATT
Organism: Dehalococcoides mccartyi CG5; assembly: GCF_000830885.1. Lineage (NCBI taxonomy): Bacteria > Bacillati > Chloroflexota > Dehalococcoidia > Dehalococcoidales > Dehalococcoidaceae > Dehalococcoides > Dehalococcoides mccartyi. Next base: position 257,869 of record NZ_CP006951.1, read on the forward strand.
TCTTCATCCGCGGATGCCAGCGGCTGGTCTGGTGACCAAAATGTGCCCCGGCTTCCAGAAGCTCTTTAATGTTTGTAGTTGGCAAGCTCTATCCCCTCCTAGTTAGTTAAAAACCATTTAATAGCTATATTTACATGATGATAACACAGAAGTATAACACAAGCCTAATTAGCCAGCAACACCGTTTTCGGTGAAGGGACGGCTAAAAGCTACGCTTAATGTAATATATTTAATACAAAAACCAAATACAACGGCTATATTTCGTAGCTTCAAACTTCGCGCGCCCATTTTACGGCATTGGTAAATATTTTCAGCCCGTCGCCTTCTTTTTTCAGACCTTCCCCTGTCCAGCGCGGGTGCTGACTGCCCCGTACAAACCGCTCCGGGTGTGGCATCAGGGCAAATATCCGCCCGCTTTCGTCTGCAATGCCGGCAATATCCATCAGGGTACCGGCCGGGTTTGCCGGGTAGGGGGCGTTGCGTTTACCGTCTTTGTCGGTGTAATAAACTGCTGAATTCAGTTTATTTATTACCTCCGGGCTGCCAAGCAGTTTGCCTTCGCCGTGGGCTACCGGCAAATACAGCCGGTCTAGGCCTTGGGTAAATACACAGGTGGAAAAGGGGTTTACCGAAAGGTAAGTCCAGCGGCATTCAAAGCGGCCGGAGTTGTTGTCTGTAAGGGTTATTTTTTGGCCATCTTTCATAGGGCCCGGCAGTATGCCGGTTTTTACCAGTGTCTGAAAGCCGTTGCAGATACCGATAATAAGCCCGCCGCTTTCGTGAAAACGGCTTATTTTTTCACCCAGTTTTAGGCGTACTTCATTAGCCAGTACCCGTCCTGCTCCCAGGTCATCACCGTAACCGAAGCCGCCGGGGAATGCCATTATCTGAAATTCGGATAAAAGCGAGGGCTTGGCCAATAGTTCATTTATGTGCACCAGCTCTGTTTCAGAGCCCGCCAGTTCAAAAGCATAAGATGTCTCAACATCACAGTTAGTACCGGGTGTGCGAAGTATCATGGTTTTTACTTTACTCATTTTTACCTACCAACGCATCGGCCTTTGCCAGGCCTCTTTCAGTTCACTAACCGGGGTGTTTAAAAGAATTTCTTTGCCATCTCGTCCGGTTATTTCCAAGCTTGGTTCAGACATAACCTCACCAACCAGCCCGAAATCACACCCTGACATTAGCTTTTCAAATTCAGCTTGATGTTTGGGGGCAACCTCTACTAGAAAACGGCTGTTGGACTCTGAGAAGAGGATGTAATCTTCCCGGTCTATCTTTTCAGCCAGAGGAACGTCTGCCAGATGGATGTGCGCACCCAGCTTGCCGCTGAAGGCCATTTCGGCTGCGGCCACTCCCAGTCCCCCTTCGGACAGGTCATGGCAGGCGGCAACCAGCCCTCTGGCGGTAGCGCAAGATAGAGCTTGCATGTTTTCTTTGGCACGCTTGGCATTGACTGCGGGGGCGCGGTTGCCAATGAAGCTGTGGTTCTTGAAGTAATGCGAACCGCCCAGTTCTTCGGCAGTTTTACCCACAATATAAATAAGGTTTCCGGCTTTTTTAAAATCCATACTTATGGCCTTGTCGCCATCTTCCATTACCCCTATGGCTGAAATAAGCAAGGTATGGGGAATGGTAATCAGTTTATCTTCATAACGGAATTCGTTGTTAAGGCTGTCTTTGCCTGAAATAAAGGGTGTTCCAAAAACCAGAGACAGGTCATGGCAGGCCTGGCAGGCACGCACCAGATCCCCCAAGCTTTCGGGGCGGCTGGCGTTGCCCCAGCTGAAGTTATCCAGCAGGGCTACCCGTTCCAGATTGCCGCCCACAGCAATAATCTGCCGTAAGGCTTCGTCTATGGCTGAAGCGGCCATATTGTAGGCGTCTACATCAGCATAGCTGGGGTTAATACCGTTTGAAATTACCACCGCTTTCTTTGAGCCAAGTACCGGGCGGATAACGGCGGCGTCACCCGGTCCGTCATTTTCAGCCCCCACCATGGCTTTCAGGACGCTTCCGCCCTGAACCTCATGGTCATACTGGCGGATTATCCACTCACGGCTACATACATTCCAGTGGGAAAGTATGTTTTTAAGTTCAGTTTCAAAATCTTTCGGGCAGTCAAAATCTGCTTCGGGGTGGCGGGTTTTATGGTGAGTTGCCCTTAGTTCCAGTTGAGGTCGCCCGTTATGCAGGAAGTTCATTTGAAGGTCGGCCACTTGATGGTCCTGATAGAAAAGTTTAAGGTGGCGGTCGGATGTAAATTCACCTATAACCGAAGCCTCTACCCCTTCGCTTTCAAACAGGGCTAAAATTTCCCCGAGTTTTTCTTTATTTACAGCCAGAAGCATGCGTTCCTGGCTTTCAGATATCCATATTTCAGAGTAGGTCAGGCCGGAGTATTTCAAGGGGACTTTATCCAGATAGATTTTTACTCCGGTAGATTCGGCCATTTCGCCTACCGCAGAGCTTAAGCCCCCGCCGCCGCAGTCCGTAATGCGGACAAACAGCTCACGGTCGCGGGCTTGAAGCAAAGTGTCCAGCATCCGTTTTTCTACAATGGCGTTGCCTATCTGGACAGCCGTAAAAGACAGCTCGGTTGAGCGGTCATTCAGTTCACCGGAGGCAAAGGTAACCCCATGGATGCCGTCACGGCCGGTACGTCCGCCAATCAGTACCACCAGATCACCGGCGGACTGTTTGCCCGGCAGGGCATATTTCTTAGGTATAAGGCCTATGGTTCCGCAGTAAACCAGCGGGTTAGCGGTGTAGCGTTCATCAAAGAGCACCGCTCCGTTAACAGTGGGTATACCCATGCGGTTGCCGTAATCTGCCACACCTGAACGTACCCCTTTGAAAACGCGGCGGGGATGGAGTACCCCCGGAGGCAGTTTGTCTTCGGCCAAATCCGGCGGGCCGAAACAGAATACATCTGTATTAGCGATAGGTTTGGCGGCAAGTCCGGTACCCAGTATGTCACGGATTACCCCGCCAATTCCGGTAGCGGCACCGCCGTAAGGCTCAACCGCTGAAGGGTGGTTATGGGTTTCAGCTTTGAAGCAGACCCCCCATTCGTCATTAAACTCTATCACCCCGGAGTTATCTACAAAAACAGATAAACACCAGGGCTTGTTAAGCTCGGCGGTGGCTTTGGCTATAGTCTGCTTAAGCAGGTTATTTATAATCTGGCCGTCGTAATCCAGCATGGCTTTAAAGGTTTTATGGCAGCAGTGTTCGCTCCAGGTTTGGGCCAGAGTTTCCAGCTCAGCATCAGTGGGTGCCCGTCCCAGTTTCAGGTAATGCTCATAGATAACGGAAAGCTCCTGATGGCTTAAGCTGTATTCTTTGCCCAGTGACGCCATGTTATCCTTCAGTTTTTCGGCCAGCAGGTCAATTTTCTTAAGTTTAAACGTATACTCCGGGTTGGGAGGGAAGGGATTTGAACTGCTGGTAACCACGTGCTGGACAATGGGGTTTATAAGTAGCTTGTTGCCGATGGTTTTCAGTTCATCAGCTGAAATCTCGCCCTTAAGCAGGTAGCGTTTGGCTGTTCGGGCGGCAGTTATGCCTTTTATACCCAAATCCGAAATGGCTTTGAGTATGGTTTCCTGCACCGGGTCGGTCACTCCGGCGTTATAGGTAACTTCTATAGCCGAAAACCCGTCAGCTTCGGCTAGCGGACAGTTGGCATCGTATTTAAAGGTTTGGATTATTTGGTCTGAAAGAAGCTCCCCGGATATGGTCAGCACTTCACTGTCTGAAAGGTTTCCCTCCAGCCAGTAAACATCTATCACTCTTACTTCAGAAACTGAGGTTATACCAAGGTCTTGTATATCATGGCAAACACCGTTACCTTTGGGATCCGGCCACTCCGGTTTCAGGGAGACTTCTATTCTATGCACTTTTTACCAACCCCGCTGGGAAATAAGTTTATCGGGATCTATCTGTTTAATATCCAGACCGGGCATGGCATCACCCAGACCCTTAGATACCTCAGCCAGTATTTGGGCATCTTTATAGTGGGTCACAGCCTTTACTACTGCTTTGGCCATGGCCGAGGGGTTTGATGATTTAAATATACCTGAGCCCACAAATACCCCGTCAGCCCCCAGTTGCATCATCAAGGCCGCATCGGCCGGGGTAGCTACTCCGCCGGCGGCAAAGTTCACTACCGGCAGTTTGCCGGTCTTATGAAGTTCAAGCACCAATTCCAGAGGTGCATTTATCTCTTTGGCATAAGCGGACAATTCGTCAGGTGACATGGACTGTACCCTTCTGACAGAGCCCATAACGGAACGCATATGCCTTACCGCTTCCACAATGTTGCCGGTACCGGCTTCGCCTTTGGTGCGTATCATAGCCGCACCCTCGCCAATCCGCCTTAGGGCTTCGCCCAGATCACGGCAGCCGCAGACGAAGGGGACTTTAAAGTTATGTTTCCAGACGTGGAAATTTTCGTCAGCTGGGGTAAGCACTTCGGACTCGTCAATGTAGTCCACCCCCATGGATTCCAGTATTTGGGCTTCCACAAAATGGCCGATACGGCACTTGGCCATAACGGGTATGCTGACTACTTTCATAATCTGCTCGATAATAGTGGGGTCTGCCATGCGGGCTACCCCGCCGGCCGCTCTGATATCCGAAGGTACGCGTTCCAGTGCCATAACGGCACAGGCACCTGCTTCCTCTGCTATTTTAGCCTGTTCGGGGGTAGTTACATCCATAATTACCCCGCCCTTCAGCATTTGGGCCAGGCCAGATTTTACTTTGAAAGTACCGGTTTCCATATCTAATCTCCCCTGAGGGCGCTTTCCGCCCTGTCCTATTCGGCTATATTCTACTATTTATGCCCCTTTGGGGCAAACATAATCGCAATATTATTACTGCACTCACCTGTTAATAAGGTTTAGTCTTTGTGCTATACTTTTGTAATCAAAAGGCAAATTTTCAAGTAAAAACAGGGAGGATTTGGTGAATATTTTCAAAGCTATAATGGGTATGTGTGATACCTCGCCTTTAGCTGATGATGTCTGGAGTTTAATGGATAGCCAGATTGCTCTTGATTTAGCCAAAGTGCCGGCGCTGTCTGAAAAGGGCGGGGCAGGTTACATGGCGGGTAAGGGGCTTGCAAAACCGGTGCTGGTAGTCCGCGGTCAAGATAACAATCTTTATGCCTACGAAAATGCCTGTCCCCATGGCGGACGCAAAATTGACCCCATGCAGGGTGAAGCCAAACTCCGCTGCTGCAGTGTAAACCACTCTACTTTTGATTATAACGGCAAGGTTCTTTCCGGACCTGCCCAGCATAAGCACGAGCTAAGGCGTTTGCTGACCAGCCAAGCGGACGGCAAGCTTCTTATCAGTGTCTAATATTCAGGTTTAAAAAGGCTCTGCGGAACTGCTCTTGGTAGTGACGGAAATATCCGTTATGCTATACTATTGCCTGCGCCAGCGTGGCTCAGAGGTAGAGCAGCGGTTTCGTAAACCGCCGGTCGGAGGTTCGAATCCTCTCGCTGGCTCCATTCATTTTTGATGAGGTATGAAGCTAGAATGAGCAAATTTATAGACAGGCTTAAGAACGTATCCAAGGGCTATGTGCGCCCTATGGGTTTTAATGCAGTTGCCTCTGCTCCCCAGCCCAAAATGTTGCTGGCGGTGGAACTGGGCATTGAAGATTTGACTGCCAAAGAAGTATTTGGCGGGGCAGATGTAGTACTTCTTTCCACCGGCAAAACCGGTGCCAAAAAACTGAAAGAAGCCGCCGGTTTACTGGGAGATACCGTCTGGGGCGTAATGCTGGGTGATAAAGCCGATGAAGCTGAAAAGATGGCCAAGGCCGGTGCTGATTTTGTGGTTTTCAGCCCTGATGCCGAGGTATCGCCTTTAACCGCTCTTGAAAAGACCGGTAAAATAATCATGCTGGAAAATAATCTGACTGATTTTATGATAAGGGCGGCGGATTGTCTGTCAGTGGGGGCGGTTATTGTAGACGGCCAGCCGGATGTTTTGTCTCTCAGCTGGCGGAAGATTATGCTCTATCAGCGTTTTGCAGATATCCTGTCAAAACCCTTTTTGGTAAGGGTAAGTGCAAATATCAGTTTGCCGGAGCTTCAGGCACTCTGGGCTTTGGGTATAGATGGCGTACTGACAAATGGCAGTGAAGGCTTAAGCGGGCTTCGCACCATTATAGACGGGGCAGAGTGGGCGGCCAAACGCAAGCGCGGACATATGAGCGCCATTGTGCCTTCCATAAAAATGCCTGCTTCCGAATCAGTCTCCCCTGAAGAGCCCGAAGAACCTGACGAAGATGATGAAGAATAGCGCCCTGTTTTAAGGTTGGGTTTGAGCTAATAAAAAAGGCCGGTTTTAACCGGCCTTTTTGTTTTATACAGAATATTTTTACTGACACTTGGAGAGCTGGTAGCTTTTACCCTCGGTGGTAATAGCCGGAGCAATAACCATTTCAACCTGCTGCATTTCGCGGATATTGGAAGCACCGCAGACACCCATAGATGTCTTGAGGGCGCCCACCAGGTTTTGGGTTCCGTCAGTAACGGAAGTGGGGCCGAACAGAATCTGTTCCAAGCTCCCGGTAGTGCCCACCTTGATACGGGTACCTCTGGGTAGTGAGGGGTGAGGGTGAGACATGCCCCAGTGGTAACCCCGTCCGGGGGCTTCGGTAGCCTTGGCAAACGGTGAACCCAGCATGACGGCATCAGCACCTGCACAGATAGCCTTGCAGACATCACCGCCTTTTTTGAAGCCGCCATCGGTAATGATAGGCACATAACGGCCGGTTTCTTTATAGTAAGTTTCGCGGGCGGCGGCACAATCCATGCTGGCGGTAATCTGGGGAACGCCAATGCCCAAAACCTCACGTGAAGTGCAGGCGGCACCCGGGCCAACGCCTATTATTACGCCGTGAACGCCGGTACGCATAAGCTCAAGGCAGGCCTGATAGCTGACGCAGTTGCCTACCAGTACCGGGACTTTAATCATCTTTACAAATTCTTCAAAAACCAGCCCGTGGCTGCTCTTGGAGACGTGGCGGGCTGAAGTAACAGTGGAGGCTACAGATATAATATCCGCTCCGGCCTCAACTGCTACGGGGGCCAGCTTTTTGGCATTGGCAGGCATCAGGGAAACGGCACAGATGCCACCTTTGGCCTTTATTTCGCTTACCCGCTTGGAAATCAGGTGTTCCTTAATAGGCTCGGCAGTATAAACCTTCTGCATGAAGGAAGTTACTTCATCAATGGGCTTGGATATAATCTGGTCCAGAATTTCCTGAGGATTTTCATAACGGGTATAAATACCCTCCAGATGCAAGACGGACAAGCCGCCCATTTTGCTCATGGCAACAGCGGTATCCACATTGGTTACGGCGTCCATGGCAGAAGCAATAAACGGAATAGAGAAGTTAATGTCGCCGATTTTAAAATCAACTTCTACCTGTTCGGGGTTAACTGTTAACCCGCCGGGGACAATGGCTACCTCGTCAAAGCCGTAGGTACGCCTGAGGGTTTTAAATTCTGGTACTGTCATCTCAGCTCTCCTTACTATTAAACATGAACTATATCAGAGCCGGCAAAGTCAAGTCAAGGCAAGATATTCATTTCTATTATAACCCTGAGTCAGGTTGAAAAGTAGATAGTAATCTATGACGGGTTTTGTTTGTCAGTTGCTTTTTAGGGGAGTGATGCTTGATGCCGTATACCGAAATATTTGGTATTATTACTAATTGGGTGGGTTTGAACTTGGCAGCCAGTTTAGCCTTTGGGCTTATTCTGCTACAATAATAAGGTTATGGCTTTATATGTAGTAGCAACACCCATCGGCAACCTGGAGGATATCACCCTCCGGGCGCTTCGGTTGCTTTCCGAAGTAAAGCTGATTGCGGCTGAGGATACCCGCCACACCCGTAAACTGCTTTCTGCCCATAATATAAAAACGCCCCTGACCAGTTATTTTGAGCATAACCGCCTTTCAAAGCTGGATTATATACTAGAGGTTCTAAGGGAAGGGGATGTGGCTTTGGTCTCTGATGCCGGCATGCCCGGTATTTCAGACCCCGGTTATGAGCTTATCAAAGCCGCCCACGAAAACGGCATAAAGGTTGTGCCTGTACCGGGGGCTTCGGCGGTGATAACGGCGGTGGCGGTATCCGGGCTGGATTCCGGCAGTTTCAGCTATCTGGGTTTTTTGCCGCGCCAGAAAAGCGAACGCAGGAAAGCCCTTTCTGAGGTAGAGATGCTTGGGGCAAGCATTGTGATACTGGAAGCGCCCCACCGTTTGCAGGGTTGTTTACTTGACATAAAAGAAGTACTGGGAGACCGCCAGATATCTGTCTGCCGTGAACTTACCAAAATATACGAAGAAATATTTCGTGGCAGTATTAGCCAATCTATCAGCCATTTTAGCCAGCCAAGGGGTGAATTTGTGCTGGTGGTGGAGGGTAACAGGCAAATTCCGGCTCAGCCCGAACTGACAGGTGATATAATAAGTGAACTTGGGCTGTTAAAAAAACAGGGCAAGTCAGCCAAAGAGTCAGTGGCTCTGGTTAGCCAAAAAAACGGGCTTTCTAAAAAAGAAATCTATCGGGCTTGGCTTAAAATTGACAAGGCCTTATAATAGGTAAAATTTGCGAGGTGTTTCATGAGGAGAGGATGTATTTCACTGGGAGAGGTAGTTTGCACCGGTTGCAACAATACTGTTCCCTATCCTGAACGTTATCTGGCGGTAGATGAAGAAAACGGCAAAGAAGTAGATAAAGGAACTACCGTTCATTATTGCGTGGAATGTGCCCTGAAGAAAGGGTATGCCAGCTACAAAGAAGAAAAAGGCGAGAGAATTCTAACCTTTCTGCCCTGAGGATATAAATGAGCGAACGAATATTTATTGGTGTGGCTTGGCCTTACGCCAACAGCCAGTTGCATCTGGGGCATGTTGCCGGCGCTTATCTGCCGGCAGATATTTTTGCCCGTTATCACCGCACCCGTGGTGACGAAGTGCTTATGGTATCCGGTTCGGATATGCACGGTACTCCCATTACCATCAGGGCGGAACAGGAAGGCATCACTGCGGCCGAAGTGGCTGAGCGTTACCACCAGCGGTTTATGGCCTCGTGGCCGAAGCTGGGCATAAGCTGGGATTTTTATACTTCAACTGCCACTGCCAACCATGCCCGAACCGCTCAGGAAATGTTCCTTAGCTTGTACGAAAAAGGTTATATTTATAAAAATACGGTTTGCCAGCCGTTTTGCTCACACTGCAACCGTTTTTTGCCTGACCGCTATGTGGAGGGGACTTGCCCCCACTGCAAATATGAAGGTGCCCGCGGTGACCAGTGTGACAACTGCGGCAAACCCTTAAATGCGGCCGAGCTTTTGAATTTCCGCTGTAAAAACTGCGGCAATCCACCTGAATTCCGGGAGACTGAACACTTCTTCCTGAAACTATCGGCATTTGAAGAAGAACTTATCCGCTGGGTGGAGACCAAAACCCACTGGCGTACCAATGTATTAAATTTTACCCTGCGTTATTTGAAAGAAGGTCTGAAAGACCGGGCTATTACCCGTGATTTGGACTGGGGCGTGCCTTTACCCCTGCCGGGTTACGAAGGCAAGCGCCTGTATGTTTGGTTTGAGGCTGTCATCGGCTACCTGTCCGCCAGTAAAGAATGGGCGGCTTCCAAAGGCCAGCCTAATGCATGGCAGAAGTACTGGGGCGTAGATACCAAGAGCTATTACTTTATAGGCAAGGACAATATCCCGTTCCATACCATTATATGGCCGGCTATGCTGATGGGCAAGGGCGGGCTGAATCTGCCGTATGATGTGCCTTCAAACGAATACCTGACTACCGAGTCACAGAAATTTTCCAAGAGCCGCAATAATGCCATCTGGGTGGATGATGTACTTTCCCGTTACGGCGTGGACACATTGCGTTATCTGCTTTCGGCCAATATGCCCGAAAGTTCGGATACGGATTTCTCGTGGAGGGAATTTGTCCGCCGCAACAATGATGAGCTGGTAGCCACTTACGGCAATCTGGCTCAGCGTGTTTTGACCATGGTCTGCCGCAATTATGACAATAAAGTGCCGGAATACGGCGAGCTGGATGAACGTTCCCTTACGCTTATTGAAAAAACTGCCGCTATGCTTTGTGAAACTGATAAAGCCCTGTATAACTGTAATTTCCGCGAGGCAATAAGGCTGGCTATGGCACTGGCTCAGGAGGCAAACCGCTATCTGGATGAAAAGGCCCCCTGGAAAGAAATAAAGGTGGACAAAGCCGCCGCTGCCCGCAGTTTATACGTGGCCATGGTGGCACTTTCCGGCCTTCGGGTGGCTTTCTACCCGTTCTTGCCGGAGAGTTCGGGACGCCTAAGCACTTATCTTGGTTTCGGGTCTGAATTGGAAAAAGAAGGCTGGATACTTAAAATGCCGGTGGTCGGGCAGGAACTGACCCCGCCGGAGCCGCTTTTCAAGAAGCTGGAAGATTCGGTTGTGGAAGAAGAGACTGCCCGTATGGGGCTTTAGTATTTACCAGGAGGCATGGTTTTGTTGAAACTTAGCTCTATCTACGCACCTATAAACGAAGGCCTCAAAGGGGTTGAGGACGAATTTAAACTGGTATCCGAAAGCCGCAAGAAGTCTTTTCCCGAAATGGCGGAAATGCTGGACTATATTCTAGTAGGGGGCAAGGTGCTCAGACCGGCGCTTTCCATGCTGTCTGCCATGTGCTTCGGTGCCGGCATAAAAAAAGTATTGCCGTTGGCTACATCTTCCGAAATGCTTCACATAGCAACACTGGTGCATGATGACGCTATTGACAAGGCTGATACCCGCCGCGGACGCCGGACAGTTAACGCTGTCTGGGGGCTGGAGAAGGCTATACTTTTAGGAGATTTCCTGTTTGCCCATGCCGCCGAAACAGCGGCTGAAACCGGCAATATGGGTATAGTCACCCTGTTTTCCCAAACCCTGCAGATAATTGCCTCCGGAGAGCTTAAACAGGCTTATGCCAGTTTTAACCCTGACCAGAGCTATGAAAACTATCTGGAAAGAATATCCGGCAAGACGGCTGCCCTTTTTGTAATGGCTACTAAGGGCGGGGCTATACTGGCGGATGCCTCACCGTCTGACGAAGAGATAATGCGTTCTTACGGCTATAATCTGGGCTTAAGTTTCCAGATAGTAGATGATATACTGGATTTTGTGGGTAATGCCAAGGATATGGGCAAACCGATAGGTTCAGACCTGAATAACGGCACAGTTACTTTGCCGGCCCTGCTCCTGATGGATCGTTATCCGGATAATAACCCCATCAAGGATATGCTTAATGCTACTGACCGTATCCCTCATGTTGCCAAAGCAGTTGAGATGATAAATTCATCAGATATCATAGACCTTAGTTATAAAGAGGCTAAACGCTATGCTGATTTGGCCTGCCGAAATTTGTCACAGCTGCCTAAAACGGCTGCCCGCGAATCTCTCTACCAGCTGGCCGAATTTATAGTTGAACGTAAAAACTGACGAGGAGACTCAAGATGAAATTGCTTGTAAATATTCTAGCCCTTATTCTGGTTGTCTTTGTCCTTACCCATTTGCGTGAAATCTGGAATTGGCTGAAGGTATTTTTAAACGTAAAAACTGACAAGGAGACTCAAGATGAAATTAATGGGTTGTCTGGGAAGTATTCTAGCCCTTATTGTGATTATCTTTGTCCTAACCCACCTGGGTGAAATCTGGGATTGGCTGGAAGGCATTTTTGCCTGACGGGCGGGTATTCTTTTATAGACGTAATTTTATAGATGCAAACAAAAAAGCCACCTTTTCAGGGGTGGCTTTTTGATTAGGGCAATATTGATTTAAGTAGATTCAGCTATTGGAAGTTCACCTGTAAACAGGCTTTCCAGCTCAACCCCTTCCAGAGTTTCTTTTTCTACCAGTTTTTCGGCAATGAACTTCAGACGGTTTTTATTTTCGGTCAGTATTTTCCTAGCTTTCTGGTGGGCTTCTTCAATCAACCCATGAACCTCATCGTCAATCATGTCAGCTATTTTCTCGCCGTAATCTTTTTGCTCGGATATTTCGCGTCCCAAAAAGACCATTTCTTCTTTGTTGCCAAAGGTGCGCGGCCCCAGTTTGTCACTCATACCGTAGCTGGTGACCATTTTGTGGGCAATATCGGTAGCCCGTCGCAGGTCATCTGAAGCACCGGTGGAGAGTTCTTTAAAGGTCAGTTCTTCTGCAACATAGCCGGCTAGAAGCCCGGCCATCATGCCCTTGAACTGGGAACGGGTCATCAGGTAGCGGTCTTCAGTGGGCAACTGGCGGGTATGCCCCAGCGTCATGCCTCTGGCCACAATTGATATCTTGTGGACGGGGTCAGCACCCTGCACCAACCGAAGTACCAGCCCGTGTCCGGTTTCGTGGTAAGCGGTTACTTCTTTTTCCTGGGTGCTTATGCGGCGGCTCTTGCGTTCAGGCCCTGCAATAACCCGGTCAATAGATTCCTCAAGGTCTTCGGTTTCAATTACCTTGCGGTTTTTACGGGCGGCCAGTATGGCGGCTTCGTTAAGAAGGTTTGCCAAATCTGCACCTGAAAAACCGACTGTCTGCTTGCCCAAATTTTCCAGGTTAACCGTATCTGCCAGAGGTTTGCCCTTGGCATGGATTTTTAGTATGGCTTCACGTCCGGTTATATCCGGCTTGTCCAGCACTACTCTGCGGTCAAAACGGCCGGGACGGAGCAGGGCCGGGTCAAGTATATCAGGACGGTTGGTTGCCGCCACTACTATTACACTGGTATCGGTATCAAACCCGTCCATCTCCACCAGTATCTGGTTAAGGGTCTGTTCCCGTTCGTCATGTCCGCCGCCCAAGCCTGCGCCGCGCTGGCGTCCGACAGCATCTATTTCGTCTATGAAGATAATGCAGGGGGCATTCTTTTTAGCCTGATCAAACAAATCACGTACTCTTGAAGCACCTACACCCACAAACATTTCTACAAATTCACTGCCGCTTATAGAGAAGAAGGGTACGCCTGCTTCTCCGGCAATAGCCTTGGCCAGCAGGGTTTTACCTGTACCGGGAGGTCCTATCAGCAAAATACCCTTGGGAATGCGGGCACCCAGTGCCTGAAACTTCTCACGGGATTTCAGGAATTCAACAACTTCGCCTACTTCCTGTTTGGCTTCATCTACCCCGGCCACATTGGCAAAGGTGATGGTGGGCTTGTCCATATTGAAGAGTTTGGCCTTGGACCGGCCGAATGAAACAGCCTGATTGTTGGCGCCCCTTGCCTGGGTGAAGATGAAGATAAGCAGACCGCCGAATATCAGGAAGGGCAGATAGGTAAGAATCATAGTGCCCCAGTCCAGCCCGCCCGCCGGCTGGATATTTACCTTGACATCAGTCAGGTCCAGACCTTCAATGTCGTAAATACTGGCAATGTATTCCTTTACGGTGGACAGTTTTGTGCCGTCAGTGGTAGTTACCTCTATGGTTTCGCTGTCAACTGTAATTTCGGCAATCTTGTGTTCCTGAGACAGGGTTATTATCTGGCTCAGAGGCACTTCCTCCGGTTTCTGGGCATTCGGCACCAGAAACGAAAAGATTGCTATGATAGCCACCAGCATCACGACATAAATAATGGTGCTGCGTTTCCAATTTGAATTCATTTGGTACCTCAAAATTTCATGTAATAAGGGACATATTAAGTAAATTATAGCATATAAGGATTTTGGCGTCTTTAGGCCAGAGAGAAGTAGGTCTCTTTCAGGAGCAGGGCATCTTCTTCTATATTAGGGCTTTCACATATTACCAGCCCTGCACAGCCCCTGTCTCTCAGAGCCAGCAGCAATTCTTTGTAATTGAAATCTGAATCAGCCAGATTCAGGTGCTGTTTTTCCCCTCTGGGAGAGTAGTCTATGCCCGAAACGTGTATATGCATATTTAGAACTGCGTTTTCACCCAGATAGTCAACCATGGTACTTAACATAAAGCTGAACTCTGAATAGGAGTTGTATTTACCGGTACGGGCATGATAGTGGGAAAAATCTATAGTCGGCAATAGGCCGGGTATTTCACTGCACAGTGCCATAGTCTCTTTCAGGTCTCCGAACTGGGTCACCTTACCGCTTACCTCGGGTCGAAGGGTTATATCAAAGCCTTCTTCCTGAAGACGGCTGGCAACAGGGCGGATATTATCCCGTATGGATTCGTAGGCAGCAGAAGGCGAGTCTGTCAGGTAAAAACCGGGGTGAAATACCAGTGACCCTGCCCCGCAGAGGTGAGCCATTTTGGCAGACTGGTAAAGCAGGTGCTGGCTCATTTTGACTTTATTTTCTTCAACTGCATTAAAGTTCAGATAGTACGGGGCATGGGCAGACAGTTTTATACGCAGAAGATCCGAAAGGATTCTGACCGGGTTGGTATCCGGGGCTTTCATATATACCCCGCGGACAAATTCTATTTCCATGCCGTCCAGCCCCAGTTCCGCCACCCTGTGAATTCCATTCTGGGTGGTGTGTTTGGGGGTGGAGTAGGGAATGCCGGCGGTGCCGAAAAGTAAACCTGCCATAGAGGTTAAGTATATCAGATATGTCCGGTATTTAAAAAACCGCAGGCCTGTTTTGCCCGTATTACAGACCTCAAAGGGTTGTATGCTATACTTAAAACAGATTTTTGGGGAGGATACACTTGGAATCAATAGATATTGCCCGGCAGATGGTAAGCATGGCCAGTGAGAAACAGGCTGAAGATATAGTCCTTCTGGACGTCAGGGAACTGGTTAGTTACTGTGATTATTTTGTGCTGATGAGCGGTGCTTCAGGCCGCCAGCTTTCGGCTATTGCAGATGTAGTTGAAAAGACCTTGAAACCCCTTAAAATAGGCCCGCGCCACCGTGAAGGTGACGCGGATTCAGGCTGGATACTTCTTGATTTCGGCGGAGTGATTGCCCATATATTCACTCCCGAAATACGCAGTTACTACAAGCTGGACCGTCTCTGGGAGAATGCCCCCAAACTGGTTGCTATACAGTAACTAACGGCGGTCGTAGTTTACCAGTTCGCTTTCGCTGAAAAACAGGCTTATTTCATGTTTGGCATTTTCAGCTGAGTCTGAGCCGTGAACAGTATTCTGCTCTATGTTTATACCCAAATCTCCCCTTACAGTACCCTTTTCAGACTTGGCAGGGTCAGTAGCACCCATAGCTTTGCGCATTTTTTCAACGGCATTTTCGCCCTCAAAAACAGCGGCTGTAATAGGGCCGGAGGTGATGTAAGTGACTAAATCCTTGAAGAAGGGGCGTGCCCGATGGGGGGCATAGTGTTTGTCAGCCAGAACAGCATCCATCTGGAGCATCCGCAGTCCGATTAGTTTTAATCCCAGTTTTTCCATTCTGCCCAGAATTTCACCGGACAGACCGCGGTTAACGCCGTCAGGCTTAACCAGTAAAAGTGTTCTTTCCATATTTCTCCTTTATTTAGCGCCGGGTGAACCTATAAAACCGGCTATATCTTCTACACCAATTTTGCCGAGGGTGTCAACTATCAAATCGGCCTCTTTTAGGGTCTCTGGTTGCTGGCTGTTGGTAACAGCCAGGCACTTCATGCCGGCTTTTTTAGCCGCTTCCACCCCGCCGGGTGCGTCTTCTATAACCAGACACTCCTCCGGTCTGGCACACAGTCTGGCGGCCGAAAGCAAAAATACCTGCGGATTTGGCTTGCCCTTGGTAACATCCTTTTCGCTGATTGTGGCCAGAAAGTAGTCACCTATACCCAGCTTGGTCATAACCAGCTTGATATTAGCCAGCGGTGCCGAAGACGCAATCGCCATCCGGTAGCCGGCCGCTTTCAGGGATTTTAGCAAATCCATTACGCCGGGAAATATTTTTATATCCTGTCCGGCATATTCACGGAACAGGTGTTCCTTGCGGTCAGCCAGAGTGTGGATAATATCCGCCTCTGACTTTTCCCCCAGTACAGAGTAAATTATCATATCATTTCGCAAACCGAAGGTGCGGTAAAAATCTGCTTCGGAAAAAGTGTAACCCATTTCAGTAAAAGTAGTCTGCCATGCCCTGAAATGGAGAGGGGCGGAATCTGCAATCACTCCGTCCATATCCCAGATAACCGCTTTGTTTTGGGAAAGCGGCAGTCCAGTGGGGTGTTTTCGGGGGGATATCTGGGGGCGGCGCAGATAAAGCGGCTGCAGACCGGCAGAATTATCTGTAAGGCCGTCTTCAATCCTCTTTTTAGCCAGCCTTGCCAGCGATACTGCCCTTGAGGGGCGTATATCTGCCGGGGCAAATACTGTTTTTTTGTCCCCAAGCAGGGTTTTGAGTTCGGTCTGGACGGTTTGGCTTATCGGCCCGCAGATAACACAAGGTTCGGTTATTTTAGCGGCTAAATCAGCCAGATTGGTGATATGGGGTTTAATCTCTTCTTTTAAATCTGCTCCGTTTTTAGTATAAGCTCCCGCAGCATATTCCTGCTGTCCCGAAGGCAGCAGTGCCCATACCGTAAGCCCGCTTGCCAGATATGGGTATGCAGCCAGTTCCAGCGTGCCGATACCGCACAGAGGTATATCAAGAGTGTAGGCCAGGCTTTTGGCAGTGCTGAGGCCTATCCTCAGGCCGTTAAAACTGCCCGGCCCGATGGAAACCGCAATGGCGGTGGCATCTTTAAGGCTAAGCCCTGCAGACTCAAGCAGCCAGTCCAGCCGGGGCAACAGCTCCACAGTCTGGTTCTGGTGGCTAAGCCAGTTGTACTGGGCAACTATTTCATTATCTCTAAGTATAGCCAGCCCGGTATCCGGGGTGGCGGTATCAATGGCTATTAAAACCGGCATCCTTTACCCTCTGTGCAATCTCATTTAACAGCTCTTCATAGCGGATACCCCAGGCAGACAGGGTCAGTTTCCGTGTATCATCATCCAGATAGGCTATCTCTATCTGCAGATTTTCCGGGGGCAGCAGCTCATTGGCTTTGTCAGCCCACTCTACCACAGTTACTCCGCTGCCATAAAAATAGTCTTCCAGACCCAGTTCTTCTATCTCTTCACTCAGGTCCAGACGGTATAAATCTATATGGTACAAAGGTAGACGCCCGTACATTTCGCGGGCCAGCACAAACGAAGGACTCAAGGCATTTTCGGTAATATCCAGCCCCTTTGCCAATCCTTGGGTCAGGTTCGTTTTGCCTGCTCCAAGGTTTCCCACCAGGAAGATAATATCCCCGGCTGATGCCAGTTCACCTATTATCTTTCCCAGATCCTGGGTTTGCTGGGTACTGTGACTCACCAGTTCAAGTTGGTTCATTTCGGTTTTTTAAAATGCTCCCAGCCGTTCTTTTCCGGCTGAAGGGCCCTCCCATCTTTATCCACTAGTTTTAGTTCCTCCGGTTTACCCGGAATAATTTCGCCTATGATAGTAACCGGTATATGGCTCTGCACCGATATTTGCTCTATCACCTTGGCAGAGGCGGTAAATAATAGTTCGTAATCTTCACCCCCGTAGAGTGCCATGTTTTGGGCCTGCAAAGGGTAACTGAGGCGCAGGCTGGGATGGAGTGGCAGTTTATCAAGCTCTATTCTGGCACTTACCCGGCTCTGCCTGAGTATATGCCCAAGGTCAGTCACCAGCCCGTCGCTTATATCTATACAGCAATGGACGCCCTCGTTGACCAGTAACCGGGCTTCATTAATACGCGGTTCAGGGCGGTAAAAAGAGCGGTAAAATATCCGGCGGCTTTCATCTGTAACTTCGGTTTGGTTTAAAAGCATATCCAAACCGGCAGCAGCGTTGCCCAGATAACCGGTAACGGCTATTTTTTGTCCTGCCTGAGCGGCATTTCTGGTAAGCAGGCAGGACGGGTTTTCCGCCGAACCCAGCAGGGTAATAGCCAGATTTATAATAGAAGACTGGTTGGTATCCCCGGCTATTATTACAGTCTGGTATTTGTTAGCCAGACTGTACATAGCGTTATAGCAGTCTGTTACGCTGGAAACCAGAGTATCCGGCGGCAGGTCAATATTCACTACGGCATACTGGGGGAGCCCGCCCATGGCGGCAATATCGCTCATGTTTATAGCCAGCGCTTTGTAACCCAGATCTACCCAATTAAGCATGCTTCGGTTGAAATGTACGTTTTCAATCAGGCTGTCTACGGTGACCAGCTGGTATCCCCGGGGGAGAAAAACAGCGGCATCATCACCAATGTCCAGTATCAGGTTTTCACGGGCAGGGGTATTTTCATCAGGCTTTTGGTGCAAAAGAATGTTCAGTCTGTCTATCAGCTGGCATTCGCCTATGTCAGAAACCTTCATAATGCAGAGATTATACCATTTTTTAGCTGATGCCTGCAGTGCCGGAAATAGCCATTTTGTAAAATTTACGGGGCGGTTTCTCAGGTTTGGCTTACGTATGGGTTGCGAAGGGGTTTAACCTTGACAATTAATACATTGAGGAATATGATTGGTCTTTGAAATCGCCATCAATATGGCGTTTTTATTTGGCACTTACTCAAAAAAGCTGAGTTTTGTCATTGTTTAACTCTCCGTTTCAATGACTTCAGATATAGTATACATCTAAATAAATGCTTCAAAAGGTGATAGCTGATGAGTAGTTTGGCCGAAGCGCCTATCCAGGACCCCGGATTTGATTCTGAAGAGGCGCATAAACGTAAACAGTACATGGTTGACTTGTTCGTAGTTCAAGCAAAAAACTATGATTTCCACGATGATGTCTTCGGGCTTTATGCCCACCGTTTCTGGATGCGGACCGTTCTTAAAATAATCGGCAAGTTTATGAAAGGCCGTACCAGCACCAAAATGCTTGATTTGGCCTGCGGCACCGGTTTTGTCACTTTCAATACAGCCCGGAACTTTGAGAATATTGACATAGATTCCTTTGATATCAGCCCGGATATGCTGGCGGTTGCCAAGGAACGCTATGAAAAATATTTCAAGGGGCGCAGTATCAAGTTCTGGCAGGGTGATGCCGAAGTTCCCTTTGGCGAAAATAAATACGACCTGATAACCACCAGTTTTGCTTACCGCAACTTTGCCAACAAAGGGCTGGCTACCGAGAACGTTTTCCGCGCTCTTAAGCCGGGTGGTTTGTTTATTATTCAGGACCTTACCAAACCCGAACACCATCCCATGCGCGGGTTGTATATATTCTATATGAAGTACGTTTTGCCTTTGTTCACCAGCATCTTGGGTACTGAAAAATCAGCTGCCCGCTGGCTTTATAAATCTGCCATGATGATGCCCACTAACGGGCAGATTGCTAAACTGATGGAAAGCAAGGGCTTTGAAAAATGCCAGTACAAGAGTTTGTCACTGGGTATTGCCTGCGTAATCTGGGGCTTTAAACCGGAGAAATCAGAATAAAATGAGCAGTATAAATGTAAGTGTGAAAGACCCCGGCTTCGAGTCTGAAGAGGCTCAGGCCCGCAAGCGTTATATGCTCCAGTTGTTTGGCTTTCAGGCTAAACACTATGACCTGCACGATGACATTATGGGTATGGGTATTCACCGCCGCTGGGGCAAAGAGATGGTTCTGGAGATACTGACTTATACCCGCAACATGCCGCAGGTAAAAATGCTGGACCTTGCTTGCGGTACCGGTTTTGTTACCTTCAATACCCTGCGGTACATGAAAAATGTGGATATAGACGCCTTTGATATTACTCCTGAAATGGTAGAAGTGGCCAAAGGCCGTCTCAAGAAAAATTTTGCGGATCGCAGTGTGAAATTCTGGGTGGGTGATGCCGAAATACCCTACGGAGACGCCAAGTACGATGTTATAGGTACCTGCTTCGCTTTCCGCAATTTTGCCAATAAAAATTTGGCTGCGGCTAATATTTTCAAGGCACTAAAACCGGGTGGTCTGCTGGTTCTGCAAGATATGACCAAACCTGAAAAACAGCCTATGCGAGGTATTTATCTCTTTGCCTTGAAAAATCTGATGCCCGTAATGGCACGGATAATCGGCACGGAAAAAAAGTCTGCCCGTTATCTGGCAAACTCGGTGCTGGCCATGCCCAGCAACGCTGAGATAACTGCCATATTGCAGAATCAGGGTTTTATAAATATCAAATCCCGCTATCAAAGCGGCGGTATGGGTACACTTACAGTGGCCTATAAGCCGGAGAGTTAAAATGGGTAAAGTGGATACACTGGCTTATGACATTGGCAATAACCGTACCCGTCACGTATATATAGGCAGTGGCATACTGGATAGCCTGCCTGGATGTGCCCGTGAATTGAATGCGGACAAGTTTTTTATTATTACCGATTCCAATCTTGAAAATATCCTCAAGGATAAAATCAAGAACTTGCTTGCCGGCGTGGCTGAAACCCATATTTTGGCTTTCCCTGCCGGTGAAGCCTCCAAGACATTGTCTACGCTGGAAGATATCGGCTCCAAAATCCTTGACCTCAGGGCTACCAAGTCCAGCGTTATTGTCTGTCTGGGGGGTGGGGTAGTAGGAAATCTGGGAGGCCTTACCGCAGCTCTCCTTTTCCGTGGTCTGCGCTTTTTCCATATACCTACCACCATGGTTGCCCAGATAGATAGTGCTATTGGTCAAAAACAGGCCGTGAATTACAAAATGGGCAAGAATCTGTTCGGTCAGTATTATGCCCCCGAGTTTGTTTTTATAGACTTTGATTTTCTGCGTACTTTGCCCGAACGCCAGATACGGGCCGGTTTGGCCGAATCTGTAAAACACGGCTTGTGTCAGGAATCCACCTTTTTTGACTATATAGAAGAACATGCCGGTGATTATTCGCCGAAGGTGATAGACTATATTTCCCGCCATACCATAGAGCTTAAACTGGAGCTTCTGAAGATTGACCCCTTTGAGGGCAAGCTTGATCCCCAGCTGGAGCTTGGGCATACCATAGGCCATGCGGTAGAGATTATTAAAAACGGTCAGCTTCTTCACGGTGAATCCATTGCCATTGGCATGGTGGCGGAAGCCGCCCTTTCCTGTGAGATGGGTTATATGAAACCTGAACTGGCCGCCAAAATAGAGCGTATTTTCAAGAAGCTGGGATTGCCGACCCGCATTCCGGCAGATGTTCCTCTGGAGGGCGTGCTGGAAGCCCTTCGCTATGACAACAAACGCCGTACTGCCCGTACAGACTTCTTTCTGCTTGAAGATTTTACCCGTTTCCACAAAGAAAATGGTAAAATAGGTACTAAGGTTTCTGAAGAGGTTTTGAAGAAGGTTCTTGAAAGCGCTTACTAGCGAACGTCCGGGTTTTCAGGACTGGATACAGGCCGCCCGCCTTAAGTTTTTACCTCAGGGTGTAATGCCGGTGGTAATAGCCGGCGCTTTAGCCTTTTCCGAGGGTACCTTTAATGTGGCCAATTTTATAGTGGCTTTTTCAGCTGCTGCAGCTGTCCAGATAGGTCTTACCATGTTCAACGATACCCTTGATTATGTTTATGGTACTGACTGCAAACCCATAGATGCCAAAAACCCTTTCTCCGGAGGGAGCGGGGTATTTACCTGCGGCCTCATAAAACCCCGCCAGTCTCTGATGGTTATCTTTGGGCTGTATCTCTTTGCCCTGATGTGTGCCATTTACATGGCGCTGGACATGGGTTGGGGAGTTATGTGGATTGCCATTATCGGAGCGACTATTTCCATACTCTATTCCGCCAAACCTCTACGTTTGGCCTACCACGGCTTGGGCGAACTTGTGATGCTTCTTGGATACGGACCGGTTCTAACCGCTTGGGGTTATTTTGTCCACACCGGCATGGTTAGCTGGGATGTGCTTCTAATAGGTGTCATACCGGGTTTATGCATGTGGACCATGATACTTATCAATGAGATACCGGATTACGAAGAAGACCGGGCAGCCGGAAAACGTAACCTGACATATCGGTTAGGGCCTAAAAATGCCAAAAATCTGTTTATTATTTCACTGGTAGCTCTGTATGCCTATATACTGGCGCTTGTTTTTAGCGGGGTGATGCCGCCACTCTCTGCCATAGCCTTAGGCGGTATTCCTCTGGCAGTTATGGCCGTCAGGATTGCCCACCGCTATTACGATGACCCCATAAAGGTAGCCATGGCCAATAAATTGATGGTCATAATATATTCGGTCACAACTGCTACGGTGGCCATAGGGATGTTGACATAATGGTAGCGCCCAGTTTTTTTGAAAAAGTTGCCCCGGTATACGAATTTTTAACCCGTATGTTTATGCTGGGCACATTTGAAAGTGCCCGTAACCGTATGCTGAACGAAGATACCTCTGAATTTAGTGTGTTAGACCTTTGCACCGGTACCGGATATATTGCTAACAAGATAGAGGCGAAGCGGATTGTGGGGCTGGACCAGTCTGTTCAGATGATGGCTCTTAATGACCGCACTAAACGCCCCAATAAAACTCTGGTGCGGGGTAATGCTTATCACCTGCCTTTTGAGGATGGGGAGTTTGAGCGTATTTATTGCTCCAGCGCCAGCCATGAATTCAAATTGTTTGGCAAGGTACTGGCAGAATGTTTCCGCACCCTGAAGCCCGGTGGTAAAGTGGCTATTTATGATATTTACCAGCCCAAAAACAAATTTTATTCCCTGATAGTCAATACTATTTACCGTTATCCTGTTGAGCACAATATTATGTGGGTGCATACTCTGGAGGAATGGCGGAAACTTCTAACCGAAGCCGGTTTTGAGGTGGAGGAACTGGAAGCAGTCAGAGGGGTATTTGTATTTGTGCGGGCCGTAAGACCTGCTTAAACAAATAAAGGTTAGATATATATTACAACAGGCTTCTTTGGAGCCTGTTTTGTTTTGTCCTCAATAAAGATAGCCAAAAATGGACAGTGCCCCCTTAACAAATTACGCCCTTATGGTATCATTAGGGATGCGTTATGCGGTGATGGCGGACATACATGCTAATCTGGAGGCTTTAAATGCCGTACTGGAAGATGCCTATAAACGTGACGCTACCGAGATATGGTGTTTGGGAGATATTATAAATTACGGCCCTGACCCGACAGCCTGTCTGGAAATTCTGATGAACCACAAACATTTGGCAGTAGCCGGCAACCATGACCTGGCAGTAGCCGGCAAGATAAACCACTCCCTGTTTGAACTGGAAGCCGCCCGTTGTCTGGCATGGACCAGAAGCCAGTTGTCTTCAGACATGATTGATTACCTGGCTGTATTGCCCGAAATGCTTATCGTGGGTGATTTTAGCTTGGTACATGGCAGTCTCAAACGACCGGTGTGGGATTATATTACTACCCCTCAGCTTGCATCCGAGAATTTCGGTCTTATGCGGACGCCTTATTGTCTGGTGGGGCATACCCATATGCCCTATGTATTTACTACCGGCCAAAACGGGATCTGCCGCGGTATGCCCCTAATGGCAGGGAGTATGCAGCCTCTTCGCCAGACAAATCTTATCATAAATCCCGGCAGTGTCGGCCAGCCCAGAGACGGCAACCCGCAGGCCAGTTATGGTATTTACAATGATGAAGCCCGCACTTTCTGCCTTTACAGGGTAGCTTATAACATTCCTGCTACCCAAAAGAAGATGCAAAAAGCCAAATTACCCCCGTTTTTATCAGCACGATTGAGCAAAGGGCGTTAAATCTTTATAATAGGGGTACATGGAAAAAGATGTGCCTCTGTTAGTTGCCAGCGCCCCCTCGCTTATGGCTCAGGCCAAAGAGATGATGGAGGGCTATACCCTGAAAGCCCGCAAAGGGCTGGGGCAGCATTTTTTGATAAGTCAGGGTGTGCTGAACAAAATACTTGCGGCCGCAGATTTGAAACCGACCGATACGGTTATTGAAGTGGGCCCCGGTCTTGGGGCATTGACTGAAGAACTCCTGAAAAGAGCCGGACAGGTGATAGCGGTAGAGCTGGATGACAAGCTTATAGATGCTCTGACCGAAAAATTTAAAGGCTACCCCAATTTCAGGCTTATCCATTCGGATATACTTAAAACCAGCCCTGAAGAGATATTGGGTCAAGATGTTCCTTACAAGCTGGTAGCCAACCTGCCTTATTACATTACTTCAGCTGTACTCCGCCAGTTTCTGGAAGCAAAACTCAAGCCGGAATCAATGGTGGTCATGGTCCAGAAGGAAGTAGCCAAAAACATAGTTGCCAAAACAGGGGATATGGGGCTTTTGACCCTGAGCGTTCGTTTTTATGGCAACCCTTCACTGGTATCGGTTGTGCCGGGCGGGGCTTTTTATCCCCCTCCGGAAGTAGATTCAGCTATAGTAAAGATTGTTATCCCTCAGACAACCATTATGGAAGGGGTGTCTGAGGTTGATTTTTTCAAACTGGCCAGAGCCGGTTTTGGTACCCGCCGCAAAACACTGCTTAATGCACTTGCACAGGGACTTGGCATATCCAAACCGGTTATATTGTCACTATTAAACGGGGCAGGTATAGACCCTGCCCGCCGGGCAGAGACTTTGAGCATGGAGGAATGGAAAAAGTTATGCCTGGAATATGCGGGCAACCCATGCTGACATTGCTGGCTCCTGCCAAAGTCAACCTTAGTCTGGAAGTGCTATACCGCAGAAAAGACGGATACCATGAATTGCGAAGCATTATCCAGTCTCTAAGCCTGTGTGACCGCCTGTCTTTCAGCCCTTCTAAAACGGTACATATAAGTTCAGACAGCCAGGACTGGCAGGCTGACCTTAGTTTGGTTTCAAAAGCAGTGGAACTGTTTAGTGAAAGATGCGGGCAGAACACAGGGGTAAACCTGAAAATAGCCAAACGTATTCCACTGGTTTCCGGGCTGGGGGGAGACAGTTCGTGTGCGGCGGCTGTTTTGAAAGGACTTAACAAGCTTTGGGGGTGCGGTTATCCCTGCTGGCGTTTGATGGAGATAGGTGCAGAGCTGGGTTCTGACGTGCCGTTTTTTATAATGGGCGGTACGGCCATGATGGAAGGGCGGGGAGAAACAGTAACTCCTCTGCCTACCCTTACTCAAATGTGGGCGGTTTTACTGGTGCCGGCGCTTGATATGCCGGCTGATAAAACTGCTGCCCTTTACCGAAATTTGCGCCCGGATAGCTTTACCAGCGGAGAGATAAGTGACAAGCTGCTGGAAAGTATTTGTCAGGGTAAGCTCAGCCTCAGCCTTTGTTTTAACGCCTTTGAGAAAGTAGCTTTTGAGCTTTTCCCCGAACTGGTCAAATACCGCTGGCAGTTTCTGGAAGCAGGGGCTTACCAGATATCTTTAGCCGGGGCAGGACCGACCCTGTTCACCCTGCTTAAAGATAAAAACACTGCTGAAAAGATATACCATAACCTGTGCCAAAAAGGGCATCAGGCCTATCTGGTGTCCACTTTAGGGCCGCTGGATTGAAAAACCCGGTCGGGGTATTATATAAAGATATACAAATATCAAGGAGGTGTTTTTAATGCCCAGTTCCGAAAATTTGAAATCTGCTTTTGCCGGTGAGAGCCAAGCAAACCGCAAATATCTTTTTTTTGCCGATAAAGCCGAAAAAGAGGGTTTTGCCCATGTAGCCCGTTTATTCAGGGCTGCGGCCGAGGCTGAAACTGTGCATGCCCGAAACCACTTTAACGTCTTAAAAGGAGTGGGAAATACAGCTGCCAATCTGGAAGAGGCGGTTGCGGGTGAGAGTTATGAATTTACCAGTATGTATCCGTCCTTTATAAAAGAAGCCGAAACTGAAGGAAACTCAGCGGCACTGCTTAGCTTTAATCACGCCAACAAGGTAGAAAAAATCCACCACGGTTTGTTTGATGAGGCACTGAAAGAAGTAAAATCCGGTACCCGGGCTGAAGACCAGGTCTATTATGTATGTCAGGTTTGCGGCAATACCGTGCCGGGTGCGGCACCTGCCCGCTGTCCCATATGCGGTGCGCCTGCCTCCAGCTTCAAGTTAGTCTAGCTTAATCTTCTTTATAAAACAGATTGGGGAAGTGATATCACTTCCCCAATCTGTTTTATAAGACTGTTTGGACTAAGGTTAGGCAAGAAAAATATCTTCCGGTTTTACCGCAAACTCTTTCCCGCAGGTACTGCAGCAGAAAAGCACCCGTTCTACCACGTTGTCCTTACGGTCAATGCGGGATACAGTTCCGTCTCCGCCGTCATTGGGGCAGCTGGCACAAATTATATATCTAAAACCGGTTTCGGGGTCACGGGTGGAAACCATACCTTGTGACAGGAGTTTATTGGTTAATGCCAGGTCTTTTTTTATTTGCAATGTCAGCTCCACTTTTTTATTTACCCAATCAGTATATACCCATAAGGTCTGTGAAGATATTTTTATGCCAGATTAACCTCAAGGTTCAGGTTTTTGGTATCTCCTGACCGCAGGTGGGGCAGATATGTTCATGAATTTCTTTTTTATTTTGGAATTCTTCCAGTAATCCGGCAGACAAAATGGCGGTAGGTAATGCAAAAGTGGCCAGCCCCAGTATGGATATTATACTGGTCAGAAGCTTTCCGAGTGCGATAATGGGGTAGATATCACCGTAGCCTACAGTAGTCATGGTCATAACAGCCCACCACATGGAATCAGGTATGTTTTTAAACACTTCCGGCTGGGCAGGGTTTTCCACAAAGTACATCAGGCTGGAAGTAAAGATAATAAGCAGCAGGATAATGGCAAAAGATATTATCAGGGCTTCTCTGCGTTCGCGGAGCACGTTTAGAATCATGCGGGAGGTTTCGTTAAAACGTTTCAAATGTCCCAAACGGAATAACCGTAAAAGCCGCAGGGTTCTCAAGAAACGCAGGTCTACGTGTATAAGGAATGGCAGGTAGAAGGGCAGTATAGCCAGCAAATCCGTCAGTGCCAGCGGAGATACGGCAAAACGTATCCGGCCGGTAAAAGGGTGGGAATACTTTGGTTCAACGGTACAGCTCCAAACCCGTAAAATGTACTCCAGACTGAATACCGCTACTGAAAATATCTCAAAGCCGAAGAGCAGGTCATGATAATCCCGGCCAATAGTATCTACCGAACCAAGTATAACCGCCAGCACATTTAAACAGATGAGGCTGATAATAAACCAGCTGATAAACCGGCGGGGCTGGCTGTCAAAGCCGAAAGTAAGCAGGTTATGAACCTTTTTCATTAGATTATACTTGGTCATCGGCCTGTCTCCGTTTTACATAATCTATTTCGTCTGTTCGGCTGGGAATCTTTCCGTCCAGTTTCAGATTGAGCAGTTCGGCAAGTACTGTCTTGATATCCGGGCCGGGTGCAAAACCCAGTGTGAGCAGGTCTGTTCCTTTTAGACATGGCTTTATGCCTGATAATTCTTCCTGAAAAAGCATCAGGTGTTTTCTGACAATCGGGTTATCGTTAGCGATATTAAATGCCTGTCTGGCCTCTTTTTTACACTTCACCAGTATGCCGTACAATCGGCTGGGACTAAGGTCAACCCTGCCCAGTTCTGCCAGATGTTCAGCTAGGCATTGGTAGTCCCGCAGGCATGCCGAGATATACTTGCTCAGGTGCAGACCGGTTATCAAGGCTTCTGCCTGAGGTTTATCCAGACGTACCGAAAGCAGGCAGAGGTATATTTCGGGAGATACATTTTCGCCGTACATATTTCTGGCTTCGGCAAATTTGTCTGCCGGCCAATTATCAGCCTTTATAAACGGCAGGCTGTTTTTCAGAACACCTGTTTCCTCTGCCTTGAGTAAAATATTCTCAGGTTTGGCTTCCTTAAAAATGCATTCCATTTCATACCGCAACCTGTCGGCACCTATCAAAGGTATCAGCTGGGCGTCACGCTGAAGCAGGGTCAGGGTCTCGCTTGAGATATCGAAGCCAAGGCGCTCTGAATAACGCAAAGCCCGCCAGATGCGGCTGGGGTCATCCCTGAAGCTTTTGGGGTGGAGTACGCTAAGTTTATGCTGTTTAAGGTCTGTAAGCCCGTTGTAGGGGTCTACAAGGCAACCGAAATCTTGGGGGCTCAGGCTTAGGGCCATAGCATTTATTTTGAAGTCACGGCGAAACAAATCTGCCTTGATATCGCCTTCAAGTACCTCAGGCAGTTTACCCGGGTCAGGGTAAAATTCATTTCGGGCAGTGGAAATATCCAGTTTGAAGCCGTTTATATCTGCCGAAAGGTTGTTGAAACGGGGGTGAAGGGTGGCTTTATAATTAAATCCCTCAAGCAGGCCTTGCCCAAACTTTATGGCGTTGGCTGCAAGCACCAGGTCCGCATCTTTCGGGGTTTTATTCAGCAGGAAATCCCGTACCAGCCCGCCCACAAGATAAAGATGCAGGTTTTGGCTGGCGGCAAGTTCAGCTGCATGCAGAATAAGCCGGTTTATTTCCGGTGGCAAGCGGTTTTTTAAAAAACTCTTTAGCTCTTCCGCATTCATTTACGGCCAATTATAGCACAGCTTTCTGTCTGATTTTATTGCCGAGAAGGACAGTTACTGGTATCATTTTAAGTAATTTTATGAATACTCATGCTATAAAGGTTTCCAATCTGGTTAAAAGGTACAAAGACTGCACTGCTCTGGATGGACTAAGTCTGGAAATAGAGCAGGGGGAATGCTTTGGGCTTTTAGGGCCAAACGGGGCGGGTAAAACCACTCTGGTGCGTATACTGACTTCACTTTCGCCTTCAGATTCGGGAAAGGTGGAGGTAATGGGACTTGATCTGTCCCACCATCTGCGGCAGATAAAAGCTATGTTCGGGGTGATACCCCAGCTGGACAATCTGGACGCTGAACTTTCGGTAACCGAAAATCTGGTTACCTTTGCCCGTTTCTTTGACATAAAACCGGCTGATGCCCGCCAGAGAGCAGCTGACATACTGAAACTTTTCAAACTGGAGCAAAAGGCCAATTCCGAGGTAAAAGCCCTTTCAGGCGGTATGCGGCGGCGTTTGCTGCTGGCCCGGGGGCTTATAAATAACCCCAGCATTATTATTCTGGACGAACCCTCGGTGGGTCTTGACCCCCAGTCCAAGTATCTGGTTTGGCAGAAGCTGAAGGAATTTAAAGCCAATGGCATAACCCAGTTACTCACCACCCAGAATATGGACGAAGCGGCTGTGTTGTGTGACCGTATAGCTATAATGCATCAGGGCAAAGTACTGGATATGGATACCCCCAAAGGGCTGGTGGACAGGCATGTAGGCCAGTGTCTTATTGAGATAGAAGTTCGCTCTGGTGAGCATGAGACCATAACAGCTGAATGCATACGCCGCGGGCTGGATTTTGAAGATTCCGGTTTGATTATACAGGTATTCCGCTGCGGTGAAGATAACCTGCTAGATGAACTGAAAGCACTTGGCTGGAATGTATGGCAGCGGATAGGTACTCTGGAAGATGTATTTTTACGCCTGACCGGAAAGGGGCTGGTGGAATGAACTGGCCTACTTACCGTGCCTTTTATATGTGGCTCAGGAACTACAACGTTTTTATCCGTTTGTTCTGGTCTATAGCGCCGGGGTTTGTTATTGAGCCGGTAGTGCTTCTGGTAGCGCTGGGTTTTGGTTTCGGGTCATTTATCGGGGATATAAACGGCCAGCCCTATATGGAGTTTATTATACCGGGTGTTATTGCCAGTTATGCCATGACCAGTGCTACTTTTGAGTGCACATATAACGTCTTTTTCCGTATGGATTACCGGAAAACCTATGATTCCATACTGGCTACCCCTATGAACGTGAGTGATGTTGTTACCGGTGAGGTTTTATGGGGAGCCACCCGTTCCATCATAACAGCCTGCATTATTCTGCTGGTTGCGGCGCTGTTCGGCATTATCCATTCACCGTGGGCACTGCTGGCACCCATATTTGCGGTGCTTGAGGGCATTATGTTTGCCAGTATCGGCATTTTCTTTGCTTC
The DNA here is from genome assembly GCF_000830885.1 of Dehalococcoides mccartyi CG5. Lineage (NCBI taxonomy): Bacteria > Bacillati > Chloroflexota > Dehalococcoidia > Dehalococcoidales > Dehalococcoidaceae > Dehalococcoides > Dehalococcoides mccartyi. The sequence goes on from NZ_CP006951.1 coordinate 287,739, forward strand.
CATCGTACCTTCCATATACAGTTTCAATTATTATTTTACTTTGTTTATCGGTCCCATGACTTTTTTCAGCGGAGCTTTTTTCCCTGTATCCAGCTTTCCGGAAGCGGTTCAGGTTATTTCGAATGTCGTACCCCTTACTCCGGCGGTCAGCCTTATTCGGGGAGCGGTTAGCGGTGACTTTAGCGGGGTAAATGTGGTAATCTCGTTGCTGGCGGTTATAGGGGTATCGGCGGCTTTTTATATAGCCACTCTTTTTAGTATGAAACGCCGGGTTATGGAATAACTCTAATATAAATATGTCCGGTTTTGGATAATTTGCAAAGGAGCCAAAGATGAAGGTAGTTGCCCTGGTGGGCATGCCGGGGGCGGGTAAGACCGAAGCCTCGCGTATGTTCAGTAAAAACGGTTTTATACGGATACGCTTCGGAGATGTTACTGATGAAAAACTCCGCGAGCTGGGTTTGCCCCTGAATGAAGAAAATGAACGCAAGGTGAGGGAATCACTCCGCAAGCAGTACGGTATGGAAGCCTATGCGGTGCTGAACCTTAGCCGTATTGATGAAAACCTGAAAAACGACAATGTGGTAGTAGACGGGCTGTATTCATGGGAAGAGTATAAATTTCTTAAAAGCTACTACAAAGAAAAGCTGATAGTGGTCGCCATATCTTCCTCACCCTCTACCCGTTACTCCCGTTTGTGCGAAAGGGCTGATCGCCCCTTGAACTATGATGATGCTGTTTCCCGTGATTACTCTGAGATAGAAAATATAAACAAGGCCGGGCCGATTGTAATGGCGGATATTACAGTTTTGAACGAACTGGACTTGAAAGACCTTGAAAAGCAAGTAAAGAAACTTGGCCTTGAACTGCGAGCAGACGCATGAGCCGCCCAAATGTAGATGAATACTTTCTTAAGATAGCGGCAGTGGTAGCCGAACGTTCCACCTGTGTCCGCCATCACGTCGGGGCAGTAGCCGTAAGGGACAAACATATTCTTTCCAGCGGTTACAACGGTGCGCCGGCTGGTCTGACGGATTGTCTGGAACTGGGTTGCTTACGTGACCAGAACGGCATTCCTTCGGGTACCCGCCATGAGATTTGCCGGGCGGTGCATGCCGAACAGAATGTTATTATTCAGGCGTCTCTGCATGGCACCAGTCTGGAAGGGGCAACTGTTTATGCCACTCACACCCCTTGCGTGCTGTGTGCCAAAATGCTGACCAATGCCCGTATAAAACGCTATGTCAGTTACGGCAAATACGCGGATGATTCGTTTATAGATATGTTTAAACAGGCGGGTATCGAGGTGGTTATCAAAGATCGTCCTCCGTGTGTAGTGGAATATCTGGACTAAGAAGTATAAAAAGTGGTCAATATTTCAGAATAGTAAAACCGGTATGGCAGTGTTACAATTAATATATACCAATGTGAGTTAAAATATTTGGTAGCAAAAGTAATAGTTAACCCGGTGGCTGGGGCAAGGTCCACCGAACAAAAATGGCCGCATATCAGCAGGCTTATGCGTGATATGGGCTTTTCTTATGATTTTCAATATACTGAAAGCCAGGGGCATGCTATAGAGATTGCCCGTACCGCCGCTCTAAACGGATATCCCTATCTGGTAGCAGTGGGTGGTGACGGTACTATTAACGAAGTAGTCAACGGTATCCTTACCGCCAGCCAAGACCAAAAAACCCTGATGGGAGTGGTGGATACCGGTACCGGCAATGATTTTGTGCGTTCACTGGGTCTTGACGGAAACTATCTTCATTCCTGCCAGCATTTGCTTAGCTCCAAACACACTCAGGTAGATGCCGGCTTGGTGACTTTCCAAAAAGATGGCCGAAAGGTCAGCCGTTTCTTTGTAAACGGGGCAGGGGTGGGGTTTGATGCCGAAGTGGCGGCCGCTACCGAACATATGCCCAAAGCTCTGGGCGGGACTATCCCGTTTGTAATGGCTCTGGCTAAAACTCTGGTTGGCTATCGCAACAAGACCATAGATATTAGGCTGGATACAGATGACTATACCCGCCGTGTTTTAAGCGTAATTGTAGCTAATGGCAGTTATTTCGGGGGTGGCATGAAAATCGCGCCGTCCGCCCTTATTACTGATAGCCGGTTTGATGTAATAACTCTGGGTGATGTAAACAAGCTGGAAATCCTGCAAACCTTCCCCAAGATTTACAAGGGTACTCATATTACCCATCCCAAGGTAAAAACCGAACATGCCCATTTTGTCAGTATTTCCTCCGGAGAGGGGCTGTACCTTCAGGCAGACGGCGAGCTTTTAGGCAAGACTCCGGCTACCTTTGAGGTATTGCCTCAGGCTCTCACCATGGTCTTCTGATTAAAGCCCCTAGTCTATTTGTTCTTTTGCCAGACTCCAGCATTATCCGTTTAATATTCGGCTGTACATCTTAGTTTTTGTTTTCGTTTTGATAAATGCCGCAGTAACCGCCGGTTTCGGCATTAAGCTTGAAAAATACCAGCTGAATCAGGCGGGTGTTTCGTTCCAGTATCAGCCCGGCCGGATTATAAACTACCAGCAAAGACTCGCTTCGGCCGGAGTAGCCTGCATCCCAGACGGCAGTATTGACAGTACAGCCGCTGCGTAAAAGTGATGAGCGTGGGGTGGCCAGTGCCATTACATCTTTGGGGATATTGACTACCTCGTTGTAGACTACAGAGTAAATACCCGGCATCAGTTTTATCTGGTTATTATGGTCAAACTCAAGCGGGTTATTTACAGGCAGTCTACGGCGGGCATTGTCGGTGGGCAAAACACCTTCGCCTTCCAGACTGCGTACCTGTTTCAAACTCAAATCAAACCCGTTTGGCTGAAGCTGGTTTTCCAGATCAGGGTAATCTTCCAGCAGGGGTTTAGCTGACTTTATGAGGCGGAGTATTTCTTCTTTGGCTAGAGCCGACATAGGCGTTTCTCCCACATATTATTTAAGTGAATTTAACACAATACAGTCACTTCGGCAAATTTATTTTGGCGTTAACATAAAAAAGCACTTGACACTGTGCTACTATTTATTGTATACGTATTAAAGCTAGCTTGGTTCCGAGGCGGTTAATTGGGAGTCTGTGTCCATAAACTGCGCTGGAAACAAAGCAATTTATATCAAGGAGGTGCAGTCATGGCACAGGACAAAACTTTGGTCTGTCGTGATTGCGGCAATGAGTTCATTTTTACCGCCGGTGAGCAGGAATTTTATGCTTCCCGCGGTCTGAAAAATGAACCCAAACGCTGTCCTACATGTCGTTCCGCTCGCCGCTCTGAAAACAGGGCAGAAGGTGGCGAAAGAAGGACATATGAAGTAGTGTGTGCCGCGTGTGGCGTTCAGACAACCGTTCCCTTTGAGCCTACTGAGGGCCGCCCGGTTTATTGCAAGGACTGTTACGCTAAAACAAAAGAAAGCGAATAGAGCCTCTTTTTTAACCCGGTAAAATCAAATACAGACTCATACTTTAAGAATTTTCTGGTGAGTACGGGTCTGTATTATTTTTCGGGGCTAGGAGTTATGCAGGATTTTAGACAGAAAGAGCTTGGTTCTTTCATGTTTGGGGTTAGTGAAAAATTCATTCGGGGGGGCACTTTCCACTATCAGGCCTTCGTCCATGAAAATTACCCTGTCAGCCGCTGCTCGGGCAAAACCCATTTCGTGAGATACCACTACCATAGTCATACCCTCTTTGGCCAGAGTGGTCATTACGTCCAGAACCTCTTTTATCATTTCAGGGTCAAGGGCGGAAGTCGGCTCGTCAAAAAGCATTATCTGGGGATTCATGGCCAGAGCTCTGGCTATGGCTACCCGCTGCTGCTGGCCGCCTGATAGCTGAAGGGGAAAGGCATGAGCCTTGTCCGGTATGCCCACCTTCTTTAACAGGTCTGCCGCATTCTCCGCGGCTTCCTCTTTGGTACGTTTCCTCACCTGGCACTGAGCTAAAGTTATGTTGTCAATAACCTTCAGGTGGGAAAACAGGTTGAAGGACTGAAAAACCATGCCTACCTCACGGCGGACATGATTGATATTTTCGGTGGTGTCAAGGGTAATGCCGTCTACGGTTATTTTGCCTGAATCATATTCTTCCAAGCGGTTTATACAGCGTAACAGGGTAGATTTACCCGAACCCGAAGGGCCGATAATGACCACTACTTCGCCTTTTTTTACTTCAAGGCTTACCCCGCGCAAGGCCTGAACCCGCCCAAAATGTTTTTGGATGTTTTCAATCTTGATAATGGGTTGTTCTGCAGAAGTTTGTTTTTTGTTCATTATCTTGAAAACGCAGTTTTCTTTTCTATGTAGTTTATCAGACGGCTGGACAGGAGCGTAAGTATCAGGTAGAGCAGGGCAATCATACTCCAAACCTCAATGGGGTTGAAATTGGTAGCGGTAAATTCACGCCCCAGCCTTACCATATCAGCTACGGCTACGGTAGATACCAGTGAAGTGTCCTTTAGGAGTGAGATAAATTCGTTACCCATGGGGGGCAAGATCACCCTGAGTGCCTGCGGCAGTATTATAAACCGCATTGCCTGAGTATGACTCATGCCAAGGCTGCGGGCCGCTTCCATTTGCCCTTTGGGAATACTCTGGATGCCTGCCCGGTAAATTTCGCTCATATAGGCGCCGTAGCAGAAGGTCATACCCCAGATAGCCATCACAATGGGGTTGGCCTGATAGTTCAGCATCGGTCCGAAATTCAGGGCTTGCCCTATGGTCTGGATTATTACCGGGAAGGCAAAATACCACCAGATAAGCTGAACCAGCAAGGGAATTCCGCGTACAATTTCAACATAAAATGTGGCTATGCCGCGGATTAAAGTATTCTGAGATAAACGCCCCAGACCGCCGAATAACCCCAAAATAAGCATCAGGAAATAAGATACAACGGCAACCAGCACCGTAATCCCGATACCTACCCATACGTACTTGAAAATATCCAGAAAAGGGTCAGGCTGAAACAGCATCAGACCGCCCGCCAGAGCAAAAACCCCGGCTACCAACCACCACCATGGATCCATCCGGTTAGATGGTTCAGCCCCTGGTATGAGGGCTATTTTTTCAGGCGGCTTAATCTTGTTTTCTGCCATTTCTCCATACAAGAGAGGGGGCTTTTGAAGCCCCCTCTGTAGTTCTTAACGATTATGGATTCAAGTTCCACTTGGCTATAAGCTGGTCAAGCGTACCGTCTGCAATGACGGCTGCCAGACCCAGATTAATCCTGGCCAGGATTTCTGTTTGGCCTTTAGCTACGGAAATGCCGTAGTATTCGTCAGTGAAAGCAGTACCCACCTTCTTGAGTTTGTCGGGGTTAGCATTTACATAATCTATGGCTACCGGGTTGTCGCAAATAACGGCGTCAATCTGGCCGTTGATAAGGTCCTGGAAAGCCAAACCAATTTCATCGTATGATTTTACAGTAGCGTTAGCTATTTTTTGGGCCTCAAAAAATCCGGTAGTGCCGGTTTGGGCCGCAACCCTTTTACCGGTCAGGTCATCATGGCTCAGGATAGTGGTATTGGTTTTCTGTACGCAGACCATCTGGCCGGCGTTAAAATAGGGTTCAGAGAAGAGCCATTTTTCGAGACGGTCGGGGAGAATGGTGATTGAGGAAATGGCTACTTTATACTGACCGGTAGCCATACCTGCCAGTAAGGCATCCCAAGCCACATTCTGGAAGGTGACTTCCAGGTTGGCCTTTTCGGCAATAGCTTTCATCAGGTCTATATCAAAACCCTCTATAGCATGAGTTTGTTCATTAACATACTCAAAGGGCGCCCAGGTGGCATCGGTTACTACGGTAATCTGTAGTGTGGCAGTGCTGTCGTCAGTGTCATCAGTAGAGCTTTGGCAGCCAGAGAACAGCAATGCGCTGGACAGGAGCAGAGTCATAAGGATAGTACTTAAGCGCTTCATCTTTCCTCCTAGATTTATTAAGCTAATTCAAAGCCTTCTAAAGAGATGCAGATTAAAAAGATTACGAGGAAAGTCTACAATATTTACGGCCATGTGTCCATGTTTTTTTAGGGTTTGCTTTGAAAAATAATGCCCGACCGGGAGGTATCTGTAGCTGAAAACCACCCGGCAGGGCATATATTATTATATTTAACGGCTGCTAATTTGAGCGGGTGGCTACGAAAAGAGTGCCCGGACCTGCATGTACGCCCAGAGCAGCTCCTAGTCTGGATATTACTATCTGTTTACGCGGGAAAAACTCTGCCAGTCGGTCTGCCAAGGCCACTGCTTCATCAGGGGTGGTGGTGTAAATAACTGATAAACCGGCAATATTTTTTACCCCGGCCGTAAATTCGGTAAGCTTTTCCATACCCTTGCTGCGGCTTCGTACCTGTCCGGCAGGTAAAAGCTCCCCGTTCCCTACAACCAAAACCGGTTTAACCGAAAGGAGTGATCCCAACAGGGCTTTGGATTTACCTATACGCCCGCCCAGAGCCAGATACTTAAGCGTATCAAAGAAGCCCATCATCTGGATTTTTTCTACCGAACTGCGTACCGTATCGGCCACTTCCTTAAGATTTTTGTCTGAGGAAGCCACTTCTGCCCCCAGTAGCCCTAGCAGTCCCAGCCCCATGGAAACCGAACGTGAATCTATAACTTCTATCGGGGGGGCGTCCTTGCCAAGCAGTTTTTTCGCCTGAATAGCGGAGTCATAAGTGCCGGAAAGCTTGGAAGAAATATGGATGGAGACAATCCCGTCGCAAGTGGGTGCCAGCTCCCTATATACATCTATAAAATCCTGAGGTGATGGCTGTGAGGTATTGGGGTGAACCGATTCTGTCTGGAGTCTTTCAAAGAACTGGTCCTGGGTTATTTCCACCCCGTCTTTCAAGGCTTTTTCTCCAAAGCGGACGTACAGGGGGACGATGGTTATTCCCAGAGATTTTGCCAGTTGGGGAGGTATATCAGCTGTGCTGTCCGTAACAATCTTGATGTTCATATTAAATCTTCCTCCGATAATTGCACTAATACCATCTGGTGTATTCCGGAAAACCCCCGGGAAATGTACCCGCCTTAGCCCATCTGACCTCCTTGGAGTTCTGAGTAAAAGTGGTTGGTGTCTGTTAAGACTGCGTAAACTTTATAATGTTTATAGTTTCTTATAAAACATAAAAAATGTCAACTCCGGATAAAACTATAATTCCTGGTATATGTGTTAAAAAGACCCAAAGTTTTGCGGATTTAAATAGCAGACAGGTAAAAATAGGCATGAGTTGGCAGGTTAAAACGGGGGAAATAAATTTTAACTGGGTGTAGGATTATTTAATAATGATGATTTGGATTATGCTGTATTGCATTTTCAAAAGATAAAAATGGCAAGCAGGTATGGTTTGGATAGATGATTTTTTTGGGGAATATAAAATAAAGTGATGAAAGACGGGAGGGGTAAATAATTGGTGGCAGCGGGTAGATTTGAACTACCGACCAAGGGCTTATGAGTCCCCTGCTCTGCCACTGAGCTACGCTGCCACTAAAGACGTATTGTAAAATCTGCAAGGAGTATTTGTCAAATATTCCAAAAGCCGGGGTAAGGCGCAGTATAATCAGCCTGTAAAGGTATCCAAGGGTATTTGGGGTTAAAATTTGGCAAATATGCAAGCTGGCAAGGTATAGGGCTTTTAAAAAGGACTGAAAAGTGTTAGATTTTGGTGTTGTTTTAGCGTTTTATGCTAAAATAGCAGCGTTGAGAATAAACTTTGGGAGCGTACTATGGCGCTGACTCAAGTTAAAAATAATACTTCAAATATAGAATCAATTACTTATGGCAACCTTACCTGGATAAATATTGAAAACCCGCAAGAGGTTGATACCGAGTATTTGGCGGCTAACTATCCGTTCCACCCGCTGGACCTTGATGATGTACTGTCACGCCGTCAGCGGCCCAAGGTTGACGAATACAACGAGTATCTATTTTTTGTGCTCCACTTCCCGTTTTATAATAAGGAACTGCGGACTACTGTGCCGGCTCAGCTTTCGGTATTTATCGGGGGGAACTATCTTATCACCCTGCATACCGGCAATCTGAAACCACTGGTAAAGCTTTATCGTGAAATGGAGCTGGATGAGAGTTCCCGCCCTGAATATTTTGACCATGGTTCAGGTTTTTTGATGTACCGCATTGTTGACAGGTTGGTAGACTATTGTCTTCCCATTACTGTAAAGCTGCTGGATAATCTGGAAGAAGTGGAAGATGACATTTTTGCCGGTTCTAACAGTGACCTTAATATTGTCAAAGACATTGCCCTGCTCAGGCGGGATATTATTGCCACCCGGCGGATTATCTGGCCGATGAGGGCGGTCATTGGTTGTTTGGAAAATAAGCTCAGAAAATTTATAAATCAGGATATGTCTGTTTATTTTGGAGATATGACAGACCACATGGATAAAATATGGGATACTCTAGACGAGACTAAAGAGGTCATAGAGGGCTTAAGCTCCACCTTTGACTCCATGTCTTCCCACCGGACTAATCGGGCTATGCGTATTTTAACCATTGTGGCTACCATTTTGCTGCCGTTTACTATGGTAGCCAGCATCTTCGGCATGAACATCCCCCTGCCTTTTCAAAACTCGGAGAATGCCATTTACTTTGTGGCGGTTATTACAGCTATTATTGTGAGCTTGATGCTGTACATGTTCCGCCGTGTCCGCCTTATTTAGTTCTGCCGGAGAAAAATTGTTATGAATGTTTCCAGCCGCCTGCTCATTGTAAGTGGTTTGTATATTACTTGCCTTATTACCGCTAATCTTATAGCGGTGAAAATTATTGCCTTGGGAGACGTATTTCTGCCGGCGGCGGTGATAGTGTTTCCTTTCAGCTATATCTTCGGAGACGTCCTGACCGAGGTTTACGGTTTCCACTGGGCACGGCGGATTATCTGGCTGGGCTTTATCTGTAACCTTATTTTCGTAGTCTTTGTGGCTCTGGGTCAGGTACTGCCGGGTGCGCCTTTCTGGGAAGGGCAGGCGGCTTATGAAACCATACTTGGTTATACTCCCCGGATTTTGCTTGCCTCGTTTTTAGGGTATCTGGTAGGTGAATTTGTAAACTCGTTCATTATGGCCAAGCTGAAACTGCGGACCAAGGGGCGTTACCTCTGGCTGCGTACCATTGGTTCTACTCTGGCGGGGCAAGGGCTGGATACTTCCATATTTATTATGGTGGCTTTTCTGGGTACGCCGGTATTTGTGCCGATGATGATACTCTATCACTGGGGTTCAAAAGTGCTTATTGAAGCAGTAGCCACACCCCTTACTTACAGGCTGGTAAATTATCTGAAAAAGGCTGAAAACAGCGACCACTTTGATACAGCTACCAATTTCAGCCCTTTCAAGCTTTAGACAGGGGTCAAGGTACAAAGGTGGAAATAGTATTTTTAGGTGCTCATAATTGCGAAACCAAAACCACCCGCCCCAGTTGCCTCATGCTTTCCGGCGGGGTGGTGCTGGACGCAGGTGCTATTACCGGAAGCCTGACATTAGACGAACTCTATAGCCTGAAAGCGGTTATTTTAAGCCATGCCCATTATGACCACATAAAAGATGTGCCGCTACTGGCTATGAATTTGGCTTACGGCTTGAAAAGTGTGGATATTTACGGCAGTCAGGCCGTTGAAGAAGTAGTCACCAAGCCGCCTTTTTCCGGCGGTTTTTACCCTGATTTTTTTACCCGCCCGCCCTCTGCTCCGGCTTTGCGGTTTAATAAGATTACCCCCGGTTTGGAATTTGACTGTCAGGGTTACCGTATATTGCCGGTATCTGTCCCTCATTCCAGAGATACCACCGGTTTTTGGGTAAAAGACTTAAACGGGCATTCGTTTTTTTATACCTCGGATACAGGGTCTGGTCTGGGGGCTGTCTGGGAACAGGTTAACCCCGAACTGCTTATTATTGAACTGACCATGCCGAACAAACTCACTGAGCTGGCTTTAACCTCCAAGCACTTGTCACCTGAGCTTTTGGAGACGGAGCTTTTACTGTTCAGGGAGATGAAAGGTTATCTGCCCCAAATAGTTACCCTTCATACCACGCCGTTGTTCGAAGAAGAGATTAAAACTGAAATACAGGCAGTAGCGGATAGATTGGCTGCTGACATATTTATGGCCAGTGAAGGGCTGAAACTCCGTCTGGGAGAATAGGTATGTTTGCTGTCTCTGAGCCGCCGCGTTTTCTGGTTGACCAGAATGTGGGGAAACTAGCTGTTTACCTGAGAATGCTGGGTTTTGATGCCCGCCGTTTTGGCAACGGGTCTGACCGTCAGCTTCTTTCCGAAGCCCTTGCCGAGGGGCGGGTAATACTTACCCGTGATCATCTGCTTAGGGAAAGGCGGCTGGTTAAAAAGGGTAATTTAAAGGTTATGCTCTTTGAAATCGAAGTGGCGGAAGACCAGCTTCGGCAGCTTTTGTCGGATATGGCGCTGCATTCGTTTATATTACCTTTCAGCCGTTGCATAGAGTGCAATTATCCCCTTTATCCCGTCATGAAAGAAACCCTGTCTGAAAAAGTGCCTCCGTATGTTTACCAGAACCAGACTGAGTTCAAAGAGTGCCATCACTGCGGGCGGGTTTTCTGGAAGGGAAGCCACTGGCAGGCCATGCAGGAAGTATTAAACAGACTGGGTGTTGATAATAACCCCTCTTGCTGATAAACTCGTCTTAGCCTTAGCGAAAGCTGGTAGGAAATGGAAATAATCTCAAGCGTCCAAATGCGCCAGATAGAAGATGCCTGCCTGAAACAGGGCATTAGTACCGAAACCCTGATGGAAAATGCCGGCAGGGCGGTGGCTGTGTTTGCCCGCCATCTGCTGGAAGAGCAAAATGGCTGTCGGGTGCTGATACTGGCGGGTGCGGGCAATAACGGGGGTGACGGGCTGGTTGCCGGACGTTATCTGCGGAGCTGGGGTGAAAAGGTAAGCATATTTGTGCCTTTTATAGATACCCCAAAAGGCAAAACCGTTCAAGGCTGTTTGGAAGCCTCAGGTGATATATTTGCAGGTTTAGCGGAACTTGAAGAGCATCTGGCGGATGCAGATTTGGTAATAGATGCTTTGCTGGGTACAGGCGTAAACCGCCCGCTTGAAGGCATTTATAAAGAAGCTCTGCAAATGACAGCAAACGTTAGAAATACCAGACCAGAGATGCAAGTGCTGGCCGTAGATTTACCCTCCGGTTTAAATGCTGATACCGGGCAGGCGGATGATGCTTGCCTAAAGGCGGACTTTACACTTTCGCTGGGCATTGCCAAGCAAGGGCTTTTTACCCACCGCGGGCTGGAATTAAGCGGGGCGGTTTCGGTGGCGGATATCGGCATACCGCCTGAACTGACAACCGATATCCAAGCCGTTTTGATTGAAAAAGACTGGGCAAAGAGTGTTTTGCCTGTTCGTTCCCCCCATGCCAACAAGGGCAGTTTCGGGCGGGTGATGATTGTAGCCGGGAGTGACCGTTATATAGGGGCGGCCATACTAGCAGGGAGTGCCGCTATGCGTGTTGGTGCGGGCTTGGTTACACTGGCTTTGCCGAAAAGTTTGACCGGAGCAGTAGCGAGCAGAATACCTGAAGCTACTTATCTGCCTTTGCCTGAAGTATCCTCCGGTACTGCAGATAACTCTGCTGCACGCCTTGTCCTGAGTGAACTGGGTAAATATGATGTACTCCTTATAGGGCCGGGTCTGGGTCAAACCGGGTATTCCGCCAGACTGGTTACCGAAGTGCTCTCAAACCTGCCCGTGGGGCTTAAGGTTATAATAGACGCAGATGCATTAAATATACTTTCAGCTATCCCGGATTGGTGGCTGGAATATAAATTTGATGCGGTACTCACCCCGCATCCGGGTGAAATGGCCCGTCTGGCAAAAACTACCACCGAGGCTGTTCAGTCTGACCGTTTCGGGCTTTGCCAAAAGTTTGCCTGCAAATGGGGCAAGACGCTTATCCTGAAAGGTGCCGGGACAATAGTGACATCACCGCAGGGGGAAACCCTGTGCAATCCGGCGGCTAACCCTGTGCTGGCTTCAGCCGGTACGGGTGACGTACTTGCCGGAATAATAGGCGGTCTTTTGGGGCAGGGCGTAAGCCTTTTTGAGGCGGCAGGACTGGGAGTTTACCTGCACTCTCTGGCCGCAGAAGCATTGCGGAGTGAGATAGGTGATGCCGGTGTACTGGCTTCGGATTTGCTGTTAAAATTGCCTGTGGTTATAAAAGGATTGAAACAGGACTAAGTTATGAATAAACAAGCTGCCACAGAAAAACTTGTTGCCGTAGATATCGGCAATACCAGCGTAAATATAGGTATATTTGAGGGTGAACAACTGCTGGCAAACTGGCATTTGGGTTCAGTTGCCCAGCGTATGGCTGACGAATATGCCAGCCTGCTTTTAGGTCTTTTGCAGCATGCGGACATACAGGCGGGAGAGCTAAACCGTGTAATTATGTGCAGCGTTGTGCCGCCCCTGACCACTACTTTTGAGGAAGTGTTTAAAACCTATTTCAAGGCTACACCTTTGGTAGTGGGTGCAGGTATCAAGAGCGGGGTTAAGATACGCATGGATAACCCGCGTGAGGTTGGGGCTGACCGCATAGTAAATGCCGCTGCCGCCAGAGTGCTTTATCCAGGGGCGTGCATAATAGTGGATATGGGCACAGCTACCACTTTTGATACTCTTTCGGAAAGCGGGGAATATATAGGCGGGGCGATTGCACCAGGTATTGCCACTTCGGCTCAGGCCATTGTGGAGAAAACTTCAAAACTGCCCAAGATTGAAATAATCCATCCCGCCAAAGCCATCGGCTCCAACACTGTTTCGGCTATGCAGTCAGGGGTGTATTTCGGTTATATAGGGCTGGTGGAGGAGCTGGTCAGGCGGATTCAGGCTGACCTGGGGCAGAAAGCCAGAGTGGTGGCTACCGGCGGTTATGCCTCACTGATAGCCGAAGGCAGCCGTATTTTTGATATAGTCCGCCCGGACCTTACCCTTCAGGGGCTCAGGTTTATTTACCAGATGAATAAGGTTTAGTGATTTTTATATATTAAAATAGGAAACGTATGGAACGGCAGCAGCTATCCTTCCGGTTAAAACATCTTGTGAAGGGGGCTTGCCGGGGGAGTGCAGACGGATATGAATAAAGAACAGACGGTAGTTCTGGGGATAACCGGCAGTATTTCTGCCTATAAAGCGGGGGATATTGCCTCCAAGCTCCTTGCCGAAGGGTATACAGTAAAAGCGGTTATGACCGAAGATGCCTGCCGCTTTATATCCCCCCTGACCATTCGGACTCTCAGCCACCAGCCGGTAGTGACCAGTATGTGGGATATAAACTCCGAATACAGCGTGGAGCATGTCTCTCTGGCAGAGGAAGCAGACGTTATTCTAGTAGCTCCGGCTACCGCCAATATTATTGCCAAACTGGCCTGTGGACTGGCGAATGATATGCTTTCGGCTACTATTCTGGCCTGTAAATCACCGGTCATAATAGCCCCGGCTATGAATGACAATATGTACTCAAACCCCATCACCCAGCAGAATATTTCAAAGCTGAAGGAATGGGGTTTTATATTTGTAGAACCGGAATACGGCCGTCTGGCTTCGGGTAAAACGGGGCAGGGCAGGCTGGCTTCACTGGATAAAATACTGGGTTCAGTTACTCAGGTATTGGCTAAAAGCGGCCCTTTGGCGGGTAAAAAGCTGGTTATCAGCGCCGGTGGCACCCGCGAGCCGGTTGATCCGGTGCGTTATGTGGGTAACCGCAGTTCCGGCAAGATGGGGTATGCTCTGGCTGAAGAAGCCGTCAGACGGGGTGCCAGCGTCAGGTTGGTTTCGGGTGTTACCGACAGGCCTGTATCTTTTGGAGTTGACATAAAATACACCGAAACTGCGCTGGAGATGTTTGCTGCCCTTAGAGAAGCAGTCAAAGGGGCAGATGCTTTGATAATGACAGCCGCAGTTGCGGATTACCGTCCGGAAAAACCAGCCGTGGACAAGATTAAAAAGGGGGCTGAGGGGCTTGATTTGCATCTGGTGGCCAACCCGGATATATTAGCTTCCCTGCAGGGTGATTTTATAAAGGTGGGGTTTGCGGCTGAAAGCCGTGACCTTATGATAAATGCCGTTAAAAAAATGACTGACAAAAATCTGGATATAATAGCGGCTAACGATATCAGCCAGCCGGATAGCACCTTTGGTTCAGATACTACCCGCCTGACTCTCTTCTTTAAAAACGGCCGGGTAGAGGAATTGCCGCTTTTAAAGAAACAGGAAGCGGCCGCCAGACTCCTTGATGAAATTTCAGGTTTACTTTAAAACTTGATTTAATACGCCCAAAATAGGATTATATATTTCAAGTCAAATGCGGGTTGTTATCTAGCCGCTGTTTGTGAGGTAATTAGTATGGCTCAGTGTTCCGATTTGCCTGAAATGGCTAAGGCTTATGAAGCCGCCGAGGTTGAGAAAAAATGGTATCAGTACTGGATGGAAAAGAGCTACTTTAAGCCAAACCCGAATTCAGACAAGAAACCATTTGTTATAATCATGCCCCCGCCTAATGTTACCGGGGAGCTCCACCTTGGGCACGCCCTGACTGCTACGCTGGAAGATATCATGATCCGCTGGCACCGTATGCAGGGTGAGCCGACTTTATGGCTGCCGGGTGTAGACCATGCCGGCATTGCCGCTCAGGTAGTAGTGGAACGGGAACTGGCCAAGCAAGGTAAAACCCGCCAACAGCTGGGACGGGAACTTTTTTTAGAGAAGATGTGGGAGTGGGTTAACCCCTGCCGTGAAAAAATCCGCCATCAGCATATGCGTCTGGGGGCTTCGTGTGACTGGGACCGGGAGACCTTTACTCTGGATGCAGGCCCGGTCAAGGCTGTACGTGAGATATTTACCAACCTTTATGAAAAAGGGCTTATTTACAAAGGTGAACGAATAATCAACTGGTGTCCCCGTTGTGGTACCGCTGTTTCAGACCTTGAGGTAGACCACAAAGATTTAGCCGGGCATATCTGGCACTTGCGTTACCCTCTGGAAGATGGAAGCGGGTTTGTAACGGTGGCAACCACCCGGCCTGAAACCATGCAGGGGGATACGGCAGTTGCCATTCACCCGGATGATACCAGATACGCAGGCATGGTGGGCAAAAATGTGGTTTTACCTATTATGAACCGCCGCATACCCGTTATTGCAGACGAAGCGGTGGATATGGCTTTTGGTACGGGTGCAGTCAAGGTTACGCCTGCCCATGACCCCAATGACTTTGAAATGGGGCTTCGCCATAATCTGCCTATGATTACCATTCAGAACCGTGATACCACTATGAATGAAAATGCCGGCCCGTGCAGTGGCATGACTGCCAAAGCCTGCCGTGAGTATGTGGTTTCAGAGATGAAATCACTGGGTCTGCTGCTTAGGATAGAAGATTACATCCACTCTGTGGGGCATTGCCAGCGCTGCAGTGCCGTTATTGAACCCATGGTCAGCAAACAGTGGTTTGTGAAAATGGAACCCTTAGCCAAACCGGCTCTGGAGGCGGTAAACAGCGGGCGTATCCAGATACTGCCCGAAAGGTTTAACAAGGTCTATCAGAACTGGATGGAAAATATCCGTGACTGGTGTATCTCGCGCCAACTCTGGTGGGGGCACCGCATACCTGTCTGGTACTGTCCCTGCGGGGAGATGATAGTTGCCAAGGTGGATCCCACAGTCTGCCCCAAATGCGGCGGCACCGAGCTGGAACAAGACCCTGATGTGCTGGATACCTGGTTTTCATCCGGGTTATGGCCGCATTCCACTCTGGGTTGGCCTGACCAGACCGAAGACCTGAAACGCTTTTACCCCGGTACTGTCATGGAAACGGCTTACGATATCATCTTCTTCTGGGTGGCCCGCATGATTGTAATGGGTATGGAAGATATGAATGAGGTGCCCTTCCGTACTGTATACCTGCACGGTTTGATACGCGACGACAAGGGCGAAAAGATGAGCAAAACCAAGGGGAATGTAATAGACCCGCTAAAGGTTATTGACCAGTATGGTACAGATGCCTTGCGGTTTGCAGTTACTTTCGGTACTTCTCCGGGCAACGACTCAAAGCTGGGGCAAACCAAGCTTGAAGCCGCCCGTAACTTTGCCAATAAACTCTGGAATGCCAGCCGTTTTGTCATAATGAATCTGGGTGAGGCAAAAGAACTTACACCAGAAGCTGAATTACCCCTTGAAGACCGCTGGATAATCAGCCGTATGAACAGGGTGACAGCAGATGTCACCCGCCTGATGGAGGAATTTCAGTTTGGCGAAGCCCAGAGGGTTTTGCAGGATTTTATCTGGGGTGAATTTTGTGACTGGTACATAGAGCTTGCCAAAGTACGGCTGCGTGATGAAGCGTCTGTCTCGCCCCGCCCGGTATTGGTTAGGGTTCTTTCCAGCATTTTGCGTTTATTGCACCCCTATATGCCTTTTATTACTGAAGAACTCTGGAGTTATTTGAGGCCATACCTGCCTGAATCTCTTCGGGAAACGGACATTATAGTTGCCCCTTATCCGGCGGCAGATAAAACCTGTTTTGATGAACAGGCTGAAAGCGTTATGGGCAGTCTGGTTGAAATAGTCCGTTCGCTCCGTAATCTGCGGGCAGAACATAATGTAGAAATCTCCCGCTATATACAGGCGAATATTTATGCAGGGGATATGGCAAGTGTTCTTGGGAATTACCTGGGGGCGGTAGAGACCCTTTCCCGCGCCAGACCGGTAAATATCCTGCCCGGCCACTATAGCGGGGCGTCTACTGCCACTGAGGTGGTTCTGGTGCTAAACGGAATTGAAGTGGTGGTGCCCATGTCCACTATGGTAGACCTTGAGGTAGAGGCCAAGCGGGTAAAAGCGGAGATTTCCGAACTGGAAATCCAGATAGAACGGCTTTCTACCCGGCTTTCAGATGAGCAGTTCCTTGCCAAAGCGCCTCAGGCGGTGGTGGACAAGGAACGTATTAAGCTGGAAGGTTATATAGAGAAAGTAAGCCGCCTTAAATCAGCTTAGGAAGCCGGCTTTGTATCCGGATTGGTAGTAGGTACTTCGGCAATTACGGTAGTGCCCTGTCCGGGGTGGGTAAGTATATGTATATGCCCGCCAATAAGCTGGGCGCGTTCATGCATACCTGCCAGCCCTAGTTTGCCGTTTTGAGCCAGATTATCAGTCTGTTCCGAAAGGTTAAACCCCTTTCCATTATCCTGAATGGTCAGCAAAATGGCTTTGGGTTTGAATTCCAGTTCCAGCCTGACCCAGGTGGCCAGCGAATGTTTGCGGATATTATTAAAGGCTTCCTGGGCAATGCGGAAGATAAGCAGCTGGATTTCGGCTGTCAGCTCTACTTCACGCCCTTTTACGTTTGATTCTGTATGTATCTGCCCGTCCTGTGCCAGTTTCTCGGTCAGCCATTCCAGAGCAGGTATCAGCCCCAGGTCATCAAGTATACGCGGACGCAGGTCTTGGGCTATCCGCCGTAGGCTTTCAAGTGCCTCTTCAGACTGGGTGCGCAGGGCGTCAAGCTGGGGTTTGCAGTCTGCAATATCACGTTCAGACTGTTTGCTCAGATTATCTATCTTTTGCATCAGCAGTAAAAGCAGGGGGGCTACTTCGTCATGGAGTTCACGGGAGATGCGTTTGCGTTCAGCTTCCTGTGCCCGTATAACATCCTGAACGAATGACTTCATGTTTTGCTGGCGGCGAAGTTCTTCGGTAATATCACGGGCTATGTTTTGAAAACCAAGTACTTCGTCAGCTGATTTTACCAGTGTAGTTGCCATACGCAGTACCGCCACCGAGCCGTCATGGCGGCGGATTTTTTGCTCGTAAGGCATTTTTACTTCTTCACCAACGGCTATACGGGAATTCATATCCATTATCTGGTCATATTCAGAGGCAGTAGTCAGCAGGTCTTTCAGGTTTTTCTGTTTAAGCTCGGTTCGGGTATAACCGGTCAGTTCGGCTGATGCCCGGTTGGCATATACAATATGCCCTTTCCGGTCATAAAACCAGATAGCATCAGAGGCATTTTCAAATAAGCAGCGGTGGCAGAGTGCCGGCGGTTTAAAGCGTGTTTCGGTCATAGCCGTCTATCCCCTGAGGTACATCTTCCAGCATTACATAACCTTCGCGAAAGCCTTTGACAATGGCTTCGGTGCGGCAACTGCAGCGCATTTTGTTGAATATATTTGAAAGGTGGGCTTTTACTGTCCGCATGGACAGAGTCAGTTTATCAGCAATTTCGCGGTTACTCAGGCCTTTTGATGCCAGCTGGAGTATTTCAATCTCACGCGGGGAGAGTTGGCCGCGGACTTTATCTTCGTCAGATTCCTTGCTCACATTTACTACCCGTTCCAGCAGTTTTCGGGTGGCAACTGAATCCAGTACGGATTCGCCGGCTTTTATAGCTCTGATAGCCCCCACAATCTCGTCGCTTTTCGCACTTTTCAGCAGGTAACCGCTGGCTCCGGCTTCAAGCAAACCGAGTATATAGCGGATATCACTATAGGCCGTAAGTATTAGGATACAGGTGGAAGGGTTATTTTTCTTGATAAGTTTGGTTGCTTCCACCCCTGTCAGTCTGGGCATGACTATGTCCATAAGGACTACGTCCGGTTTGAGCTGGGCTACCATATCAACCGCTTCTTGCCCGTCTCCGGCTTCGCCGATTACTTCTATGTCTTTTTCCTGACTTAACAATCGGCTCATACCTTCCCTAAGGACTGCATGATCATCAGCTATCAAGACTTTGGTTTTCGCCATGTTAAGCCTCCGTAAGTGGGGAATTAGTACTGTTAAATGATTGTATTATATCTTTAGGACTATAGCAATATATCATTTGGTGAAATACTTGAATTAACCGAATTAGTTGGATTTTTGCTGAAGCCGCCGGGCATATTTTTTGAGGTAGTTCAAAGATTTATTGGTATCCGAAGCTACTCTGGCTTTTTCGCTGTGCAACAGTCGGTATTTAAACAGCCAGTAGGTAAACTCTTTGAGTTGATGGATTTTTATGGTACCGGTTTTGGAGTAACGTTTTTCACGGCGGAACTGGTCCAGCATTTCGTCATGGGTACGTTCATAAAGCTGGACAAAGGCTTCATCTATAACCGTGCCTTCCCTTCGTACTCCCAGTGAACGGTGTTCTTTGCGGACGTCACTCTGGGTAACTACCAGCAGTGCTTCTTCTACAGTAATGCCGTAAAAGTAGTTAAGGTATTGGCGGTAACGTACTTCTCCCAGAAATGCCAGCAGTTCATCAGCAGTAAGCTCCTGCGGGGCAATCCCCTTGAAAAGAAGGTTATCCCGTTCTTGGGCGGGTATGAGATCTTCCAGTTCACGGCTGAAGCGCTCAAACAGGAGTATCAGGTCCAGTGCTTCGCCGCCAATCAGATACTGGTAATGGCGGCCGTCATATTCTTCGCTATCCAGCGGCCAGACAGCTACCGCTTCCAGCAGGGCAGGATACCACGCCTGCCCCTTTTCTATGGCTGCCCTGAGGCGGGCAATAACCAATTCCGGGGTTTGTCCGTTTAATATTTCAGTCAACTAATTTATCCGTTTGCCAAGTGGCTATTTGCCGCAGCATTTCTTGTATTTTTTCCCGCTGCCGCAGGGGCAGGGGTCATTTCTACCTATTTCCTTGGCAGCGGGAGTGGTGGATTGAGTAGCCGCTTTGGCAGAGACGCCGGGTATGGCCGCAGCGGGTGCGGCGGGCAGGGGTTTTTGCTGCTGTACCGGGCGGGAAGCAGCTTTGGCAGTAGCCGATTCGGTTTGATGCTGAATCTGTATACCAATCCGGTAAATATTGTGAACTACGTCATGTTTGATAGTTTCCAGCAATTCCTGAAAACGTACATGGCCTTCGTTCTTATAGGCGATAAGGGGGTCACGCTGGGCAAAAGCCTGCAAGCCGATTTCCCTTCTCAGGTTTTCCATAATGGTCAGGTGTTCCACCCAGAGTGAATCCAGAGTGTGAAGCATGATAATCCGTTCAAGCAGTCTCATAGAGCCCGCTCCGGTTTCATCTTCTTTTTTCTGGTAAAGCTCTTCGGCAGTGCGGGTGAGCAGGTCGGTTATTTCTTCCTGAGAAAGTTTAGCCAGCGCTTCTGCATTTATCTCGGCGGGCAGGGTAAAAATGCCGTTAAGGTGGGTGACAAGCCCATCCAGATTCCATTCTGAAGAGTCGTATCCCCGGGTATGTTCGGCAGTCTGGGTTATTATTTCTTCCCGAATCATATCCAGTATGTTGGATTTCAGGTCTGCCCCGGAGAGTATCTTGCGGCGTTCTGCATAGATGACTTCGCGGTGCTTGTTTACTACGTCATCATATTCCACCAGGTGTTTGCGTACGTCAAAATGGTACCCTTCCACCCGTTTTTGGGCATTTTCCAGAGTGCGGCTGACCAGACCGTTTTCTATGGGGGTGTTTTCGTCCATGCCGGCCCATTCCATTATGCCCTGTATGCGTTCACTGCCGAACCGGCGCATAATATCATCATCCAGCGCTACATAGAACCGCGAAGAACCGGGGTCTCCCTGTCGGCCTGAGCGTCCCCTAAGCTGGTTGTCAATCCGTCTGGATTCGTGGCGTTCTGTACCTATTACGTGTAAACCGCCGGCTTCCAGCACCTGCTGGTGGTGTGCTTGCCACTCGTTATAGACTTTGGCGTCATCTTTAGTTGGTTCTTTGCCACCCAGCAGTATATCTACACCGCGTCCGGCCATGTTGGTAGCTACAGTTACCGCACCGGGTTTGCCGGCTTCGGCTACTACCTGAGCTTCCTTTTCATGCTGTTTGGCATTCAGTACCTTGTGTTCAATCCCTTGCCTTTTCAGCATGTTTGAAAGCATTTCAGAGTTTTCAATGGAAACTGTGCCAACCAGTACCGGGCGTCCCAGTTTACGCATTTCGTCAATTTCATTGACCACGGCCTTGAATTTGGCGGATTGGTCTTTATATATCTGGTCGCCGTAGTCTTCACGAACGGCGGGTTTGTTAGTGGGGATAATAACCACTTCCAGTTTATAAATCTTGGAAAATTCCTCCGCTTCAGTAGCGGCGGTGCCTGTCATGCCGCAAAGTTTGCGATACATGCGAAACAGATTTTGAATGGTTACCGTGGCATAGGTCTTGCTTTCCTGCTGTACCTTTACATGTTCTTTGGCTTCGATAGCCTGATGCAAGCCCTCGGAGTAACGCCGTCCCAGCATCATGCGGCCGGTGAACTCATCAATAATGATAATTTCACCTTCTTTGACTACATACTGGTGGTCTTTCTTATAAAACTCTTTGGCGGAAAGAGCATTTCGCAGGTGGCGGATAAGCGGGGCATTCTGGGGGTCATACAGGCTGTTGCCCTTCATGACGCCTTCGCGTGAAAGCAGTTTCTCCACATTTGCCCAACCATCTTCGGTCAGTTCAGCATTGCGGTCTTTCTCATTTATCTCATAGTCTTTTACGGCTACCAAACGGGGAGACAGGCGGGCAAATACATCGTACAGTTTGCCTGCCTCGGTATCCGGGGCGGAGATGATAAGAGGTGTACGGGCTTCGTCTATAAGCAGGTTGTCAATTTCATCTACTATGGCATAGTTCATATCCCGCTGAACACACTGGGCAAGGTCCGGCCGCAGGTTGTCACGCAGGTAATCAAAACCGAATTCGGTAGAAGTTCCGTAAGTAATATCCGCTTTATAGGCCTCTTGCCGTGAGATGGGGCGGAAGTGCGTCCATGGGTCACCGGGTATTTCCGAGGTATAGTCAGGGTCAAACAGGCGTGAAGGCAGTTCTTCAGTAGGGGTTTGCATGGGATAAATACTGGAAACGCTAACCCCCAGTGCGTGGTAAACAGGTCCCATCCAGTAGGCATCACGTCTGGCCAGATAATCATTCACAGTTACCAGATGCACGCCTTTTCCCAGCAGGGAATTAAGATAGAGGGGCAGGGTAGCAACCAGTGTTTTACCTTCACCGGTACGCATTTCGGCTATCTTGCCGTGGTGGAGTACCATACCGCCGATAAGCTGAACATCATAATGCCTTAGGCCGATAGTCCGGCGGGAAGCTTCTCTGACAGCGGCAAAGGCTTCAGGGAGTATTCCGTTCAGAGCGGTATTCTCTTTAGCGGAAAGGTCTTTATTTAAAGACTCCAGTTTGGCTTTAAGGCGGCTTTGTTTGCTGTTGTCGGCTATCTTCTGGGCTTCGGCTAGTTCAGCAGTGGTACTGGTTATATCTTCCTGAATACCTGCCGTAGTAGTTTCAAAAGTATTTTTCAGGCGTGCCCTGAATTCAATGGTTTTAGCCTTTAGGGCTTCGTCACTCAGGGTGGTGAATGAGTTTTCAAGCTGGTTTATTTTGTCTACCAGCGGTTCAAGTGCCCGGATCTCTTTTTCGTTTGAGTCTCCGAAGCTGGAAAAGAATTTAAACATGGTTTACTCCATTTGCATCTGATCGTACATCTCTCCGATGGAATTACCGGTATGTATCCGGTAAATAGCCTCACCGATGAGAGGAGCGATGGAAAGAACAGTTATTTTATCTATTTTTTTCTGGGGAGTGAGGGGTATTGAGTCAGTTACCACCAGTTCCTTTATGGGGGAGGTGGCAATGCGCTGGATAGCCGGGCCGGAAAGCACCGGGTGGGTGGCACAGGAATATACTTCTTTCACCCCTTTGCTTATAAGTATATTTACGTTGCCTACCAGTGAGCCGGCAGTATCTATTTCATCGTCAAAGGTCAGGGCGTTTTTACCCTCTACATCACCGATGATATTTATGGTTCTGGTTATGTCGTTATTGCCCATGCGTCTTTTTTCAATAATCGCCAGAGGGGCATCCAGTTTGGCGGCAAAGTCACGGGCTTTTTTGGAGATGCCTACATCTGTGGCTACGACCACCAGATCCTTTATGTTCTTTTTCTTGAAATAGTTAGCCAGCAGGTTTTCAGCGGTCAGTTCGTCAACCGGCATATTGAAAAAGCCCTGTATCTGGGGGGCATGCAGGTCTACGGTCAGTATACGGCTGGCACCGGCGGTGGTCAAAAGGTCGGCTACCAAACGGGCGGTAATGGGTACTCTGGGCTGGTCTTTTTTGTCAGTACGGCCATAACCGTAATAAGGCAAAACTGCGGTAATTCTCTCTGACGAAGCCCGTTTCAGGGCGTCCATCATAATAAGCAGTTCCATAATGCTCTGGTTTACGGGTGAGCAGGTTGGTTGGATAACGTAGACATCTTTCTGGCGGACGCTTTCCTGTATGCGGACGAATATGTTTTCGTTTGAAAACTGGAAAACTTCGCATTTGCCCATCTGAACCTTCAGGTATTCTGCTACCGCCTTGGCCAGATCAGGATTTGCATTGCCGGTGAAGATTTTCAGTTCTTCTGTCAAATTGCCGTTAACCAACACGTCCGTTCCCCCTTTTTATATATCTATGCCGGGTACAGGGAATTTGCGGCAGAGGTGAATTACCTCGGCCAGTACCTGTTTTTCTACGTCTTCGTTACCTATGTTTTTAAGTACCTTGCCAATCCAGCCAACAGTCTGGCGGATTTCAGCCGGACCAAATCCGCGGCTGGTTGCTGCCGGGCAGCCCAGGCGTATGCCTGCCGGTACGTTGGCAGTTTGGTTTTCGGCAAAGGGTACGGTATTGCGGTTGATTACAATGCCAGCTCTGCGCAGTGCCAGCTGGGCGTCATAACCGTTTACCCCTATGGGGCTTAAGTCTACCAATACCAGATGGTTGTCGGTACCGCCTGAAACCAGGCGGAGTCCCAGCTTGCGTAGTTCCTCAGCCATTACCTGGGTATTCTCAAGAGTTTTTTTCTGGTAAGTGACAAAACCGGGCTGCATGGCTTCCTGAAAAGCCACTGCTTTAGCGGCAACTACCTGCATAAGAGGTCCGCCCTGCATTACCGGAAATACTGCCTGGTCAATAGCTTTGGCGTATTGCTCTTTGCAGAGTATAAAGCCGCCGCGCGGGCCGCGCAGGGTTTTATGGCTGGTAGAGGTAACCACATCAGCGTATGGCACTGGTGAAGGATGAAGCCCGGCGGCTACCAGACCGGCAATATGGGCGATATCCACCATCAGTTTGGCGTCCACCTTGTCACAGATAGCCCTGAAACGTTCAAAATCCAGTATTCGGGGATAGGCTGAAGCACCGGTCACAATCATGCGGGGGCGATGTTCCATAGCCAGTTTTTCCAGATTATCATAGTCAATCCGCTCGGTTTCGGCATTCAGCCCGTACTCAATTACATGGTAAAGCTTGCCGGTAAAATTGACCTTTGAACCATGGGTCAGGTGTCCGCCGTGGGAAAGGGTAAGTCCCATTATGGTATCACCGGGTTTTACCATGGCGAAATAGGCGGCCATATTAGCTTGAGCCCCGGAATGGGGCTGAACGTTGGCATGTTCGGCATGGAACAGGGTCTTTGCCCTGTCTATAGCCAGTTCCTCTACGGCGTCTGCGTATTCACAGCCTGCGTAATATCGTTTGCCGGGGTATCCTTCGGCGTATTTATTGGTGAAAACTGAACCTTGAGCTTCCAAAACAGCCTTGCTGGTATAGTTTTCTGAAGCTATGAGGTCAATTGTTTCTTTCAGGCGGGTGGTTTCCTGCATTATGGCATTATAAACTGCCGGATCCGAGGTCTTTAAAAAGCTCATGGCTCTCCTTTCAGGTGTAAAAAAACAATCAGCGTAAGTCTACAACGCAAGGGATATTATATCAAATTGACTTGACATATTGACAGTGTTATCATAACCCTATTAGGCAGCTAGATGTCAGATAAATAATATAATGCATGATAAAGAAGAATTACTCAAGGGCATATATATAGAAATAGCCCGTTGTGTACGTTGTAATCTTCATACTACCCGTACCTGTTCTGTCCCCGGTGAAGGGAATGCCGATGCCAAAATTATGTTTATTGGCGAAGCCCCCGGTTTTAACGAAGACCAGCAGGGGCGTCCCTTTGTAGGTGCAGCCGGCAAATTCCTGACAGAGCTTATCTGCTCTATAGGGCTTACGCGGGAAGATGTGTATATTACCAATGTAGTTAAAGACCGTCCGCCGGGCAACCGTGACCCCCTGCCGGACGAGATTTCTGCCTGTTGCAATTTTCTGGACCGCCAGATAGAAATAATAAAACCAAAAATCATAGTCACTCTGGGCAGGTTTTCTATGGCCAGGTACTTCACCGGTATTACCATAAGTAAAATTCATGGTCAGCCGATGAGACGGGACGGGATAATTTATTATCCTATGTACCACCCGGCCGCAGCCCTGCACCAGGGGGGCTTACGTAAGGAGATTGAACAGGATATGCTCCGGATACCGGGGTTGCTTGAAGAACTGAAATGTGCCGAGGCGCTTTTAGTTCCCAAAGAACCTCCAACCCGGCAGTTAGGCCTGTTCTGATGAAGTATGGCAAAACCTAAACTTAAGATTGTACCTCTGGGTGGCCTGGGTGAGATAGGCAAGAATATGATGTCTGTAGAATATGGGGAAGACATCATCCTGATAGACTGCGGGCTTATGTTCCCCGAAGAAGAAATGCTGGGTATAGATTTGGTAATACCCGACATTTCATATGTACTGGAAAACCGTGAAAAAGTACGGGGTATTGTAATTACCCACGGACATGAAGACCATATAGGGGCGTTACCCTATATACTTCCCCAGATAAATGTACCTATTTATTGTACTAAACTTACCCAAGGGCTTATTTCGGTAAAGCTGAAGGAAGCCAAACTGCTCCACCAGACCAAGATAAATGTTATCCCGTCTGACGGTACTTTCAAGCTGGGTAAACTCAAAGTAGACTTCTATCCGGTCTGCCACAGTCTGCCGGATTCGGTGGGGCTGGTTATCCAGACGCCTATCGGGGCGGTAGTCCACAGCGGTGATTTCAAACTGGACTATACGCCGGTAGACGGCAAACCTACCAATCTGTCACGTTTGGCTATGCTGGGCTCGCGTGGAGTACTGCTTTTGATGTCAGACTCCACCCATGTGGAACTGCCCGGTTATACCCCCTCGGAAACTGTGGTGGGCGAAAATATTGACCGTATTATCGGGGCGGCTACGGGGCGGGTACTGGTTACCACCTTTGCTTCGCTTATTTCCCGCCAGCAGCAGGTTATTGATGCCGCTGCCAAATACGGGCGCAAGCTCTTTTTTGCCGGCCGCAGTATGACTGAAATTCATAAAATGGCTACCGATTTGGGCTACCTTAAAGTGCCTGAAGGTCTGGTATGCAATATAGAGCAGCTTCAGCGTGTACCCCCGGAGAAAGTGGTTTTGATGACTACCGGTTCTCAGGGTGAACCTACCTCTGCCCTTGTTCGTATAGCCAACCGTGATTTCCGCCATGTCCACATAATGAAAGGGGATACCGTAATTATTTCGGCGTCCCCCATACCCGGCAATGAATCACTGGTAAGCCGTACTATAGACAGCCTTTTCCGCCAAGGGGCTAAAGTGTTTTATGACCGCATAGCCAAAGTACATGTACACGGGCATGCCAGTCAGGAAGAACTGAAGCTGGTACTCAATCTGGTCAACCCCAAGTACTTTGTGCCCGTGCATGGCGAATACCGCCACCTGACCATGCATGCCGAGCTTGCCCGGACTATGGGTGTTGCTCCGGAAAATGCCTTTGTCATGGAAGACGGGGATATACTGGAGTTAAATACCAAGTCCGGTCGTATTACGGGCAAAGTCCCGTCCGGCAATGTCTACGTAGATGGTTTGAGTGTGGGTGATGTGGGCGGGGTGGTACTCCGCAACCGCCGTATGCTTTCACAGGACGGTATCGTAGTGGCAATTGTGGCTATTAACAAGCAAACCGGTATGCTGGTGGGCAGGCCGGATATTGTTTCCAGGGGATTTGTTGATCCTGATGAATCTAAAGCTATGCTGGATGCCAGTCGTGACCTTATAATCAAGCTGCTTGACCATGACGGTAAGGATATTCCCGAGGGGGCTATGTATAATGATGTTAAAGAAACGCTGAACAAGTTTTACTACGAGCAGACTAAACGGCGTCCCATGGTTATCCCGGTTATGGTAAAAGTGTAGGTTTGTAGACGAGGTTGATATGCCTAAAAAAGAAGATCCCAGAGAAACCCTGCGGAATGCAAGGCCAAGGGCAAAAACCCCGGCTAAGATAACTGCAAGCAAGCGTAAGAAACCTGCCCTTGTGCGTAGCAAGACCAAAAAAATCGCCTCAAAGAAGGCTTTTTCAAGCACTCCCGCCAAGGGAGGAGCGTCTTGGCTTTGGGTTATGCTGGTAGCTTCGGCTATGGCCTTTGTGGTCTGGCAATGGGAAGGCGTGACAGACTTTTTTGCCAATTTCGGCAGTGGTACGGCCGGCCTGTTTGGCTGGGGGCTGCTGCTTATTCTTTTGGGTATTATTATTGCTATTGTGGCTCTCAGGTTTGACCAGATGTCCGAATGGGCTCACCGCTACCGTCTGAATCTTTGGAACAAATGGCTGGGCGGGGTGGTGCTTATTCTAGCGGCTTGGGGTATGCTGGGTATGATGGATGCCGGCGGTGACATAGGCTTAGGCATACTGGGCGGCAAAACCGATGTAAACGGATTTATGCGGGTACTGGCTCTGATTGTGCTGGGAATCATACTTTTAGCTCCGGGTGCAGTCTGGAAAAGCCTGAGTGGGCTTTTCAAAGGTATTTTCAGACCCTCCCGCCGTTCTAATATGCCTGAAGTAGCCCGGCTTGACCGTACGGTAGTCAGCCGTCCGGTATTTGGTGGTCACGAAGACAGTATCAGCCCTGATATGGGTGAACCTGTCCGCAGGTTAGCTAACACAAAACCTGCCTCGAAGATAGAACTTCCATCTATAAAACTGCCCTCATTCGGCAAAACCGAATCACGGGTAATAGAGATTAAAAACCCTCTGGCAGCTAAAACTGCTCCCCAGACAGAGCTTCCCAATATGCCGGCGGAAAATACTGCCAGAGAACCCAAACCGGCTGATGACCGTTCGGACGCTGACCGCAGGCAGGTGGCTTCCGAAGTCTGGAAGAAATATGGCGAGGCTGAGGGTTTGGTAGAGATGGACGGCTGGAAATTGCCGCCTATAGAAATGCTGGATAAAACTACCGAAATAGGTTTTTCGGAAGCGGATAATCTTCAGCGGGCACGGGCTATTGAAGATGCTTTGGCCAGTTACGGGGTGGAGGGCAAGGTTATCCAGATAAATGCCGGACCTACCGTTACCCAATTCGGGGTGGAACCGGGCTGGGACCGCAAATTTAAAGAAATAAAAGAACGTGATAAAGACGGGGAGACTACTTCCCGGCAAGTGGAGGTTTCCAAGACAAGGGTCAAGGTTGACCGTATTGCCTCTTTGGCAAACGATCTGGCACTGGCTCTGGCCGCACCCAGTTTACGCATAGAAGCCCCTGTGCCGGGTAAATCTATAGTAGGTATCGAAGTACCTAACACTTCTTTCGGGGTGGTATCCATGCGGAGCGTTATGGAGACTAACACTTTCCAGAAGATACTGGCTCGCTCACCACTGGCTTTGGCTTTGGGTAAAGGTGCAGGCGGTGAGGCTGTTTCCGGTGACCTGACCAAGATGCCCCATTTGCTTATTGCCGGTGCTACCGGTTCAGGTAAAACAGTCTGCCTGAACTCCATTATATGCTGTATGTTGCTGAACAATACGCCTGCAAGCGTGAAGTTTATTATGATTGACCCCAAAAGGGTGGAACTTACCCCATTTAACGGTTTGCCTCATCTGGCTACACCGGTAATTGTAGACGTGGAAAAAGCTCTGTCTGCCCTGCGCTGGTTGGCGGCTGAGATGGACCGACGTTATCAGACACTGGCGGCAGCCGGTTCACGCAATATTGAGGGTTACAACAAGACCCGTGTTGGTTCTGACCGAATGGCTTTTATTGTACTGATTATAGACGAACTGGCAGATCTGATGATGGCCGGTTTTGATGAGGTTGAACACATCCTTTGCCGCTTGGCTCAGATGGCCAGAGCTGTGGGTATCCACCTGGTAGTGGCTACCCAACGCCCGTCAGTAGATGTCATCACCGGGCTTATCAAGGCTAACTTTCCCACCCGTATCAGTTTTGCGGTTACCTCACAGGTAGACTCGCGGACTATTTTGGATATGGTGGGTGCGGAAAAACTGCTGGGGCGGGGTGATATGCTTTACATGCCTACCGAGGCTGCTAAACCCAAACGTCTGCAGGGCTGTTATGTTTCGGATGCCGAAAGTGAACGCTTGATATACTTTTGGACCAACCAGAAAGATATCTCTCCGTCTGAAGCTTTGAAAGTGGAGGAGATAACCGCCCCGCCGCCGGCTCAAAAAAGCCGAACCAAAGACCCTCTGTTTGACGAGGCCATGGCACTTATTTCAGAGCATAACAATATTATTTCTGCCTCGTTCCTGCAGAGGAAGATGCATATTGGTTACCCCAGAGCTGCCCGCTTGGCAGATGAACTGCGGGAAGCTATTGAGGGTGATGACGGCAAAGCCGAAGTACCAAAAGATGAGTATTAAGTAATACAGCTTAAAGTATTAGAAAAGCCCTGATTATTTCAGGGCTTTTGTTTGGCTTTCTTTTCAACTGCGTCTTTGTAAACTTGTGCAAGGCCTTTGCCGTGCTGGGTCATCTGTTTACGGCGGCTTAGCAGCCTTTGTTCACGTTGTTCCTGACGGGTCTGGGGTGTCTTATTCGGGTCTTTCATTTTCTGCCCAGCGGGTCTATTTCAAGTGCGGCACGCAGTTCCACCACCCGGTCACGGATAAGGGCTGCCCGTTCAAACTCCAGATTTTTAGCCGCTTTTTTCATCTGGCTTTCCAGTTCTTTTATCAAACGGGCAATATCTTCCCTGAGGGTGGGGGTGGGTCTGAACTCCGGGCCGCTGACTTCGGCTGTGACCGAGCGGATACGTTCATTTATATCCTTGATAGCCTTGCGGATACCCTGCGGGGTAATATTG
This sequence comes from Dehalococcoides mccartyi CG5, assembly GCF_000830885.1. Taxonomy (NCBI): domain Bacteria; kingdom Bacillati; phylum Chloroflexota; class Dehalococcoidia; order Dehalococcoidales; family Dehalococcoidaceae; genus Dehalococcoides; species Dehalococcoides mccartyi. Next base: position 317,782 of record NZ_CP006951.1, read on the forward strand.
TGCAGGCGGTTATAATCTTCCTGTATTTTACGGCGGCGGATAATTTCATCCATGGCACGCTGCATAGACCCGGTTATTTTATCTGCGTACATTATTACTTGCCCGTCCACATGGCGGGCAGCCCGTCCCATAGTCTGGATAAGTGCCTGTTCAGACCGAAGGTATCCCTCTTTGTCGGCATCCAGTATGGCCACCAGACTGACTTCAGGCAGGTCTAATCCTTCGCGGAGCAGATTTATGCCCACTATTACGTCATAAACCCCCAGACGCAGGTCACGGAGTATTTCTATCCGTTCCAGAGTATCTACCTCGGAGTGCAGGTAATGGGTTTTTACTCCCATTTCTACCAGATAATCAGCCAGCTTTTCAGACATCTTTTTGGTAAGGGTAGTGATAAGCACCCGTTCATTTTTCGCTACCCGTTTTTTTACTTCTTCCAGCAGGTCATCTATCTGCCCGACGGTGGGTTTTACCGTCATGACCGGTTCAAGCAGACCGGTGGGGCGTACCAGCTGCTCCACTACCTGCAGGGAGTGTTCTTTTTCATACGGGCCGGGTGTGGCTGATACATAAATAGCCTGTTTGACTCTGGCTTTAAATTCATCAAAGCTCAAGGGGCGGTTATCCATAGCTGACGGCAGGCGGAAGCCGTAGTCCACCAGAGTTTTTTTGCGGGCGGAGTCTCCGGCGTACATTCCCCGTATCTGGGGGAGGCTCATATGGGACTCGTCAACTATCAGCAGAAAATCTTCCGGGAAATAATCCAGTAGTGTCCAAGGGGCACTGCCTGCTTTTCGCCCTGCCAGATGACGGGAATAGTTTTCCACCCCTGAGCAATATCCTGCCTGTTCCATCATCTCCAAATCATAATTGGTTCGTTGCTTCAGGCGGGCGGCTTCCAGCATCTTGCCTTCGGCTTCCAGTTCCTTCAGGCGGTCTTCAAGCTCGGCTTGAATGCTCTTTATGGCCTCAGCCATTTTTTCGGCTGAGGTCACAAAATGCTTGGCGGGGTAGATATTTATCTCTTCTATACCAGCCAGAAGTTCGCCGCTTACCGGGTCAAGGCTGACTATCCGTTCTATTTCATCACCGAAGAATTCCACCCTGAGTGCCAGTTCTTCGTAAGCCGGCTGAATTTCCAGAGTATCTCCCCGCAGACGGAATTTGCCGCGGGAGAAATCAAGGTCATTCCGTTCGTACTGCATATCTACCAGACGCCGCAGGATAAGGTCACGCCGGAAAGATTGGCCCTTTTTCAAAGGGAGTACAAAACTGCGGTATTCTTCCGGTTCGCCCAAACCGTATATGCAGGAAACCGAGGCTACGATAACCACATCCCGGCGTTCAAAAAGGGCACGGGTAGCGGCATGACGGAGTTTATCAATCTCCTCGTTTATATCTGAATCTTTCTCAATGTACATGTCCTTTTGGGGGACATAAGCTTCAGGCTGGTAATAATCATAATAGCTGACAAAGTATTCCACCGAGTTTTCGGGCAGGAATTCTTTCATTTCTGAATAGAGCTGGGCGGCCAGAGTTTTGTTGTGGCTGATTATCAGGGTGGGGCGGTTTACTCTGGCTATAACGTTAGCCATGGTAAAGGTTTTGCCTGAGCCGGTCACTCCCAGCAGGGTCTGGTCTGTAAGCCCGCTTACCAGTCCCTTAGCCAGTTTTTCCACTGCTTGGGGTTGGTCACCGGTAAGTGCAAAATCTGAGACTATTTTGAAAGATGGCATACCAAAATTATAAACTTTTGAGTGGGGCAGGGCAATCTACAAATGTTACTTGTTGTTAAAGTAGTTTAGTGCCAGTTTTATCCGTTCTTCCAGAGGCAAGTCACCGTTATCCCCCAAACTGGAGATGGCTTTGGCGGCTTCGCTTGAGGAGTACCCCAGAGCGGTCAGGGTAGCTAAAATATCTGAATTGGCTTCGGTAACCTGGCTGAGTACCCCTGCCTCCCAGTTTTTGGCTATCTTGTCCTTCAGTTCCAGAATAATGCGGCTGGAGGTTTTTTTGCCTATGCCCGGTATGGTGGAGAGTAGCTCTGCGTTGCCGCTTATTATGGCTGAAGCCAAGGCTTCGGCATTCATAACCGAAAGCATAGCCAAGCCCAGTTTAGGACCTATGCCGCTTACGTCTATTAGGGTTTCAAACAGGGAGAGTTCCTCGGTTGTGGCGAAACCGAACAGGGACAGGGCATCTTCACGGACGTGCAGGTGGGTAAATACCCGTACTCTCTGCCCCAGCCCGCCGATAAGGGCGGGAGAAGTGGCGGGCATATAACAGCGAAAACCTACCCCTGAGACATTTATTACTGCCCAGTCTTTGCCGCTGGCTTCCAGAATACCGTTCAGGCTTGAAATCATGTTAAGTCTCCCTGTGAGATTATATTTGTAAAAGCCCTTTGGCTGTGATGGCAGATAGCTACTGCCAGAGCATCAGCGGCGTCATTGGGTTGGGGAATCTCGGCCAGATTTAAGAGCAGGCGTACCATTTCCTGTATCTGCTCTTTGGAGGCATTGCCGGAGCCGGCTACCCGGCTTTTTATACAGGCCGGGCTGTATTCGGTCACCGGCAGGCTGTGGTTGGCGGCTGCCAGCAGGGCTACTGCCTGAGCTTTGCCGATAGCTAATGCACTCTTAATATTTTTATCTGCAAACGGGCTTTCTACTGCTACTTCATCAGGCTGGTACAGTTCGATTACCTCTACCAAACCTTTATATATGTAAGCCAGACGCTGGGGTATAGGTGCGCAAGCTGGGGGTGTCAAACTGGAAAAACCGACCAAGGTCAGTTCGTCATTTGCAGCCTCAATAATGCCGTAACCAACCACCAGTGTACCGGGGTCTATTCCCAATATTCTCATAAATTAAGCCTGGGAGTGGTATTTCTCCACTACTTCGGGGTCAAAATCTGCATTGGAGGATACAGTCTGGACGTCATCCAGTTCCTCCAGCTTGTCCAGAAGCTTTAAAACCTGCATGGCGGTCTCTTCGTCCAGCTTAACGGTATTCTTGGGTACCATATTTATTTCGGCTGAATCTATGGTTACGCCCTGTGTTTCCAGCTGCTGGCGGATTTTTTCCATATCCGGCATGGCCGTATAGATTTCCATGTAGCCTTCATCTGTGTTTACGTCTTCCGCCCCCATGTCTATGGCTTTTAGAGACAGTTCATCGGTATCCAGTCCGGCGGTTTCCACTCCGATAACCCCTTTGGCTTCAAATATCCAGGATACAGCCCCTGATTCAGCCAAACTGCCGCCGCCTTTGGAGAACATGTGGCGGACATCTGAAACTGTGCGGTTGCGGTTGTCGCTCATACCGTTTACCAGTACGGCAACACCTCCGGGTCCGTAGCCTTCCAGAATCATTTCAATAACAGTCGTTCCTTCCAGTTCGCCGGAGCCTTTTTTAATAGCCCGTTCAATATTATCGGAAGGCATGCGGCTGTCTTTGGCTTTTTGTATGGCTAGGCGGAGTCGGGCATTCCCTTCGGGGCTGGGGCCACCCTGTTTGGCGGCGAAGATGATTTCGCGGGAAAGCTTGGTAAACAGCTGGCCACGTTTGGCATCAGCCGCCCCCTTGGCATGCTTTATGGTAGCCCACTTGGAATGTCCCGACATATGTTGTTTCTCCTGTTTTGTCTAGCTGCTACCATTCTAGCACTTTTTATAATTTGGTATAAAGTGTTTGAACATAATGTAAAAGTTAAATTATTTGCGGGTTTAGCGTAATTCTATCAGTCTTGGGCAACTACCATTGCAATGGCATATTCGCGGCAGTGAGACAAGCTGATAGACAGGTGTTTGATACCAAGGATATTGGCTTTATCCCGTGCCTGCCCGTACAGATTGACTGACGGCTGGCCTTCAGGCAGGTTCAGGGTTTCAATCTCTGTGTAGCTTTGGTTTTTAGGCAGGCTGAGTACCTTTATTACCGCTTCTTTAGCGGCAAAACGGGCTGCCAGTGAGGGGAATCGGTCTTTACATAAAGATAATTCAGCCGGGGTGAATATGCGGTTTAAAAAGTGTTCGCCCCAGCGGGCTTCAGCCGCTTTGATGCGGCGGATTTCAATAATATCTGTACCGGTGTAAAGCATAACGGTTTTATTATAACCGCTGTTAAACCCCTTGGCGAGGTTTATCTTTTCTTCTTGCCCAGTATGCGGTTTAAGCTGCTGCCATTAAGGCGGGTATAGAGTTTGCCGTCCACCTCAAGGGTAGGTGCCAGACCGCAAATACCGGCACAATTAATAGTATCCAGGCTTATTTCATTATCAAGGGTGGTTTCACCGGCTTTAATGCCCAGCCGTTTTTCAATATTCCGAAGCAGCCTTTCAGCCCCCATCACATGGCAGGCTGTTCCGCGGCAAACATGCACCCGGTGTATTCCCGGTGGCTCAAGCCTGAACTGGCTGTAAAAAGTGGCAATATTGTAAACAGAGCTTTCCGGTACGCCAACGTAAGCGGCTACTTTTTGCATCATGTCACGGGAAAGGTAAGAAAAATTGCGCTGGAAGGCCAGCAGGATGGGGATAAGGTTTTCCTTTTTTGCTTCGTACAGGGAGAGTACGGGGGTGTAGGTTTTGTTTACGGGTTTGTCCATAATGCACCTCCGCAAGATTTACTTGGCCGGCACGGATTACCCTTGATTAAAAGTATATCCCAAACAAAGTTTGATAAGCAACGGATTTGGTAAAAATAAGTACTAATACTTACGGCATATATGGATGTACTTAAGGGCAGTTTACCCCTGTATCTACGTACAATACAAACGTGAGTTCAGTTGCCCTTGATAGTGGGCTGTGTTATCATTACGGGAGTTTTGGGTGGAGGAAGTGTGTGGCTGTACAGGATCAACTTGACAACCTGAACCGCCTTAAAAAGCAGGCGGAAATGGGCGGCGGAGAAGCCAAAATAGAAGCTCAGCATAAGCGGGGCAAGTTAACTGCCCGTGAACGTATAGAATTGCTCTTTGACAAAGGGACATTTAATGAACTGGGGGCTTTTGCCTCCCACCGTTGCCGTGATTTTGGGCTGGAAAAACAGCGGAATGCAGGGGATGCGGTGGTAACCGGCAGTGGTCTGGTAAACGGGCGGCTGGTGTTTACCTATTCGCAGGATTTCACTGTTCTGGGCGGCTCTATCTCTGAAGTAGTCGGCCAGAAAGTAGCCCAGGTAATAGATATGGCTATTCGGGCAGGTGCGCCGCTTATTGCCATAAATGACTCAGGCGGTGCCCGCATACAGGAGGGTGTTGCCAGCCTGAGCGGGGTGGGTGATATACTCCTTAGGAATACTATTGCCAGCGGGGTTATTCCCCAGATTTCGATAGTGGTAGGTCCCAGTGCCGGCGGGGCAGTCTATGCCCCGGCCCTGACAGACTTTATCTTTGCGGTCAAGGGCATAAGCCAGATGTATATCACCGGGCCGGATGTTATTAAAACGGTAACGGGTGAAGATATAAGTCATGAAGCATTGGGTGGGGCTGAAATCCACGCCAAGAAAAGCGGGGTAGCCCATTTCCTATGCGAAAATGAAAAAGAGTGTTTTGAGCAGGTTAGAGAACTGATGGGTTTTTTGCCCCAGAGCAACCGCGAGAAACCTCCACGGGGTAAAAACAAGGACAACGAGGAACGCAAGACCCGTGATCTGAGGGATATAATACCGGACAATCCCAAACGGGCTTACGATATGAAAAAGGTTATCACCGAAGTAGCTGATGAAAAAGAATTTTTTGAGGTTCACAAAAATTATGCCCAGAATATAATTGTCGGTTTTGTGCGGATGGGCGGGCAGCCTGCGGGTATTGTTGCCCAGCAACCCTCGCATATGGCCGGTGTTATAGATATAAATGCATCACTCAAAGCAGCCCGGTTTATCCGCTTTTGTGACGCATTTGAGATACCGCTGGTTAGCTTTGTGGATGTACCGGGTTTCATGCCGGGTACAGACCAGGAGCATAGCGGTATTATCAAGCATGGTGCTAAACTTATTTATGCTTATGCGGAAGCAACCGTACCCAAGATAACGGTTATCACCCGCAAAGCATACGGGGGTGCTTATATTGTGATGAGCAGTAAACACCTGCGGGGAGATGTAAACTATGCCTGGCCGGCCAGTGAAGTGGCAGTTATGGGGGCGGAAGGGGCAGTAAATATCGTATCCCGCAAGGCTATTACTGAATCTGCCAATCCGGAAGAAACCAGGCAGAAATTGCTTGAAGAATATCGGGAACACTTTGCCAACCCTTATCAGGCGGCTCAGCTGGGCTATATAGATGATGTAATTGATCCGGCTGATACCAGGAGCAAAATTATAAAAGCCCTGCGCTCTCTTGAGAATAAAATACTGGTAAATCCTCCCAAAAAACATGGGAATATACCTTTGTAAAGGAAGGTTGCATAAACAAAACATGGGGAAAACACTAGCAGAAAAAATACTCAGCCTGAAATCTGGCAGTGATGCCAGTGCCGGAGACATTGTAGTCTCCATGGTGGACTTGGCATTTGTTCAGGATACCACCGGCCCTCTGACTGTCAGGGAATTTTGGGACAACGGCTTTACCAAACTGGCTAATCCGTCACGGACAGCCCTTTTTCTGGACCATGCCGCACCCAGCCCCCAGAGACAGCTCTCAACAGACCATATCCTGCTTCGCAAATTTGCCCGGGATACCGGAGCCCTTATTTTTGATGTAGGCGAGGGAGTTTGTCACCAGCTGGTGGCTGAAAAGCTGGCCAGACCGGGTGATGTGATTGTAGGGGCAGATTCCCATACGGTTACCGCCGGAGGTCTGTGTGCCTTTGCTACCGGCATGGGCTCGTCTGATATTGCGGTGGCTTTTGCTCTGGGCAAGACTTGGTTTCGGGTGCCGGAGACTATTAAAGTGGTAGTCAGCGGGCGTTTCAAGCATGGGCTTTACGCAAAAGACCTTATTTTGCATCTTATCGGACTTATCGGGGCGGATGGGGCTACCTATAAAGCTCTGGAGTTTTCCGGTAATGTTGTGAACAATATGACGGTAGCCGAAAGGCTGACTATTGCCAATATGGCGGTTGAGGCCGGGGCTAAAGTAGGGCTTTTCCCGTCTGACCGCCAGACACTTGAATACCTGTGTTCGGTGGGGCGTGAGGCTGACTACCAGCCTTTGGCGGCTGATGTAGATGCAGTGTACGAAAGGGTAATAGAAATAGATGCTACCGCCCTTGAACCCACCATATCCAAACCCCATACCGTGGATAATACTGCTACTGCCCGTGAACTTAAGGGTACCAAACTGGATCAGGTATTTATCGGTACCTGCACCGGAGGGCGTCTGGATGATTTGGCGGTGGCGGCGGCTATATTTAAAAACCGCAAACGCCATCCCCAAACCCGTCTTATAGTCACGCCTGCCTCACAAAAAATATATCTGGAAGCTATCCGTCTGGGTTATATAGAAATACTGGTACAGGCCGGGGCTAATATTATGCCGCCCGGTTGCGGTGCCTGTCTGGGCGTCCATCAGGGTGTGCTGGGAGACGGCGAAGTTTGCCTTTCCACTGCCAACCGCAATTTTAAAGGCCGTATGGGTAACCCCGAAGGGTTTATCTATTTGGCCAGTGCGGCAACTGCTGCCGCATCTGCCATCAAAGGTGAAATTTCAGATCCCAGAGAGGTAATGTAATGCTTAAGGGCAAGGCTTTTAAGTTTGGTGATAGTATATCCACTGACCATATTGCACCCGGAAGGCTGGTGCACCTGCGGAGCAACCTGCCGGAACTGGCCAAGCATGTGCTGGAAGACGCTGACCCCACTTTTGCCCAGAGGGTAAAACCCGGTGATTTTGTGGTGGCGGGCAATAACTTCGGCTTGGGTTCTTCCCGTGAACATGCCCCCCTGATTATCAAGATGGCTGGAGTGAATGCGGTAATGGCAAAGTCAGTAGCCCGCATTTTCTTCCGCAACGCCATAAATCTGGGTCTGCCGATACTTATATGTGATACCGATAAAATTGCCGAAGGTGACGAACTGGAAGTAGACCTTGATGGCGGCAAGATATATGACCGTACCAACGGAGCAGAGCTGACATTTGGCAAAATACCTCCCGCTATGCTGAAGATACTTGATGAGGGCGGGGTTATGCCCTATATAAAGAAATACGGTGATTTCAAACTGAACGAAGTTTAAGGAGTTTTATTTTGATGTATCATAATGTAACCCTTATACCCGGTGACGGGATTGGTCCTGAAATATCTGAAGCTACCCGTCGGGTGCTGGAAGCTACTGGTGTTAAGTTTAACTGGGAAGTGGTAAATGCCGGTGCGGACGTGGTGGCTGAATATGGCACACCCTTGCCGGATATGGTGCTTGAATCCATCAGGAAAAATAAGGTTGCCATAAAAGGGCCGGTAACCACCCCGGTTGGCTCAGGCTTCAGAAGCGTAAATGTGGGTATGCGTAAAGCCCTTAATCTGTATACCTGCCTTCGCCCCTGTAAGACCTATCCCGGTGTTCCCTCCCGTTATGACAATGTGGATATAGTCATAGTGCGGGAAAACATGGAAGACCTGTATGCCGGTATTGAGTTTGAAAAGGGCAGTGCCGAAGCCCTAAGGCTTATTGAGTTTATTAAAGAAAATAAAAAGGTGGAAATACGGACTGATTCGGGTATCAGCATAAAACCAATCAGTGTGTTTGGTACCGAACGCATATTCCGCTGGGCTTTTAAATATGCCAAAGATAACAACCGCAAAAAGGTAACTGCTGTCCACAAGGCCAATATTATGAAATATTCAGACGGGCTGTTTCTGGCTGTAGGCCGCAAAGTGGCGGAGGAATACCCTGAAATAGAGTTTGAAGACCGGATTGTAGACAATATGACTATGCAGCTGGTTAAAACCCCCACCCAGTTTGATATACTGGTCTGCCCCAACCTGTACGGAGACATCTTATCTGATTTGTGTGCCGGACTGGTGGGTGGTTTGGGGGTTGCACCGGGTGCCAATATCGGTGATGAATACGCCCTGTTTGAGCCTACCCATGGTTCTGCCCCCAAGTACAAGGGGTTGAACAAGGTAAATCCCATGGCTATGATGCTTTCAGGTGTGCTTATGCTCCGCTATCTTAAAGAAGAAAAGGCTGCTGACAAGCTGGAAAATGCTATTGCGGCGGTTATTGCCGAAGGCAAGAGTGTTACTTACGATATGCTTTCTCCTGACAAACAGGCAGTGGCAGTGGGTACTTCGCAGGTGGCAGATGCCATAATAGCCAAAATGAAATAATAAATACGGCTAAAGGTTTACGGGTATTGTACCCGTAGGCTTATTTACCCGCAGTGATAACAGGTGAGGAAGAAAACAGATGCCCAAGATTAGTGTAATAGGTGCCGGCAATGTGGGTGCTACTCTGGCCCAACGCCTTATAGAAAAAGACTTTGCAGATGTGGTCATGCTGGACGTGGTGGAGGGTATTCCCCAGGGCAAAGCTCTGGATATCTCCCAGTCCGCTAGTGTTTTGGGTTTTCGCCACACCATTACCGGCAGTAATGACTATGCCGAAACAGCTGGCTCGGAGATAGTGGTGATAACCGCCGGCATTGCCCGCAAACCGGGCATGACCCGTGAAGAACTGCTGGCCATAAACCAGAAGATTATGACTGATGTGGTTTCAAACTGCCTTAAATATTCCCCCGAAGCAACGCTGGTGGTCGTTTCAAATCCGGTGGATACCATGACCTATTTGGCATGGAAACTTTCCGGTTTGCCCCGGAAGCGGGTAGTGGGTCTTTCGGGGGTGCTGGACGGAGGGCGTCTGGCTACCTTCGTAGCCCGTGAGCTTGGGGTAAACCCTTCGGCTGTCAGCCCTTGCGTAATGGGTGAACACGGCGGCAGTATGGTGGTGATGCCCCGCTTTACACTGGTAAACGGTAAACCCCTGTCTGAACTAGTCTCGCCTGAAAAGGCGGATGAACTGGCCAAACGGGCGGTTAACGGCGGTGCCGAGATTGTGGCTTTCCTTAAAACAGGCAGTGCTTTTTATGCCCCGTCTGCTTCAGTAGCCGCCATGGTAGAGGCTATTTTTCTAGGCAGCGGCAAGGTTATGAACTGTGCTGCGGTGCTGGACGGAGAGTATGGCCTGAGAAATATTGTACTGGGTGTGCCGGTAAAGTTGGGCAAAGGCGGTATAAAGGAAATTATCACCCTGCCGCTGGACGGGCAGGAAAATGCCCGCCTTCAGGCTTCTGCCGAAATGGTAAAGGTGCAGATAGCCTCTCTTTCACTTTAATAAGTTTAAAGGAGACAATACATTGAGTAAAGATAAAGAATTTCTGGATGCTTTTCTAAAACTGAAAACCGAGCTGGATGATACAGTTTACAAGCTTGAAGATGTAGTTATAAACGGCAATCTGGAAGAAAAGATTGCCGCTTTGAAAGAGGCGGAGGAAAGCCTGCCTCCCGCTCTGGAAAGGTTTGATACCCTGCCCGAACCCGAAGCTGAGAATGTTAAAAATGCCCGTGATTCATATAAAAAGGCCATGCACCTTTATCAGCAGGCCTGCAGCCACTATGTGAAACTGCTTACCGAACAAAACCGCGAAGAAGGCAAAGAAGGCGCTTACAAGATGAAACAAGCCGGAGACCTGTTCGTCAAGGCCAGTGAGTATCTAGAGGGTAAATAAGTGCGGGAAATAGCTGCATCCCGAATAAGTGCGGTTCTGGCGGAACTGATTGTAAAAACCAGTACAGAGCTGGGTGAGGATATTTTAACGGCTTTACATAAAGCATATGAAGCCGAAGAGTCTCCTGCCGGGCGGGATATACTTCAAAGTTTGCTGGAAAATGCCCGCATAGCCAAAGAAAAGAAAATACCCCTCTGTCAGGATACCGGCACAGCCATTGTTTTTGCTGAGGTGGGTCAGGAAGTGCACATAACGGGTAACTTTACTGATGCCATAAACCTGGGTGTCAGGCAGGGCTACGAGCAGGCTTATCTGCGGAAATCCATTGTCAGCCACCCGTTTTCAAAACGTATAAATACTAACGATAATACCCCGGCGGTTATTCACACTGAAATAGTCCCTGGAGACCGCCTGAAGCTCAGTTTCATGGCTAAAGGAAGCGGTGCGGAGAATATGAGCCGCCTTTTCATGCTTAAGCCCGGTGTAGGGCGTGAAGGGGTGATAGAGGCGGTGCTGGAAACAGTGGAAAAAGCCGGCGGCAGTCCCTGTCCGCCTATTATTATCGGGTTGGGGGTGGGGGCAACGGCGGAAAAGGCCATGTTCATGGCCAAGAAGGCCCTGCTTAGACCGCTTGGCATAACCCATACTGACCCCGAAGTGGCGGCTCTGGAAACAGAAGTGCTCAAGCAGGTGAATAAACTGGGTATAGGTCCGCTGGGTTTAGGCGGCAGAGTAACGGCTCTAGGGGTAATGGCTGAGACTGCACCTACCCATATTGCCAGTTTGCCGGTGGCGGTTAATCTGCAGTGCCATAGTGCCCGTCATGGTGAGGCGGTGCTTTGATGTCAAGTATAAAACTAAATTCTCCTTTTGATCCCTCTGAACTGGAAAAACTGCAGGCCGGAGATAGGGTACTGATTTCCGGTGTTATATACACTGCTCGTGACGCCGCCCACAAGAGGCTGGTAGAAACCCTGAAGCAGGGCAAGAAACTTCCATTTGACCTAAAAGGTCAAACTATTTACTACATGGGTCCTTCGCCTGCCAAACCGGGCGAAGTTATAGGTTCAGCAGGACCTACCACCAGCAGCCGAATGGACCCTTATACTCCGGAACTGCTGGATGCCGGGTTACGGGCTATTATCGGTAAGGGTAACCGTTCAGCCGAAGTTAGCTGGGCTATTGTAAATAAAAAGGTGGTTTATTTTATTTCCATAGGCGGGGCGGGGGCACTCCTCTCCCAGTGTATCAAGGAAAGCCGGATGGTTGCTTATCCTGAGCTTGGGGCTGAGGCTATATTGGCACTCACGGTGGAAAATTTTCCGGCTATCGTAGCTATTGACTCACAGGGGAACAACGCCTTTACCCTTGGACAATCTCTTTACCGGGTAGTTGGTACTAAGGAGGCCTGATATGGGGTGTTTATTTTGCGCCATAGCCAAAGGGGAAATACCTGCTCAGATAGTTTATAAAGATGAAGATCTGGTGGCTTTTAAAGATATAAACCCCCAGTCACCGGTGCATATACTTATTATTCCCCGCAGGCATATTGCCAATCTGACTGAGCTGGACGAGGCTGATACCGAACTGGCAGGTAAAATGATTTTGCTGGCAGGTAAACTTGCCCGTGAGATGGATATTGCCGAAAGCGGTTACAGGCTGGTGATTAATAGCGGGCGTGAGGGCGGACAAGTAGTCCAGCACCTGCATTTGCACCTTTTAGGTGGCCGCCAGCTTGGCGGACAGCTGGGTTAACCGGGAGTCTGGCTGAAATACAGCATTAATCCGGCCAGTGTCTTGGAGTCTGTTATCTGCTGATTGGCAATCATGGCTTTTACCTCTGCCGGGGTATAGCGGAAGACTTCTATATCTTCGGTATCTTCGGCGGTTAAAGGTGCATATTCAAGGTCTGTTGCTACCAGCACATACAAGTATTCGGTAAGAAAACCGGGTGATGAATAAAATCCGCCCAGCCTTCTAAGGGTATTGGGTTTATACCCGGCTTCCTCCCGCAGTTCACGGCGGGTGCTTTCCTCAGGGGTTTCCCCGCTATCCATACTGCCTGCCACCAGCTCCAACATGTCTTGGGCAGCTGCCAGGCGGTATTGTTTTATCATCAGCAGTTTGCCGTCTGTGTCAAGCGCCACTACCACTACGCAGGGGTTATGCTCCACCAGTTCACGCGGGGCAGTTTTACCCGAAGGCAATTCCACGGTAACCTTGCGGAGTTTAACCAGATTTCCGCAGTATATATAGTGGCTTGAAAGAATCTTTTCAACCATTATCGGATCTCCTAGTTTATACGGAGTTTACTTCGGCTAGTGATAACATCATGGCAGTTTCATCGCAATTGGGGAATTTAGGGCAGCGGTAGCATTCCCCCCATATTTTATGGGGCAGTGCATTTTTCTCCACCTCATGGAAACCGCATTTCAAAAAGAAAGCCGGTTTATAGGTCAGGCAGAAAACGGTGGGTATCCGAAGGGCTTTGGCATCTTCCAGACAAGCCTTGACTACCATTTCTCCAAGCCCCTGACGATGCCGTTCCTCGGAAACCGCCAGAGATTTTACTTCTGCCAAATCTGCCCAGCTGATATGCAGGGCGGCACAGGCAATTACCTCGCCGTTATCACCGCGGATTACATAAAAGTCCCGCAGGTTCTCATATATTTCAGCCAGAGAGCGGGCCAGCATCTGCCCGTGGTCAGCAAAATTGTTTACCAGCTTGTGAATAGTAGTGGCGTCTTTAATGGTGGCTTTATCTATCGTATACACTTTCGTTATTACCTTTCAGTTTGGTATCAAGCTCTTTGTAAAAATAATTATTCGGCCGTAGCCTCATGAATTTTACTTTCTTTGAGCTTCGCCTGAGACGCAGAGTGTCTCCGCTTGATACCTGCATATTGATAAAGCCATCTATACTCAGCGTGGCTTCATGCCAGGTATTTACCTTCAAATCTACGATGCTGTCAGACGGGAGCACCAGGCTGTAACCCCGTCCCAAATGGGGCAGAATAGGTGTCAGGATAATATCTGCCGAGTTTGGCTGGAGAACAGGCCCGCCGGCGGCATAAGAATAACCGGTACTGCCGGTGGCGGTGGATACAATAGCTCCATCAGCTTTGTAAGTGGTAAAAGGCTGTGAATTTATATCTACCGAAACGCAGATAACCCGGGCAACTTGCCCGCGGGCTACTACGGCGTCATTCATGACGAAAAACTGCCGGCTTTGAGCGGAGTCATGGGGTAAATATTCGGCTTCCAGCAGGCTGCGTTCATCTATCCATCCGTCACCTGCCAGTACTTTTTCCAGCCCTGAAATGGCATCTTCAGGCGAAAGCTCGGTCATAAAGCCCACTTTACCCAGATTTACACTTAGAATGGGTATTTCAAGGGGCAATATGGCATGGGCGGTACGTAAAATAGTGCCGTCACCGCCGGTAGTAAAAATAAGCTGGGTATTTTGCATTTTGGAAGTCAGCTTATCCGCCTGCCAGGCAGAATCAGACCAGTTTTCAATTCCCAGTGAATCCAGCTTGGCGGTCAGCTTAATAGCCAGGTCACAGGCAGCCGGATTTAATGGGTGATATATAATGCCAATCTTTTTATACATAACAGAATATCCTTAAATAAAGACAAAATGAGTGTAACAACCCGAAGTGCGGGTGTCAAACAGAGGAAAGTTTACTTGCGCCTGGAGAAAAACAGCAGCAAAAGGCCGATACCGGCAATGGCCACACCCCAGACAATCCCGTATGCCAGTTGTTTAACCAGCAGGAAACTGATGCCGCCCAGAAGGAGGCCGCCGAACAGGACGATAATACCCAGATATTGCAATCGGTATGATGTATGGCTGCGGGGAGGCGCTTTGGGGGCAACCCGAGCCGGTTTAGATTTGGCATCTTCAGTGGTATCTGATTTTTTACCCAGCTTGCCGAATTTGCTGACTGCCCAGACTATGGCTATCAGGCCGCCTATCAAGAGTATTTCTATAGGACCAATTTTCATAATGCTCCCGCAGGTTCAAAATCAAATACTAAGTATATAGAATACCACAAAATACCGAAAGTTCAAACCATATTCTAACCAAAATGTATTCATCTGGGCTGGTTCAGGTGATACATGGCCTGATAGGCTTTTTCAAATCCCGGTTCTGTACGGGCAAGGTTATCTTTAAGGGTTTGCATCCGGCGGGCAAATTCGGCCTTGTCGCCATTTTTTACCAACTCAGCCCATTCGGTTGCTCTTTTTATAAAATCGGCTTCCAGTTTGGGCAGCTTGGGCATATTTACCTGCAAAGAAGCATACAGGCCGGGGTCTTCGGTTAAAACGCTTTTGGTCAGGGTATCCAGCAGGCGGAACGTAGTACCGCCGGCACTACTTATGCCGGGCAGGTTTTGCCCCAGCAGGGTATCTGCCGATACTATGGCTATAAAGTGAGCCAGCCCCAGTACTACGGACATCAGCCGGTCATGCTCTTCCGGGCTGATCAGCCTAACATTACCGCCTTGTTTTTCCAGCCATGTTTTTACCCCTTGGGCAAGGTCAGTTTCCGGGGCGGTGGTGGGTGTCAATATAAAGTTATACCCTTTAAGTGATTCAGCTCCCGGCCCGAATACAGGGTGAGTGCCTAGTGTGCGGCAGTGAGGCAGGTACTGGTGCATCAGTTCCACCGGGCGTTCCTTAACTGAACACAGGTCAAAAACCAGTTGGTCTGGTTTGGTAAACGGGGCAAGTTCCCTAAGGGTATCTTCAAAAGCGTCAATAGGTACTGATATTATCAGACAGTCCATGTCTCCCAGCATATCAGGCCGGGTTGCCGCCTGAACGCCCAAGCGGGTGGCTATGGGTGCAAGTTTGGACGGGTTTCGCCCCCAAAGCCAAACCTGATGGCCATTTTCTGTCAGGAAACGGCCGAACCATTGACCCATTTTGCCGCTGCCGCCCAAGATGCCTATTTTCATATGCGTTTTTTCATTTTCGGGTAAGAACCGAGTACTTTCATAAATATTACATGGTCATCGGCTTTTGCCAGTGCCTGTTTCACATTTTCGTCCTGACGGTGGCCTTCTATATCAAGGTAAAAATTGTACTCCCAGGGTTTAAGACGGGTGGGACGGGATTCCAGCTTGGTCATGTTTATTCCGCGGGAGGCCAGTTCCTTTATAAAATCATACAGCGCCCCGGCCTGATGTTTGACGGCAAAAACTACAGATGTTTTATCACTCCCGGTAGGAGCGGAATCCTGCTTGGCAAGGACAAAGAAACGGGTGTAGTTGTTTATATTGTCCTCTATTTCCCGTTCCAGTACCTTCATATTATATATTACGGCCGCTCTTTCGGAAGCGATAGCCGCCCCGTTTAAAAGACCTTTTTCTTTAATCATTTTGACACTGCCGGCGGTATCGTAGGTAGGTATCAGCTCTGCCCGCAGATGCTTCAGAAATGACTGGCATTGACCCAGTGCCTGCGGGTGGGAATAAATGGTTTTTACCGCTTCAAGGTTGGTTTCAGGGTTGGCTATCAGGCAGTGTGAAACCCTGAGCTCATGTTCGGCGGCAACCATAAGGTTGGAATCCAGCAACAGGTCATAGGTGCGGGATATAGAGCCCTCAAGCGAGTTTTCCACCGGCACTACTGCAAAACGGGCCATACCCTTTTCCACAGCTTCAAAAGTAGCATCCAGCTGTTCACAGGGCAGGGTAAGAGTGTTAGGGCCGAATATCTTCAGGGCGGTTTCTTCACTGTATGCGCCGGCCGCTCCCTGAAAGGATACAGTGAAGCGTTGCTGTTTTTTAGATATGAAAAGGATTTCCTGATACAGGGATTCAATATCCTGCGGGTCAAGACCCAGAGACTGGGCAAGTGACTGAACTCTGTTCAGTACCTCTGATTCGCGGGAAAGGTCCTGAACAGGCGAATTGGTTTCTTCTTTGATTTTGCCTATCTGGTCTGACACTTCAAGCCGCTTTGCCATCAGCTTTACAAGCTCGGTATCCAGGTTATCAATCTGTTTGCGCAGGTCAGAAAGGTTCATTGTTTTATTACCCTTGGTATTATTCCGGCTCTCAGTGCCAAATCAGCCAGCACTATGCAGGTCATGGCTTCCACTACTGAAACTGCTCTGGGTACAATGCAGGTATCATGGCGGCCGCGTATTTCCAGACTGGTATTGGTCATGGTATCAAGGTTTACGGTGGGCTGAGACAGGGAGATAGAGGGAGTGGGTTTTACGGCTACCCTGATATGGAGCGGCATGCCGTCTGAAATTCCTCCCAGTATCCCGCCGCAGTTGTTGCTTGTGGTGCGTATTTGGTCTGACTGGATATTAAAAGGGTCATTATTTTTTGAGCCACGCAGACGTGATGCGCCAAAACCCGCCCCAAATTCCACCCCTTTTACCGCCGGTATGGCAAATATGGCTTTGGCCAGTTCGCCTTCAAGGGTATCAAACACCGGTTCACCCAGACCAACCGGCAGGTTAAGCCCTATACACTCCACAACCCCGCCCAGACTGTCACCTTCTTCGGCGGCTTGCTGGATGAGGGCTACCATTTGTTTACTGGCCGCAAGGTCAGGGCAGTTTACATCACTCTGGCTTATATTCTGGCGGATATCTTTGTGTTTAGGCAATTTGGCCGTTATGCCTCCCAGTTCGGCGGTATAGCCAATCACCTCAATGCCGATAGTGGAAATAAGTTTACGGGCAATAGCTCCGGCCATAACGTGCCCTGCTGTAATCCGCCCGGAAAAACGCCCTCCGCCGCGGTAATCGTTGAAGCCTCCGTATTTCATAAAACCGGTAAAATCTGCATGCCCCGGCCTGATTTTACTGCGGGTGCGTTCATATTCGCTTGAATCTATATTTTTATTCCAGATAACCAGACAAATGGGTGCGCCGGTGGTGAAATTATTGAATATACCGGAAAAAATTTCTATCCGGTCATCTTCACGGCGGGGAGTGGTATGGGCTTTAGCTCCGGATTTACGTTTGTCTACCTCAATTTGAATTTCATCTACATTTATAGCAAGGCCTGCCGGTACGCCGTCAATTACTACTCCCACGCAATCTCCATGGCTTTCACCAAAACTGGTAATCTGAAACAGCTTTCCCAGACTGTTAGACATCTTGTGTTACCTTTCCGCCGAGGCTTTCCAGATTCTTCCAAAAATCAGGATAGGTTTTGGTTACGCACTCAGCATCTGAAATATGGGTTTCCCCGACAACTGATCCCAATATGCCAAAAGCCATGGCAATACGGTGGTCTCCGAAGCTGTCAATCTCTGCGCCTTTGGGTTGTCCGCCCTCAATAATCAGGCGGTCATCTTCTTCGATAATGTTTATACCCATGGCACTCAACCCCTGGCTGACTGCCCGAATGCGGTTAGACTCTTTGATACGTGCCTGACGGACTCCGCTTAATATGCTTTGTCCTTTGGCACAGGCCGCGGCTACTGCCAAAGCGGGCAATAAATCTATGGAGTGGGTAAGGTCTGCGTTTATACCTGAAAGGGGTTTGGGGTTTACCTTTACCCAGTTTTGACCGCTTTCTATTTCTGCTCCCATCTCCGCGAGGAATTTTATCATTATGCGGTCAGCTTGAAAACTGTCTGTGTCCAGGTTGGATATAAATACCGGGGCGGCAATTGCCCCCAATGCCAGAAAACTTGATGCCGAAGACCAGTCTCCCTCTACCCGGTATCTGGCAGGCAGGTAGGGCTGGGGCGGGATGCTTATCTCTTGCCAGTCTATAGAAGAATGGACTTTTATCCCAAAGCTTCCCAGCGTTTGCTTGGTCATTTTTAAATATGGCAATGAAGCCGGCGGTGTAGCCAGATGGATTTCCAGACCGTGGGTGCAGGCTGGTGCCATAAGCATAAGGGCAGAAACGTATTGTGAGCTTATATTGCCGGGCAAACTCACCTTTGAACGGGTGATAAACTGTCCATTGATAACGGTGGTATTGCCGCGGGTTTCTATCTCTATACCCAGTTGGTGCAGGGCTTGAATCAATGGCAACATGGGGCGTCTCATCAGGGAGTGCCCGGCCAGCAGGTGGCACTCAAAAGGCAGTCTGGCACATACAGCTGACATAAAACGCAGGGTAGCGGCAGATTCACGGCAGAACAGGTTGCCGGAAGGTGCTTTGAAGGTATTGCCGGTAATTTCCCAGTTTTCAGAACCGGCGTCAGTGCTTATATCTATACCCAGCCCCGAAAGCACCTGGCGGGTAGCCAGAGTATCGTCTGCAATCAGGGGGCTTATTATGTGGCTCTGGCCGTTTGCCTGGGCGGCAGCTATCAAGCCACGTATGGTGTAGCTTTTTGAGGAAGGAACGGCAATATTTCCACCGGGTAAACTTTTATCCAGATGTATTTTCATATTTCCTCAAACTGTCTTCTATTTCTTCGCAGACTTCATGGCATGATTTGTTATGGGTGGAAACAGTGATATCCGCCGCATCTCTGTATAGCGGCAATCGGCTTTCCAGCAACTTTAACATCTTATCTGAACGTTCAGCATTAAATAACGGACGGTTTGTATGATTTTTCAAGCGGTTTTCCAAATCTTCAGGGCGGCTTTCCAGATAGACTACCAGACAGTTTAAACGCATAATGCTCAGGTTGTGGGGGCGGGTAACTATGCCGCCGCCGCAGTCTATAATCTGGTTTGGATTCTGGCAGATATCTTCCAGTACTTTGCTTTCCATCTGGCGAAAGTAATCTTCGCCATTTTCCTTGAATATATGGCTGATACTTAAGCCTTCCCGTGTTTCTATGCAGGCATCTGTACTGACCAGCGGTTTGCCAAGCTTTTCGGAGAGCAGTTTTGAGATGCTGCTTTTACCGGCGCCCATAAAGCCTATTAAAGCGATGTTATTTTTCGTTTTCATCTAAAGCCATCTCTGCTTCTTTCATCATCACCCGGAAAGGGGCTTTTTGGCTTGTCCAGATTTCAAATGACATAGCTCCCTGCCAGACCAGCATTTCCAGCCCGTTTATTATCTTGGCGCCTTTCTTTTCGGCATCTTCCAGCAGGCGGGTTTTGCATGGGTTGTAGATAGCATCTATGACCGTCAGGTCAGGACGCAGCAAACGGGGGGGGATAAGGCTTTGCCCGGCTAGATTTCCCATGCCTATGGGTGTGCAGTTCACGATAATATCAGATTCGGCTAAAGTTTCTTCCAGATTAGCCTCATTCAGTTCCAGCCCCTGAGCCTTGCCTTTAAAACGCAGGCACATTTTTGCGGCCAGATCTTTGGCTTTTTCCTCCTGGCGGGCAAGCACGGTCAAGTGTCCGCCAAGGGTACAAATAGCCAGTGAAATGGCATGGGCGCTGCCTCCTGCCCCCAGCAGGGCAAAGCGATGTTTGGCAGGGGCAATGCGGTTATGCTCCAGTAAACGCACAAAACCGCCAAAATCAGTATTATAACCTTTCAGCTGGCCGTTTTCATTGACAATGGTATTTACCGCCCCAATCTTTTTAGCCGCCGGATCAAGGGTATCAATATATTTAATGATCTCTATCTTGTGAGGGATGGTCACATTCAGACCGCGTATATTCAGAGGACGCATGCTGGCAATTACGTTTTGCAGGTCTTCTGGTTTGGCTGCAATAGTCAAATACAAATAATTCAGCTTGCAGTGTTTGAAGGCAGCATTTTGCATAGCCGGTGAGACGGAGTGACTTACCGGATAACCAATAATCCCGAATAATGCATCAGGTATGGTTTGCATAATTTACCGACCGGTAGATTTCAATCATTTGAGCCAGGGTCATCTGACCTGATGCAGACTTATTGCCGTCATTCAGGCTGGCGTAGGTAAAAGGGCTTCCGGCCAGCGGGCAGAGTATACGGCTCAGAATGCCCGGTTCCCCCATGGCAAAAGCGACAATTTTCTTATCCGGTATCTCCTTTGTCAGATTAAGCAGATTAATATTATCATTTATTGAGGTGGCAGTGGTAATTACCTTATATATGTCCGCCTGGTGGGTGAGCATATCCTTTAGGAGCGTCTTAAGCTTGGCCGCAGAAGGAGTATCAGTAAAGTTGTGATGGGATAACAAGCACTTTGCCTGTGGTCTGAGCCGCCCAAGCACTTCCTCCAGATTGGGGGTGGAATATTCAATATCCAGCATGAAGGCACCGGCGGATGCGGCTTTTTCCAGCCTGTTTATCCGCTCAGCTTCATTTCCTTTAAAACTGCCCCCTTCGGCAGACCTGCGGCAGGTGGCCATAAAGGGTTTGTTAAGTAATACCGCCGTCTCCCGCCAGTTTTCACCCAGCAGATCCAGCCTCAGTTCGTAAAAGGCTGCACCTTCACTCTTCTTCAGGGTCTCAGCCTGAGGAAGCTGGGTTATTACACAGCAGATTGGCGGTATTTTCATTTCATTTCCTCCAGTACGGAAAGAACATCCGGCTTAAGTATATTTTCAGCTATCAAAGCCTCCCCTGGTCTTTTTAAGAGTATAAAGCGGATACGTCCGTCTGATACCTTTTTATCATGATGCATGGCTTCAATAATTTTGTCCGGGTCTATATCCTTGGGGTTGGTGGGTAGCCCGAAATCGGCTATCAGTTTTTCCAGCCGCAAGGCAGTTTCATTTTCGCATAAACCCAGCCTGACCGAGAGTCTGGCGGCAAAACACATGCCGATAGCTACCGCTGCCCCGTGGCTTTGGCTGAAAGACGAGGTGCTTTCCAGTGCGTGCCCCAGAGTGTGCCCGAAATTCAGTATATTTCTGATGCCGCGGTCAGTTTCGTCCTGACAGACTATGCTGGCTTTGATGGCGGCAGTCTGGCTGACAATATCCTCCATAACTTCCGGAGAACGGTCTTTGACTGCTTGGGTATTTGTTTCCAGCAATCTGAACAACTCACTGCTGCCAATGGCGGCACTCTTTATTATTTCGGCCATGCCGCAGGCAAATTCTTTTTCGGGCAGGGTTTTCAAGCAGCCGGTATCGGCAATGACTAACCTTGGCTGGTAAAAACTGCCTACAATATTCTTGACCCCGCCATGGTTTACCGCCACTTTGCCGCCGATGCTGGAATCTACCTGTGACAGCAGGCTGGTAGGCAGGTGGATAAGCGGGACACCCCGCTGGTAGGTGGCGGCTACAAACCCGCTCAGGTCGCCAATTACCCCGCCGCCCAAAGCCAGTATCGGGGTATTCCTTTCGGCAAAGTGGTTGATTAGCTGGGGATAGATATGGGCGGCCATATCCAGAGTCTTGTGTATTTCGCCCTCAGGAAGTTCCAGAAACAAGCTTTCAATGCCCTTTGATTCAAGGTGTTTTTTCAGCTTTTTACCGTAAATCCTGTTTATATCTATATTGGTGATGACTACCACTCTGTCACAAGGGATAGCTTCCCTTAGGAGAGTGGCTGTTTCAGACAGTAAATCACTTCCTATCAATATCTTGTATTCACGCCCACTTAGATTAAGCCCAATACTTTTCAAGGTTCTTTCCTTATATATATTAGTGTTTTTTCACCAGTTTGTTTATCTGACGGCAGGTGTCAATGAGTTCTTTCAGTTCCGGCGGAGTTATCATTTGGGATGCATCCACCAGAGCTTCTGCCGGGTTGGTATGCACTTCCACCATCAGTCCGTTAGCCCCGGCGGCCATGGCGGCACAGCTCATGCTGTATATCAGATCACGCCGTCCGGTGGCATGGCTGGGGTCAACCATGATGGGCAGGTAGGTTTCCTTTAAGGCTATGGGTACTGCCGCCAAATCCAGATTGTAGCGGGTGAAGCTTTTACCCTTGCCCACCGGCACTATGCCTCTTTCGCACAATATTATATCCTTATTTCCTTCTGCGGCTATATATTCGGCAAAGGAAAGGAATTCTTCCATACTGGCACCGAAGTGGCGTTTGTACATAACGGGTTTGCCTTTTCTGGCCACTGTTGCCAACAGATCCTGATCATACATATTGCGCGAGCCTACCTGTAGTATGTCTACAAATTCGGCTACCAAATCTGCCTGTGATTCGCCCCGCACCTCGGTCATTACTGCCATCTCAAAGCGTTCTCCGGCCTCTTTCAGCCAGGAAAGGGCTTCGGTGGCCTCATCCTTGCCG